>NZ_JACCFS010000001.1:5402614-5703922 GCF_013410755.1 Nocardiopsis aegyptia
GCCACGACGCGATGTTCGCGCCCGACCCGCCGCCGTACATCGTCACCGACGCGGGGGTGTCGCTGCCGCGGGCCAGAGGGTGGAACGCGCGTGCGACGGCATCGGTCATCAGATCACCGATGACGACCACTCGAGTCATTTCGCCAACCACCGCCGAGGGTTGAGATCTTGCATGCCAGCACGACGTTAACAGGTGAAGCGTCAGCGGCGTGTAACGAACTGACAGCGCGATGGACACGCGCGACGTCGTTCCGGCGGGACGCGATCGGCTCGCGCGCACCCGCCCTGTGGGGCCGGGGTTCCCCTGAGAGGGCCCATCGTCGTCTAGTCTCGCAGTCGTGCAGTCCTACCCGAACCACTGGGAAGCCGACGTCGTCCTGACCGACGGAGGCACCGCGCACCTGCGCCCCATCACTCCAGACGACGCCGACCTGCTCCGCGAGTTCCACTCACGGCTCTCACCGGAGACGATCTACTACAGGTTCTTCGCGCCCTACCCCAAACTCTCCGACCGCGACGTCACCCGGTTCACCTCGGTCGACTACGAGGACCGCGTCGCGCTGGTGGCCACCATCTCCGACTCCCTCGTGGCCGTGGTCCGCTACGACAAGGTCGCGCCGGAGGAGGCGGAGGTCGCCTTCGTCGTCGAGGACGGGCACCAGGGCCGCGGGCTGGCCTCCGTGCTCCTGGAGCACATCGGCGCGGCCGCGCGCGAACGCGGTGTGCGCCGGTTCATCGCCGACGTGCTGCCCGAGAACCGGCGGATGATCAACGTCTTCCGCGAGGCCGGATACACCGCGCAGCAGACCTTCGACGAGGGCGTCATCCGGCTCACGCTGGACCTGCAGCCCACCGACGACTCCACGGAGGTCATGCGCGCCCGCGAACAGCGCGCGGAGTCGCGTTCCATCGCGCGCCTGCTCTTCCCGCGGTCGGTCGCGGTCATCGGCGCGAGCCGCACGGCGCACACCATCGGCCAGACCGCCCTGCGCAACCTGCTCACCGGCGAGTTCCAGGGACCGGTCTACCCGGTGCACCCCGAGGCCAAGGCGGTCGTCGGCGTGCGCGCCTACCCCTCGGTGCTGGACATCCCCGACGAGGTCGACCTGGCCGTCGTGGCCGTGCGTGCCGAAGCGGTCGCCGAGGTCGTGGACCAGTGCGCGGAGAAGGGTGTGCACGGCCTGGTCGTGGTCAGCTCCGGGTTCGGCGAGATCGGCCCCGAGGGCCGGGCCCGCCAGGACGAGCTGGTGCGTACGGCGCGCGCCGCCGGCATGCGCGTGGTCGGTCCCAACTGCCTGGGGATCGCCAACAGCGACCCGGCGGTGTCGCTCAACGCGACCCTGTCGCCGGACCTGCCCCCGCACGGCCCCATCGGTTTCTTCTCCCAGTCGGGCGCCCTGGGCCGCGCCATCCTCCAGCGCGTCGCCGAGCGCGGCATGGGCCTGTCCACGTTCGTCTCCGCGGGCAACCGCGCCGACGTGTCCGGCAACGACCTGGTCCAGTACTGGCAGGAGGACCCGGCCACCGAGGTGGTCCTGCAGTACCTGGAGTCCCTGGGCAACCCCCGCAAGTTCGTCCGCCTGGCCCGGCGCCTGGCCAAGCAGAAGCCGGTCGTGGCGGTGCGCAGCGGCGGGTCGGCGCAGACCACGCCCACCGGGCACGCCGCGGGCGGACTGGCACTGCCCGACTACGCCGTCACCTCCCTCTTCCAGCAGGCGGGCGTGGTGCGGGTCGATGACATCACGCAGATGTTCGACGCCGCCCAGGTGTTCGCCTACCAGCCGCTGCCCGACGGGCCGCGGGTGGGCGTCATCGGCAACTCCGACTCCCTGGAGCTGCTCGTCAAGGACGCCGCGGTCCGGCAGGGCCTCAAGCCCCACGAGCCGGTCAACCTCGGTCCCCAGGCCACCGCGGAGGACTTCGACCGGGCGCTGGAGGCGATGTTGGCCGCCGAGGACGTGCACTCGGTCGTGGTGGTCTTCGTCCCGGCCCTGCAGCCGATCGGCGACGACGTCGCCCGTGTGCTGCGCGCCCGCGCCAAGGACTCCGGCAAGCCCATCGTCACCACCTACCTGGCGCGCCAGGGGCTGCCCGAGGTGCTCCGCCAGGTCGGGGCGAACGGTGAGACGCTGCGCGGTTCGGTGCCCTCCTACCCCGCGCCCGAGGACGCCGTGCGCGCGCTCGCCCACGCCACCCGGTACGCCCAGTGGCGCAACCGCAAGCCGGGCCGGCACCCCGAGCTGCCCGACATCGACCGGGCGCGTGCCCGCTCCACCATCTCCCGCGCCCTGGCCAAGTCGCAGGGCTCGGGGCAGGACATCGCGTGGTTCGGCGGGGAGCGCCGCTACGACGAGGAGACGGCGGTCTCCAGCGAGGACGCCCGCGACCTCCTGGCGAGCTACGGCATCGCCGCCTACCCCGACCTGCCGGTCTCCTCGGCCGACGAGGCCGTGGTCGCGGCCGGTGAACTGGGCTACCCGGTGGTCGTCAAGGCCGACGCCCCCGACCTGCGGGTGCGGGCCGGCGGCACGTTCGTGCGGGCCGACCTGCGCACCCCCGAGGACGTCCGCAGCGCCTACCTGTCCCTGCACGACAGGTTCGGCGCCGAGGCGGAGCTGGTCGTGCAGCGCATGGCCGCGCCCGGGGTGCCCACGGTCGTGCGCGCGGGCGACAACCAGTCGTTCGGCTCCGTGGTCTCCTTCGGCCTGGCCGACGTGACCGCCGAACTGCTGGACGACCGGGCCTTCCGCCTGGCGCCCCTGACGGACATGGACGCCGCGGACCTCATCCACGCCGTGCGGGCCGCGCCGCTGCTGTTCGGGCTGCCCGCCGGGGCCACCTCCCTGGCCGAACAACCCAACGTCGAGGCGTTGGAGGAGCTGCTCATCCGGGTCTCGCGCCTGGTGGAGGCGTTCCCCGAGATCGGGTACGTGGACCTGGACCCGGTTCTGGTCAACGCCACGGGCGCGCACGTGCTGGGAGCCCGCATGTGGCTGCGCGAGGCGCCCGAGGTCCGCCCCGACGCCGGGCCCCGACGACTGCGCGGGGTGACGTTCTGATCAGGAACTGGTCGACCCGTTTCACATCCCGGTCGCGAAGTGTCACGGGAAGGAGGCAGGATAGGGGTATGAGGAAAACACGCGCCGTGTCCACCGACTGGCGGCTGGAGATCGAACGGAGCGGCTACTACCCCGCGCTGGTGATCGACGCCGTCGCCACGGCTCTGGGCGACGAGAGTGCCGAGGCGTTCATCGTCCACCACGAGGCGACCTTCGATCCGGCCATGGAGATGCGCCGGCACATCACGGTGATGGTGTTGACCGCGACGCGTCTGGTGGTGTGCCACACCGACGAGCATCCGCCCACCGAACCGGGCGGGACCTCGCACGCCTCGACCACCACCGACTGCATCCAACTGGGCAACATCCAGTCCGTGGCCCTGACCAGGGTCGTGCCGAACCCGGCCCAGTACACGCCGGGGAGCCTGCCCAGTGAGCTGGTGCTGAGCGTGAACCTGTCGGTCAACTGGGGTGCGGTCGCCAACATCGACCTCGAACCGGCCGCCTGCGCGGACGAGACCTGCGAGCTCGACCACGGCTACACCGGCTCCATCACCGCCGAGCCGCTCACCCTGCGCGTGAGCGAGGCCGCCGACGGTGCCGACGCCGTATCGGCGATGCTGACCTTCGCCGACTCGCTGTCCACGGCCACCACCCGCCGCTGAGCCCGCCCGACACCGGGGCCGGGGAGGAGGCCTCCCCGGCCTCCGTCGTCCGCCCGCCCCGGAGGCCGCCCGCGTGAGGGCGTGTCGCCCCACGCGTCCACCCGGCCGCGGTCGTCCGCCCGTCACACGGTCTTAACGAACCGGCCGTGCGCGACCGTGGTGCCCCGCTCCCCGTCCGTCTAAGGTTGAAGCGGTTTTGTGAACACCGCCGCAAACGAGACGGACCCGGCCACAAGCCGGGCACGTCGCGTGCCCCTCGGGTCGCGGAGGGTCTGCGGAGGGCGCACAGGGTTCCGCGGGAAGCGGCCTCGCCCGCCGGCACGTGCGTCGGCGGGGCGGTTCGACGACGAGGAACCGCTGCGCGCGCCGACAGGTCCGCCGCGGTCCCGCGAGCGCGTCAGAAGAAAGGCAGCCTGCGATGACGCAGCACCCGTCCCCGACCCCCGCCGACGATCGTGCCCTGGTCCGTCTCGACGTCGACCGGGCCATCGCCACCGTCACCCTCGACTCCCCGCGCAACCGCAACGCGCTGTCGGCCCGCCTGCGCTCGGAGCTGTCCGCGGCCCTGTCCGAGGCGATGGCCGACGACGAGGTGCGGGGTGTCGTCCTCACCGGTACCGGACCGGTGTTCTGCGCCGGAGCGGACCTGAAGGAGGTCGGTGCCGCCCTGGAGGGCCGGGACATCGAGCCGGCACCCGAGCTGCCCGAGATCTTCGAGCAGATCATGGGCGCACCCAAACCGGTGATCGCGGTGCTCAACGGCGCGGCACGGGCGGGCGGGATCGGCCTGGTGGCCGCCGCCGACATCGCCCTGGCGCCCAAGAGCGCCACGTTCGCGTTCACCGAGGTGCGCATCGGGGTGGTCCCGGCGATCATCTCCGTGCCGGTGTCCGCGCGGATGCATTCGCGCCAGCTGAGCCGGTACTTCCTGACCGGCGAGCTGTTCGACGCCTCGGCGGCGGCCAAGGCGGGGCTCATCACGCAGGCCGTCCCGGACCGCGAGATGGAACACGCCGTGGACGCGGTGCTCCAGGGGCTGCGGGGGTCGGCGCCGCGCGCGCTCTCGCGGACCAAGGAACTGCTGGGCGAGCTGGGGGCCGGGGCGCTGGCCGCGCCGGACCGGCGCAAGGAGGCGTTCACGCGGATGGGTGAGCTGTCGGCGGAGTTCTTCGGCGGTGAGGACGCGGCCGAGGGGCGGGCGTCGTTCTTCGAGAAGCGTCCGCCGCGCTGGACGCGGTAGCCGGTCCCGCGTCGTCGCCCTCCGTGCCGCGGGGCGGCCGGTCGTCGGACGCCCGGTGACCCGGGCGTCCGACATGTGCGGCCCGGGTGCACACGGGCCCCGTGTCGGGCCACAATGGTCTGGTGAGCTACTCCGGAGATACGAGGGTCGGCGGCCCTGCCGACCTGCGACAACTACCGCACCTGACGATCGCCAAGCTGGCCGTCGGCCCGATGGACAACAACGCCTACCTCCTCACCTGCAGAGCCACGGGTGAGGCCGTGCTCATCGACGCGGCGGCCGAGGCCGACCGCGTTCTGGAGCTGATCGGGGAGAACGGCCTGACCAGGGTCGTCACCACCCACCGTCACCAGGACCACTGGCAGGCCCTCGCCGAGGTCGTCGGCCAGACCGGCGCCCGCACCGTCGCCCACCCCGACGACGGTGACGAGCTGCCGGTCTCGGTGGACGAGCCCGTGGTCCACGGGGACACCGTTCCGGTCGGGGACTGCTCCCTCACCGTCATCCACCTGCGGGGGCACACGCCCGGGTCGATCGCGCTGCGCTACGACGACCCCGGGGGGCGCACCCACCTGTTCACCGGCGACAGCCTCTTCCCGGGCGGCGTCGGCCGCACCGGGTCCGACGCCGACTTCCGCTCCCTGCTCGGGGACGTGGAGGAGCGGGTGTTCGGGCCGTTGTCCGACGACACCTGGGTCTACCCCGGCCACGGCCGGGACACCACGCTCGGTGCCGAGCGTCCCAGCCTGGCCGAGTGGCGCGAGCGGGGCTGGTAGCCCGCTCGCGTCCACGAGTGACGGCGTTCAGGCGCCGAAGCAGCAGAAGCCGGACCGCCCGAGGTGGAGGGCCACCGCCTCGGGCACCGGTGTTCCCGCCACCAGCGCCCGGTGGAAGGCGCGCATGGCCGTGCCCGTCGCGGCGTCCTCGACCGGTACGGGGCTGGCCACCACGGTGCGGGTACCGCGTGCGAGCAGTGCGCCCACGAACCCCGACGGCAGACCGGGCGCGGTGGCGAAACCGCGCCCGCTCCAGCAGGTCGAGAGGGTGACCACGGCCGGTGCCGCCGGGGCGTCCCGCAGGTCGCAGGCGAGCAGCGGGCCCTGCGGCAGTTCCACGGACGCGAGGAGGGGGGCGTCGTCGGGGACGCGGCCGTGCGCGGCCAGGTGTACGAGGTCGGCGCGGCCGAACCCCGCCAGCACGTCCTCGGGACGGGTCCGCGCGCCGGTGAGGACACGTGCCGCGGGGTGCAGCCCGGCGAGGTCGGCGACCTCTGCTCCGGCGCCGGCGGGTTCGGTACCGGCCACGAGCAGGACCCGGCGGGGCGTCGGCGGGGGAGCGGTCCGCTCGGCCCAGAATCGGGCGGTGGGGACCAGGGACAGTGTGCGTCCGCACAGCGCGGGCAGCATGCCCCAGGGCGGGTCGCCCAGTGCGGGATCGGCGGCCACGACGAGCGCGCGGTCGCCCACCAGTGACAGGACCGGCGCCAGCAGGCCGTGGACGGCGTCGCCCGCGGGCGTGGGCGCTCCGTGGGTGTTCGGTGCCTCGTGGGTGAAGCGGGCCAGGGCCCGCGCGGCCCGGCGGAACGGTCCCAGGGGCCGTGCCCGCACCCCCGCGGACGTCGTGACGATCGCGACGAGGTCACCCGACGCCCGTACCAGGTGGACGAACGCCCGGCCCGCCAGGCGGTCCATCAGGGCGGGGACCACGGGCACCGAGGTGCGGTGCGGACGCGCGGGCGGTCCGGAGACGTACAGGGCGCGCCAGCGCTCGGACTCCCACCGGCGCGCGCCGACACGCGGATCGGTTCCCCGCGCCAGCGCGGCGCGGTAGCGCTCGGTCAGGGCGGTCAGGGCCGCCGAGCGCGGTGCGTGGGGGCCCGGGACCAGGGGCGCCGCCCAGGTCCGGCCCAGATCCGCCCACTCCAGGGCCGTGGCGGCGTCGCCGTGCAGCAGCGCGCGCTCCAGACCCGCCCGGACGACGTGCGGGTCGGCCGCGGCCGGGCCCGCCCAGGCACCGGGCGCGTGGACCGTGCCGCGGGCCAGGGCCCGCAGGGCGCGGTGGGCGGCGCGGTCGCGGACGGGCGCCTCGGGCGCGGCCAGTGGAGCGCGCAGGACCAGGGCGTCCCCGGCCCGCTCCAGCGGCCCCGCCGCATCAGCCGCATCGGTCACACACGTCCCGCTCGCGCCGACCATGCCTGGCGTCCCAGTGGCCTCGGCCGGACCGTCCGACTCGGCAGCACCGGGAGTACCAGCGGCTGCGGACGGAGCAACGGCACCGTGCGGGCTGGCGGGGCTGGGCATGTCGGTCGTGTCGAGGGTGCTGGTGGAGGCGAGGAGGCCGGGGGTGACGAGTGTGTCGGCGTTGCCCGCGGTTCCCGGGGCGCCGAGCGGGTCGGCGGGCCCGCTCGGACGGGCTCGGGCGGCGCGGTGGGCCATGTGCTCCAGGCGGACCGCGAGCCGGTGCCAGAGGGAGCCCGCGCCGTTCGCTCGCCGGACGCACCGGATGAGCTCGATCGCGCGGGTCGGCGATCCGTCGAGCAGGCGCAGTTTCGCCTCGACCAGGAGTGCGGCGGGCGCGGCGGCGCCGTCGTCGCTCCACGACCCCTCGTGGAGGGCGGTCGCGGCCTCCTCCACCAGCCCTTCGGCCAGCAGGGCTTCGGCGAGGTCGACGTGCAGGGCGTCCCGGCGGTCGGCGGGCAGGCGGTGGCGCAGGTCGACGAAGGTTCCGATGGCCGACACGGCGTCGCCGCGGTGCAGCGCCAGACACCCCTGGTTCTGCCGGACGACGAGGTCCATCAGCGGCAGGCGCCGTGCCTGGGCGAGGGCGCGTGCCTCTCGCAGGTCGTCGTCGGCGGGACCGTAGCGTCCGCACAGGATCTGGGCGAGGCCCAGGTTGGCCAGCACACCGGGCACGACCGGGGCGGAAGCGGTGATGGGGTGCCCGCGGAGCCGGGTGCGCGCGTCGGTGAGCAGGCAGACGGTGTCCTCGAACCGGCCGTGCTGGGCGAGGCGGACACCGTGGGCGACCCGGCGCAGCAGCGCGTGCCCCGAACCCGGTTCGGACGCGGAGCGCGCGGAGCGGTGGACGGGGCGCCCACGGGGACGGGACGACGGTGAGCCGGGCTGGGGGGTGGGTGGCACTCCGGCCGCCTTTCGGGGGTGGGTCGGTGCTCGGCGGGGCCGGTGGCCACCCGGTCACTCTGAGTGGCTTCCACCGGCCAGGTCCCAGTGAACAGCAGCGACCGGGGGCGGCGGCAGCGTTGAGCGCGGATTCGGGCCGGATCCGTGTGCACGAAACGGGGCGAAGGTCGGCAAAACCGGTCGGGCGCGACCAGGTTCGGGGAGGACCCGAACACACGATGGGCACCGCCGCATCTGTGACTCGGTCAGACCGTGAACCAGTCCGTGACGACCGGGGCGCGGCCCGGCCGGCGCACCTCCAGGCTGAGTGGGCCCCGCTCCAGACCCGTGGCGGCGAAGCGCCCGTCGGCTCCCACCCGCACACCGAACGAGCGTCCGGGCCGCCGGACCCGCAGGTCGGCCTCGTCCACGTGGCCGGTGAGCTGGCCGTGCACCGCGCGGGCGGACGCCCCTCGGGGGTCGCCCGCGGGCGCGAGGACCCGCACGGCGAGCCCGAGGTCGTCGTGGTCGAAGCGCAGTGACGCCGTGACGGGGTCGCGGTCCGCGCGCGGTGCGGTGGGCCGGGCGGGGGCCTGCTCGGTGAGCCCGGCCAGGTCGGCGCCGTCGTCGCGGCGGTCGAAGGCCGCCAGGGCGGCGGCTCTGCCGGCGGTGTCCCTCGGGGAGTCGGTGCGGTCCTTCACGCGGGGCCCTTCATGATGCGGCGGAGGGTGCGGATGATCCGGCGCCGGTGGTTGGCGGCGGCCCGCGGACCGGCGCCGTGGACCCAGGCCGGTGGCGGTGTCTCGTCCAGGTAGTGCAGGACGGCGGCCCTGTCACGGGTGTCGGTGAGTCGGCGGATCGCACGGTGGAGCTCCTCGTGCCGCTCCCGTTCCAGGTAGGCGGACTCGGGGTCGTGGCCGTCCGCCGGGGCCAGGTCGGCCAGCAGGTGCGGGTCGACGGGGCGCTGCCGCAGCGCGTGGCGGCGCTGGCGGACGCACGCGTCGTTGGTGACCCGGCGCAGCCAGGCGCGGAGGCGGTCCGGCGTGCGCAGCCGCGTCAGGTGCTGGTTGAGGGTGAGCCACACGTTCTGGACCGCGTCCTCCCGGTCGGGGACGGAGAGGCGGTAGGACCGCGCGATCGCGTTCACGAGCGGCAGGTGCCGGTCGACGATGAGTTCCCAGGCTCGGGCGTCGCCCGCGCTCGCGCGCCGGACGAGTTCGGCGTCCCCGGGTTCGAGGCCATCGGAATCCAGGCCGGTTGTGGCCGAAATCGGCAAGCGATGGGGTGATTGATGCCCGTTTTGTGATGGGAGTACGATTTTTGAGGAGGGAATGACCGTGCGGATGGTCTCGTGCGACTGGTCTGGCAATCCCGCCCCCACTATGATCGGACTCCCTGTCCGTTCTGGGGCTCACGCTAGTCTCTGGGGGTTCCGGTCGCGGGGGGAACGCTGGAAAATACCAGCGTGAACGGTGATTCCCGAGGTGCCCTTGGGGCACAATGGGGCAAAAGGTATCCAGGCGGGTATGCAACCTTCTCGTGATACGAGGGCGTCGGGGAAGCGCACTCGTTCGTATCAGGAGGTTCGGTGTCCGCACGTGGCGTCTTGTACGTCCACTCCGCGCCCGCGGCGCTGTGCCCACATGTCGAGTGGGCGGTCGCGGGCGTCGTTGGAGTACCCGTGAAACTCGACTGGGTCGCTCAGCCGGCGGCACCGGGCCATCACCGTGCCGAACTGAACTGGCAGGGCAGGCCCGGGACCTCGGGAGAGATGGCCTCGGCGCTGAACTCGTGGCAGCGCCTGCGCTTCGAGGTGACCGAGGAGGGATCGCCCGGATTCGACGGCGTGCGCTACAGCTACACGCCGGCCCTGGGCATGTTCACCGCCGTCACCAGTGCGGCCGGCGAGGTCCTGGTCCCCGAGGCGCGCCTGCGCCGCGCCGTGGAGGAGTCCGCCGCGGGCGGCCCCGACCTGGCCGAGGAGATCGACCGCCTCACCGGACGCCGCTGGGACGAGGAGCTCGAACCGTTCCGCTACGCGGGCGACGGCGCACCCGTACGGTGGCTGCACGCGGTCGGCTGACCCGGTTCGCGGCGCTCATCCGGGCGGGGGCTCGCCCTCGCTCGGCCAGATCGCCGAGGCCAGCAGGACGGCCGCCCAGATACCCAGGGGGACCAGCGGCCAGTACGGCACGAGTTCCCCGCTCATCGCGCTGACCACGGCCCACACGGTGGTCAGCACCACCGCGATGCCCGCCCACCAGCGCCACTCGTCGGTCCACTCGCTCCACGACACCGAGAGCGCGGGCGCCTGCCACCGCGACCCGGACTCCTCCGCCACGGGCGGGAGTTCGGGGGCGGGGACGCGCTCGGGCCGGGCCGGCAGGTCGTCGGTCAGGACCTCCAGGTCCCCGACGAAGACCGACCGCAGGGCCAGCCCGACCCGCAGTTCGTACTCGTCCTGCCTCAACCGGCCCTCCACGAAGGCCGTGGCCAGGTGCTCCAGGGTCGCCTCGCGTTCGGCGTCCGAGGCGCGTACGCGGTGCAGCGGCAGGCGTCCGTCGTTCACGTCCCCACCCCCAAGGCGGCGTCGGTGACCACACGGTACGCCTCACGCCACGCGCACGGAAGAGGAAAGCGAGGCCCGTCGCGCCGCGGTCATCCCGCCAGCCAGCGGGCCACCGCCCGGCCGGTCCCCGGGTCGGCCGCGCCCACCAGCCCCGTGTGCTCGTAACCGTCCCGGTACCCGAAACCCGTGCCGTCCAACCGGGTGAGGCGACCGCCCACCTCCTCCAGGACGAGCCCCGGCGCGGCCACGTCCCAGTCGCGCACGGGCACGTCCTTGACGAAGAGGTGCGCCGATCCCTCGGCGATCAGGCAGAGCTTGAGCGAGATGCTCCCGCTCTCCAGGTACTCGCCGTAGCCGAAGTGCTCGTACACGCGCCGGGCGATCCCGTCCGGTTCGGGTGTGTTGTCGGTGAGTACGCCCCGGCCGGGCGGTGCCGCCTCGCAGACCGGTAGCGCCATCCCGTTCCGGCGCGCGCCCTGCCCCCGCACCGCGGTGTACAGGGTGCCGCTCTCCGGAGCGAAGACCGCCGACACCTCCGGACGCCCGCCGATGACCAGGGCGGCCTGGGTGACGTAGCCGGGGAAGCCGTGCACGTAGCTGGCCGTGCCGTCGATGGGGTCGATCAGCCAGTACCGCGTGGGCCGTTCCCGTGCCAGCGACCCCAGGTCCTCCTCGCTGATCACGGGGATGTGCCCGTCGATCGCGGCCAACCGCTCCGACAGCGCGCGATGGGCCATCGCGTCCGCCCGCGCCTTGAACTGGCCGCCCTCCCACACGCCGCTGCGCGCGTCGGCGCTGGGCCGCCATTCGCGCAGCAGCCCGCCGACCTCGATGACCGCCTCGGCCACCGCGTCCCGCAGGGGGTGCGCGCGGCTCATCGGGAACGCACCGCGACGCCGGACACCGGGTCCACCGAGGGCACCGGCGGGGCCGGGTCGTTCCCCCGCGCGACGCGGGGCGCGGCCGGGTCCGGGGTGAGGCCGTGCGAGGCGAACTCCTCCTCGCTGACGAACTCGTCGGCCCACCGCCGCACCATCGTGACCCCCTCGCGCCAGGTGTCGGTCAACCGGGGGCCGTCGGCCACCGCCTGCCGCAGCAGGCCTGCCACCTCGTCGACGCCGGCGGCCACGGTCAGCGCCGCGGTGGAGGAGAAGCGCGGGTTGATCTCGAAGACACGCGGCCGGCCCTGGGTGTCCAGGCACAGCTGCACGTTGAACGGCCCGTCGGCGCGCAGTGCCGACTGCACCGCGCGGCAGGTGCGCTCGACCTCCGCGTGGCGCCGGGTCACGGCGTACTTGGTGACGCCCTGCTTGAGGAGGACCTCCTTGGGGACCACGGCCTGCACCCCGCCGTCCCGCCACACCACGACCGAGACCGTGAACTCCGGGCCGGTCACGCGTTCCTGCACGATCAGTTCGTCGGCGCCGTAGCCGCTCGCGGCCACCGCCGCGGGCACGTCCGCCAGGGACTCGACGATCTGGACGCCGCGGCTGCCGCGCCCGCTGCGCGGCTTGACGACGAACCCGCCGGGCTCCCCGGCCGCGACGTCCGCCGGCGGGGGCTCCGAGGCGGCCCAGGTGCGGGGGATCCCGATCCCGGCGGCGTCCAGCGCGCGCATGAGGACGTACTTGTCCAGGCAGGTGGCGACGAACCCCGGCCGGGGGAGCATGACGCTCAGGCCGTCTTCGGCCAGGTCGCCCACCGGCACCAGCTCCTCGTCCACCAGCGGGACGATCGCGACGGCCCCCTCGCTCGCGCACAGGGCCCGCATCCGGGGCAGGAACGCCTCGCTGTCACCGGCGGGCACGAGGTATCCGCGGTCCGCGAGGTACAGGCCGGGAGCGGCGGGGTCGATGTCCGTGGCCACGACACGGAAGCCCTGTTCGCGCAGGTGCAGGATGGTACCGGGAGTGGGAGCCGAACCCGCCGTCGTCACCACTACGGTCGGTCTCGCAGAATGATGTGACACCAGTGAACCCTTCCAGACGTGGGAGCGGGCCGGTTCGGTCGTATGGATCGAGCCTAGACGCAGGTGTGCCGCCACGGGTGGAGTTGGCCGGTTCCGGCTGTCGGGTGAACCGAAGGGCGCGGGCGCGCGTGCTCGGGCGCCCTTGAGACGGGGCCTTCGCGCCTTGCGGTGTACCCCCTCGTGCCCACCCGTCGCCCGCCACCACCCTCAACGGACGCCTACGGCGCAGTCCTTCTCTGGGATCCACCTCCAGGCCCTCCAGGACCCGTCGGCGCCCTCGCTGCGCCTTCTTTGGGCCTCCGCTCGTGCCTCGCTTCGGCCCGTGCTCGAACCCCCTGTGGTCACGCCGAGCGGGACCGCTTCGGGCGGGGCGGCCGGTGTTCGGCCCCGGGGCGGGCGCCCCAGGGGCCGGGGCGGCTACTCCTGCTCGTACAGGCCGGTGAGGACGGCGCGGCCCAGGGCGTGCTGGAAAAGGTTGAAGCCCAGGAAGGCCGGGCTGGCCGAGTCGTCGATGCCCAGGCTGGGGACGTCGACGGCGTGGACCGCGAACATGTAGCGGTGCGGGCCGTGTCCGGGCGGCGGAGCCGCACCGACGTAGCGGTGGCCCCCGGCGTCGTTGCGCAGGGTCACGGCGGACTCCGGCAGGCCGGAACCGTCCCCGGCGCCCGAGTCCAGCGACGTCACGTCCGCCGGGATGTCGGCCACCGCCCAGTGCCAGAACCCGCTGGCGGTCGGCGCGTCCGGGTCGAAGCAGGTGACCGCGAAGCTCCGGGTCCCCTCGGGGAAGCCGGTCCAGGACAGGTGCGGGGAGACGTCCTGGCCGCCGGCGCCCATGATCCCGCTGACCTGGGCTGTGGAGAGGGTCTGGCCGTCGGTCAGGTCGGTGCTGGTCACGGTGAACGACGCGACCTTGGGCAGGAAGTCGTAGGGGGAGGGTGGCGTGGCCACGGAAGGGCCCTCCTTCGTGTGTCGGGTGTGCACTGCCCTTCGAACATATGCCGCCGCGGCCCCGCGTGTCTCGCAGGCACGGCCCGGAACGGGACGCACCCGTGGGCACGCGGAGGCGGGGACGGTACGGTCGTGCCGACGGCGAACAAGAACCGGATTCGGTATCCGGGCCACCGAAGGAGTCGACATGACCACGCGCTGGGGCATCACCATCCCACTGGACGGCGTTCCGCTCTCGGAGCAGAGGGCGCTCATCGAGAGCCTTCCCGATCTCGGCTACACCGACGCGTGGTCGGCCGAGGCCAACGGGACCGACGCCTTCACCCCTCTCGCGCTGGCCAGTGTGTGGGCACCGAGCCTGCGCCTGGGCACCGCGATCGTCCCGGTCTACACGCGGGGGCCGGCGACCCTGGCGATGTGCGCGGCCACCCTGGCCGCCGCCGCGCCGGGCCGCTTCAGCCTGGGTGTGGGCACCTCGTCCAACGTCATCGTGGAACGCTGGAACTCCATCCCCTTCGAGGAGCCCTTCAAGCGCACGCGCGACACGGTGCGCTTCCTGCGCGCCGCGCTGACCGGGGCCAAGGTCAAGGCCGACTACGACACCTTCTCCGTGCAGGGCTTCACTCTCGGGGCGGTGCCCGAGCAGGCCCCGCCGCTGTTCGTGGCGGCGCTGCGCCCGGGCATGCTGCGCCTGGCCGGGCGCGAGGGGGACGGGGCGATCATCAACTGGCTCTCCTCCGAGGACGTGCGCACGGTCGCGCCCATCGTCCGGGAGTTCGGTGAGGACAAGGAGATCGTCGCCCGGATCTTCGCCCTGCCCGACACCGACGCGGAGACGGCCCGGGGGATCGGCCGTTGGGCGATCTCGGCCTACCTGAACGTGCCCGTCTACCGCGCCTTTCACGAGTGGCTGGGCCGGGACGAGCTCACCCCGATGTGGAAGGCCTGGGACGAGGGCGACCGCAAGGGCGCGGTCGCGGCGATCCCGGACTCGGTGGTCGACGACCTGATCATCCACGGCCCCGCCGAGTACTGCCGCGAGCGGATCCGCGCCTACGCGGAGGCGGGGGTGACCACCCCCGTGCTCGCCCCGCTGCCGCGGCCCGGCCAGGACCCGGCGGCCGTCGTGCGCGCGCTGGCGCCGAAGGACTGATCACGTCCGGACGGCGTCGGATCGGTGTGCCCGTGACATCCCGACCGTCCGGTATGTTCCTCGGGAGCGCATGGCCCCGGTCCGCGGGCCGGGGCCACCGCGAGGCGGCCGCGCCCCCGGCGTCAGGGCTTGCGGGCCACGGCGCCGTACTCGTCCATCTCGCGCGGTTCGCCGACCTGCCCCGCCTCGGGCCGCCACAGGGGGATGGAGACCACGCCCGGTTCCACGGGTTCGAGCCCGTCCAGGAACCGCGCGAACTGTTCGGGCGTGCGCAGCGAGATCGGGGTGGAGGAGGCCGCGTTCCACTGCCGGACCGCCTCGTCCATGGCCTCGCCCGTCACCGCGTTGGTGGCGTGCGTGACGACCAGGTGGCTGCCGGGGGCCAGCGCGTCCATGAGCCGGGCGATGATCTCGTAGGCGGAGTCGTCCGGGATGTGGAAGAGCACCCCCAGCAGGGTCAGCGCCACCGGCCGGTCGAGGTCCAGGGTGCGGGCTGCCTCGCGCAGGATGGTGTCGGGGTCGCGCAGGTCGGCGTCGACGTAGTCGGTCCGCCCCTCCGGCGTGCTGGTCAGCAGTGCCCTGGCGTGGGTGAGCACCAGCGGGTCGTTGTCGACGTAGACGACCCTGGACTCCGGCGCCGCCGCCTGGGCGACCTCGTGGGTGTTGTTCGCGGTCGGCAGCCCCGTGCCCACGTCCAGGAACTGTCGGACACCGCGCTCCGCCGCCAGGTAGTGGACCGCGCGCCGCAGGAAGGCCCGGTTCTGCACGGCCATCTCGCCGATCATCGGCAGGACGGACAGGATCTGGTCGCCCATGGCGCGGTCGGCGGGGTAGTGGTCCTTCCCGCCCAGCCAGTAGTCGTAGACGCGGGCGGAGTGGGGTTCGCCCGTGTCGAGGAGGCGGTCGACCGCGGAGGGGTCCTGGGGAGTCGGTGTCATGCTCGCCTCTCTGGAGAGTGAGGGGGCACCAGGATAAGGGGCCGGGTTCCACAACCCCGGCGTGGCAGGGCTTCCCGCTCCTCGCGGCGGTCCTACAGCGGGTGCAGGCGCGCGGCCGCCGCCGCGCGCAGCCCCGAGGTGAGGCCGTCCAGCAGCGGCGAGCGCAGGTTCCACCGCTGCCAGTACAGCCGGACGTCGACGGGGCGCTCCGGGGCCAGGCTGATCAGCGCGCCCCGCTCGATCTCGTCCAGGCACTGCTCCTCGGGGACCATGCCCCACCCGAAGCCCAGGAGGATGGTCTTGGCGAAGTCCGACGACGCCGGGATGTAGTGCCGCGGCGCCTGCGGCTCCCTGCCGGTGACCGAGCGCACGAAGGCGTTCTGCAGGTCGTCCTTGCGGTCGAAGTTGACCACGGGGACGCGGTCCAGGCGCGCCATGTCCGCCCGGCCGCCCATGTGCGCGTCGGCGAAGCGGGGGCTGCACACCGCGAGGTAGCGCATGGTGCCCAGGCCCTCCACCACGCACCCCTGCACGGCCTCGGGGGTGGAGGTGACCGCCGCCATCACCGTTCCCGAGCGCAGCAGGGACGTGGTGTGCTCCTCGTCCTCGCGGTGTATCTCGTAGACCGCGCCGAGGTCGTCGGGCAGCTCCGCCAGTGCCTCCAGGAACCAGGTCGAGAGGCTGTCGGCGTTGACCGCGAGCGGGACCGCGACCCGATCGCCGTCGCCGTCCCCGCGCCGGAGTTCGGCCGCGGCGTCCTCGTCGAGCAGCAGCACCTGGCGCGCCAGGCGCAGGACCACGTCCCCGGCCGCGGTGGGGACGACGGGGTTGGTGCGCTGGACCAGCACCTTGCCCGCGGACTGCTCCATCGTGCGGATCCGCTGGGAGACCGCAGAGGCGGTCACGTGCAGGCGCCGCGCGGCGGCGTCGAAGGTCCCCTCGTCCACGAGGGTGGTGAGCGTGCGCAGGTGGTCGAACTGAAAAGGCATCTTAAGCTCTGCTTCATAGATCTAAGAAACTTTAGCTTTACTGTATACGCGCGCGCTCCTAGTGTTCTGGACGTGAACGACTCCCTTCTTCCCGCCCTGCTCGGCCTCGGCACGGGCCTCGCCCTCATCGTGGCGATCGGCTCCCAGAACGCCTTCCTGCTCCGCCTCGGCATCGACGGCCGCCCGCGTACCGTCCTGGCGGTGGTGATGGTCTGCGCGCTGTCCGACGCGGTGCTCATCGGGGCGGGCGTGCTGGGGGTCGGCGCGGTGGTCGAGGCCGCTCCCGCCGCCGTGACCGTGGTCCGCTACCTGGGCGCCGGCTTCCTCCTCGTCTACGGGGTCTTCGCCGCGCGGCGCGCGCTGCGGCCGGGGAGCATGACCGTCGAGGGCGGCGCCCAGGGGATCGGCACCAAGGCGGCCGTCGTCACCGCCGTCGCCCTGACCTGGCTCAATCCGCACGTGTACCTGGACACCGTGGTCTTCCTCGGCTCGGTGGCCAACCAGCAGGACGGCGACGCGCGCTGGTGGTGGGTACGCGGAGCCGTCACGGCGAGCTTCCTCTGGTTCTTCGCCCTGGGCTTCGGCGCGCGGCTGCTGCGCCCCCTGTTCGCGCGTCCCGGCGCCTGGCGGGTCCTGGACGCGTTCATCGCCGCCGTGATGCTGAGCCTGGGCGTGCGCCTGGCGCTCGGCCACTGACCCGGGCGGCTACGCCGTTCGGCGTCCCCGGACGCGACCACGGACGTAGACGGGGGAGCGCGCGGGCCGACGCGCGGCCGGGGTGCCGCTTCCTACCGTGGAACCATGATCGACAAGAGCAAGCCCGCACTCGGCCTGTCCCTGCCCGTCATCGTGGGGCTGGCCCTGCTCGCGGTCCCGAGGGTGGTCCTGCACGACCTGGACGTGATCCAGGAGGGCACCCTGGTGAACCTGCTGTTCGTGTTCGTGCCGCCGCTGGTGTGGGTGGCCGTCGCGGTCCGGCGCCGGGTGCCCAACGCCTTCGTCACGCTGCTGGTGGTCGGCCTGGTCTACGGGGTCTTCCTCGCGCTGGGCCACCAGCTCCTGTGGAACCTCTCCTGGGGCGCGGACGCGCCGTCGCTGGGCGGCAACCTGTCCGACCTGCCGCCCCTGGCCGAGACCGTCGTCATCCGGGGGTTCGCGGTCGTCAGCAGCCTGGTCACCGGGACGGTCGTCGGCGCGCTGAGCGGCCTGGTCGCGCTGGTCCTGGACCGGGCCACCCGGCCCAGGACCAGGGCCTAGTCCTCCACCGGGCCCACGGTGATCGTGTCGGCCTCGGCGCGGGACACGCACGGCATGAGGAACGACGCGCGCTCGTCCTCGGACAGGTACAGGTCCCGGTGCTCCACGGCGCCCGACACCAGGCGCAGGCGGCAGGTGCCGCAGGTCCCGCTCCGGCACGAGCTGGGCACGTCGGCGCCCGCGCCGCGCAGCGCGTCGAGCAGGGTCCGCCCGGTGCCCACCTCCACGGTCCGTCCGGTCGGCGCCCACGTGGCGCGGAACGGGCGGGCGTTCGCGGTGGCGTCCACACCGGAGAAGTCCTCGAAGTGGATCCGGCTCGGCCGCCAGTGCATCGTCAGGGCCCGCACCTCCTCCATGAGCGGACGCGACCCGCAGCAGTACACCCGGGCGCCGTCGTCCGGCTCGGCCAGGTACGGCCACAGGTCCAGGCGTCCGGCCTCGGAGCTGTGGTGCAGCACGACCTGGTCGGCCAGCTCCGGGTCGCGCAGCTCGTCGAGGTAGGCGGTCTCCTCCGCGGTGCGGGTCAGGTAGAGCAGCCGCACCGAGCCGCCCTCGGCCCGCAGCCGGTGGAACATGGCGCGCATCGGCGTGATGCCGATGCCGCCCGCGATCAGCAGGTGTCGCTTGGCCGTCAGCAGCTCGAAGTCGTTGCGGGGCTCGCTCACGGTGAGCGTGTCGCCGGGCGCGGTGCCGTCCACCAGGGCGACCGACCCGCCGCGTCCGGCGGCCTCGCGTGCGACGCTGATGGCGTACATGCGCTCGTCGCCGTCGGTCAGCGAGTAGCTGCGGACGGCACCGCCGGGCCCGCGCACGTTGACGTGGGCGCCGGGCGTGAACGGCGGCAGTGTGCCGCCGTCGGCCGCGCGGAGCTCGAAACGGCAGATCGACGGTGTGAGCATCTCCTTGGCGGAGACGCGCACGGACAGGTCGGTGCGGCTCATCGGGACTCCTCCGGGATCGTCACGGCGTCCCCGGGCCGGACGGTGCCGTCCGACAGGACCTCGGCGTACACGCCCATCTCCGAGTTCCCGTACTCGGTCATCAGCAGGCGGGGGACGCTCAGGTCGCGCCGGGCCTGTTCCGGGTGGACCTCGGTGGCCGCGCAGCGCTTGGTGCGCAGGACGCCCCGCAGGCGGACCCCGCCGATCGTGAACTCGCGGTCGACCAGGTCGCGTTCGGCGAACGGCGCCAGCCCGTCGACGTACAAGTTCGCGCGGAACCGCCGGGGATCGACCTCGGCGCCGACGCGCTCGCCGAAGTCGCGCACCGAGGCCACGTTGATCAGCGACACGGTGTTCATCATCGCGTCGGAGTGCCTGGCCACGTCGGTGAACCGGCGCCCCTCCTCGCGGGCCAGCACCGGGCGCGTGCCCTCGGGCAGGTCCAGCACGCGCGCGAAGAACGCCGTGGCCTCGGCCACCCCCTCCGGTTCGCCCAGGTCCGCCGCCAGCACCTCGTGGCCGCGCACGCTCACCCGCAGCACCCCGGTCGCGGTGTCCAGCCGGGTGTCCAGGCCCGCCAGCCGTTCGTCGACGGCCAGCATGTAGAAGCGGTCCTTCGGCAGGCCCGTGCGCAGCCCCGGCGTGTACCCGCCGTCCGGGCGGGCCAGCGCGAGGACGCGGTCGTGGGGGAACCCGTGCCCGGCCGTCAGAGCGACCGCTTCCAGGGACTGCGCGCTCAGCCCCTTGACGGGATGGACGTCGAGTCCGGTGACGTGTCCGGGCACCGTGCCTCCTCGGGCTTGCCGATCGACCGGCGGGGCGTCCGGGGCGCCACCGCGGGGATCGAGCCTACCGAGGTCCGGAACCGGTCCGTGCCGCGCGGGGTGGGACCGGGGCGCGCGCCCGAGCGCGAACCCCGGTCCGCTCAGCGGAGAGTGACGGGGGCGCTACCAGCTCGACTTGGTCACACCCGGCAGCTCGCCGCGGTGCGCCATCTCCCGGAAGCGGATCCGGGACAGCCCGAAGCGGCGCAGGTGGCCGCGGGGCCGGCCGTCGACGACGTCCCGGTTGCGCAGGCGCGTCGCGCTGGCGTCCCGGGGCTGGCGGCGCAGCTCGGCGGAGGCGGCGTCGCGCTCCTCGTCACCGGTGTGCGGGCTCCTGATGATCCGCTTGAGTTCGGCCCGGCGCTCGGCGTAGCGCGCCACCACGATCCTCCGCTGCCGGTCGCGCGCGATCTTGCTCTTCTTCGCCATGTCAGACCTTCTCCCCACGGGCGCGGATCTGCGCGACGACGCGTTCGATGCCACGAGCGTCGATGACGCGCATGCCCTTGGTGCTCAGCCTGAGCCGCACGAAGCGGTTCTCACTGGGCAGCCAGTACCGCTTCGACTGGATATTTGGGTCGAACCGGCGGCGGGTCCTGCGGTGGGAATGCGAGACCGCGTTCCCGAAGGACGGGGCCTTGCCGGTCACCTGGCAGACACGGGACACGTGACGGCTCCTTCTCGGTGTGGTGCGGGCCTCGGTCAGGTGTTCCTGGACGAGGCGGTGGACGGGTAGGGGAGCAGCGCCATCTCGCGGGCGTTCTTGACGGCCGCGGCGATCAGCCGCTGCTGCCGGGCGGTGACGCGGGTGACGCGGCGGCTGCGGATCTTGCCCTTCTCGGAGATGAACCTCCGGAGCAGGGCGACGTCCTTGTAGTCGACGTGGTCGGCGTCGCCCAGGGGGTTGGCGAACTTTCGTGTGGCCGGGCGCTTGCTCGCGCGGCGGGGTGCGGCGGACATGGCGGGACCTCTCAGAGTGCGTCGGCGAAGGGGTCGAAGCGCAGGGGCTCACCGGCCTCGTCCTCGGTGAGCAGGCAGGAGTCCAGGAGGGCGACCAGGCGCTCCGCGTCGAGGTCGACTCCGGTGAAGGCGAGGTGCTGGCAGCGGTCGCCGACGGCGGGGTCCCAGTCCAGCTGCGCGGACGCGCGCCGCGACTCCGAGACCATCTCCATGGCGGCCTCCGGCAGGGCGTCCAGCCACGGGCCGCCGCTCTCCAGCAGCAGTGCGTCGTTGTAGGCGTCCCACACCAGCAGCGTGTCGGTCCGGCCGGCGAGCCAGACCCGGCCGCGGCTGCGCAGCCCGGCCGCCACGATGTGCTCCAGGGCCTCGTGCAGCCGGGCGGGGTGCAGGGGCCGCCTGCGGGTCCAGGTGAGCGTGCGCACGCGGGCGTCGTCGCGGTCGGCGTACTGGGCCCAGGCCGGGTTGAGCCGGTTGGCGGCGTGCTCGGGGTCGAACCGGCCGTGGGTGAGGTCGGCCAGGTCCGGGCCGGGTGAGACGACCAGCGCGGCGGGGTTGAGGTGCTCCAGCAGGGAGCGGGCCTCCGCGCGGTAGGGCTCCCCGTCCAGGGCGAGCACGGTGGGGTACTCGATCTGGTGCGCGAGGACCTCGGCGACGGTGCGCTCGTCCTCGACCGCGATGTCCAGTCCCCGGTCGCCCAGGTCGTCGTGCCCGGCCAGGTCGGGCAGGAGGCGTTCGGAGTCCACGGCCGTGACGACCGCGGCCAGGCGGAGCGCGGGCTCGGAGGCGACGGCGTCGGCGACCGGCCGGGGTTCGACGCCCTCCCAGGTCTCCACCACGCACAGCGTGTGCTCGCCCGCCTCGGTCAGGCGCAGCAGGAACGGGACCAGGTCCTCCCGCAGGGTGCAGGAGGCGCACAGGTGGTCGAGCTCCACCCGGCTGTGGTCGACCGTGCCCCAGCGGTCCCGGGTGAGGCGGTGGACGACGCCCTCGCCGATGCGGTCGAAGTCGTGGTGGAGCGCCACCGACCCCGGTACCGCCGTGATCAGTGCCTCGACCGTACGGGCACGTGCGGAGCGGTGCAGTCCGGAGACCACGACCACGCGCATGGAGCTCGGCGCTTCCATCGGCCATCCTCCCAAGGTTGAAAACGATAATCATTATCGTAACCCATGCGGGGAGGTCCACCGCAACGGCGGCGGCCCGCCCCCTCGGAAGGGAGCGGGCCGCGTGCGCGTGGAGCGCGGGGGCACTGGGGTGCTGATCAGCGCCGGGGGTACCGCGGCCTCACCACCTCCACGGTCGACCAGTCGGTGTCCGACCCCAGATAGAAGCCCGGGTAGGCCGGCTGGTTGTACGCCGTCTGCTGCCAGGCGATGCCGGTCCGGTACTGCGGGTCGTGCATGAGGGTGTGCAGCTTGCGGTCGGTCACCTCGGTCGAGGAGTACACCCGCAGCGCCGAGCTGTCCTCGGTGCGCACCAGCAGCTCCTCGCGCCAGTCGCCGAACACGTCGGCGACCAGGGCCGGGTTGCCCTTGGTGCCGTTATTGGTCCGCGTGCCCTCGGCGGTCAGCAGCGTCCCGCGCCGCCGGTCGTCGAT
The DNA here is from genome assembly GCF_013410755.1 of Nocardiopsis aegyptia. Classification (GTDB taxonomy): domain Bacteria; phylum Actinomycetota; class Actinomycetes; order Streptosporangiales; family Streptosporangiaceae; genus Nocardiopsis; species Nocardiopsis aegyptia. The sequence continues at coordinate 5,424,843 of NZ_JACCFS010000001.1, forward strand.
GGTCGGGGTGGCCGGGTTCGTGGCGTCCGACCCGTTGACGATCTGGGTGGTCATGTCGGCCGCCCAGCGGATGCTCATGTTCGTGCCCGGGGTGTCGGTGCCCAGGTACCGGCCGTCGGCGGTCCACAGCCCCGCCTCGACGTCGTCCCCGGGCGGCATCGAGGACCACACCTCGTAACCGGGGTGGTCGGGGTCGATGTCGCCGACCATCCCGCGCCCGGTGTCCACGCCGGTGTACCCGCCGAAGAGGACCTCGCCGGTGGCGGCGTCGCGCATCGCGAACCCGTACGGCGCCCACCGGCCGCCCTCGTGCACCGACCAGATCTGCGTGCCCTCGCGGCTGGGGTCGAACACGCCCACGTGAAGGGCGTCGCCGTGGCCGAGCTTGGCCTGTTCCCCGGGCTCCGCGCTGCCAGGCGGGAGTTCGTCGTAGGAGGAGTACAGCAGCGAACCGTCGTGGTCCAGGGTTGCGCCGCCGTAGACGATCTCCTGGTGGCCGTCCCCGTCGACGTCGGCGGTGCTGAGCGAGTGGAAGCCCTGCGTGGTGAGCGTGCCGTACTCGGGATCGGTGCCCTCCACCCCGTGCGGGGAGTCGTTGAACGGGTTGTCCATCGGCGCGTGCCCGCTGTCGGCGCTCCACCGCTGGGTGATCTGGCGGCCGTTCCAGTCGTAGGCCGTCACGGCCGCGCGCGTGTAGTAGCCGCGGGCGAAGACGGCGGAGGGGCTGTGCCCGTCCAGGTAGGCCACGCCGGCCAGGAAGCGGTCGACGCGGTTGCCCGGCTCGATGCGGCTCATCGCGTAGTCGCCCCACAGGAGGCCGTCGTCGCCGCGCGCGGGCGTGTAGCGGACGGTGTCCAGCTCCGCGCCGGTGGCGCCGTCGAACACGGTGAGGTACTCGGGGCCGTCCACGACGAAGCCCTCGAACTCGCGCAGCCGGTTGCGCCCGCTGCGCTCGGGGGCGTACTCGTCCATGAAGTGGTCGGCGAGGGCCTCGGCGTCGGCGCGTGAGAGGGGGTAGTCGTAGGCCGGTTCGAGGCCGAACGCCTCCTCCAGGGTCGCGGGCCAGTTCCCGGCGCTCACCTCGGGGTGCTCGTGCCACTCCTGGAACATCCCGACGACGTGCTCATAGTAGTCGTCGGCGCTCATCCGGTAGTCGTCCTGGTGCGTGTGGCCCGCCCGGACGTCCGCCCTGGGCATGGTCACGTACTCCTCGGAGACGACCTCGCCGTCGGGGCCGTAGGTCAGGGAGCGCGTGCCGGGCGCGGTCTTGAACATCAGCTCCGAGCGCCCGTCGCCGTCGAGGTCGTAGACGAGGAACTGCGTGTAGTGGGCGCCCGAGCGGATGTTGACGCCCAGGTCGATCCGGTGGAGCAGCGTGCCGTCGAGCGTGTAGGTGTCGATGTAGGTGTTGCCGGTGTAGCCGACCTGGGAGACGTCCTTGGAGTTGGTCGGGTCCCACTTGACGACGTACTCATAGGAGCCGTCGCCGGTGACGTCGCCGACGGAGACGTCGTTGGCGCGGTACTCGTACTCCTCGCCGGCGGGGGTCGTGCCGCCCTCGGGCCTGTCGAGCGGCAGGTCGAGGTGGCCCTCCGCCCAGGGGGAGGCCGTGGCCGAGGGCTCCTGCTCGTCCCCGTCCACGACCGCCGCGACCCGGTACTCGGAGTCGGCGCCGCCGTCGGGGTCGAGGACGTTGGTGCTGTCGGTGACGGTCGCGATGCGGGTGCCGTCGCGGTACACGTGGAAGTCCGGGCCCTCCAGGCCGGTCGCGGTGTGACCGGTGACCTCGTGGGCGAGCAGGCGCCAGCTGAGGAAGACGCCGTCCTCGGCGGCGACGGCGACCAGGCCCCGGTCGAGCTCTTCGAGCTGGACCGGGGGGCCGCCCCGGCCGGGCTGGGCGGGTGCGCCGGGGGCGGTCGACGCCGAGGCGGCGGTGGTGGCGCCGGTGAGGATCAAAACGATCGAAGCTACGGCCGCCGCGACCGGTTTCGCGACCGAGCTCTGACGATGGGTCGAAGTGCGGGGGGTCAACGTTCAACCTCCTGTATCAGGGGGAGACCAACCTGACATGGCAAGCGCTTTCCGTCAATGTAAAACGTTCGCATGAGAAGGCGTTCCGTCTGGCGCGAGGCGCCTGAAGCGTCGCTCTTATTCCATTATTCGGAAAATAGAATCTGCATTATGGACACCCCGGTGTGAGTGCGTGTCCGGCCGCGCGATACACAGGTGGACATGAGGATCAGCATCTCCTGGGGCGGCGGATCCGTGACCGCCGACCCCGACAGCACCCCCACGTCCGAGGCCCTGTGGGCCGCCCTGCCGATCGAGTCGTCCCGCGGGAAGGACTGCGCCGCAGGCGTCCGTTGAGGGTGGTGGCGGGCAACGGTGTGGGCATGGGGCGAGGAGGTCTACTTCGGCGTCCAGGCCGGCCGGGAGGACGGCGCCACCGACGCCGTCGAACCGGGCACGGTCTGCTACTGGCTCGCCGGGGTCGCCCTCGCCCTGCCGTTCGGGCCCACGCCCCTGTCCCAAAGGGCGGAGAGCAGGCTCGCCAGTGCCGCGAATGTGCTCGGCCGCGTCGACGGCGACCACCGCGCGCTGGCCGCCGTCCGCGACGGCGACACCGTCCGGGTCGACCGCGCCTAGGTAGCCCGTCGAGGCCCGTCCACCGGCCGGGATGTCCCGGCCGGTGGACGGCACCCGGTGCGCTCGTCGGTGGAGCCGGTCGGCGACGGCCCTGGCCGGTCGCGCCTTCGGCCAGTGGCGGCGTCGGACCCTCGCCTCGTCCTGACGCCCCGGCCCAGGTGCCCGGTAGCCGCGTGACCACGGCCCCCGGCATGAGCGCCGTTGACGCCGTACCTGCCGGTCGGTAACTTCGGGGGGCGCGAACCCCCGTCCGCGCTGAGAGGAAGGGTCTGCCCATGCCCCGGATCGACACGGTCCACGACGAGGTCACCCCCGCCGCCGCCCGCCGGGCGTGGGCTCACGTCGAGCCCTACCACAGCATGATCTACTTCGCCCCGGAGGCGTCCGAGGCCTACGCGGACCTGGGGCTGAAGGGCTGGGCCCAGTACTTCGCCCCCCGCGCCGCCGCGCTGGGCGCGGCCTCGCCCGAGGTCGTCACCGCGGCCTTCTTCAACTTCCACCCGGACGCGGTCCGCTCCGCCCTCCCCGGTGCCTGGGAGGTGGCCTCGCCCGAACAGGTGCTGGCCGCCCGCCTGTCCGCCGCCGACGCCGCGCTGCGCCGGATCCTGGGCGCGGCCGTGGAGTCGCCCGAGGTCGAGCGCGCCGCCGAGCTGGCCCGCCGCGCCGCCGAGGCGGCGGCCGACGACGTCGCCGGGCGCCCGCTCTACGCCGCGCACGCGGCCCTGCCCTGGCCCGAGGAACCCCACCTCGTGCTGTGGCACGCCCAGACGCTGTTGCGCGAGTACCGCGGGGACGGTCACGTCGCCGCGCTGCTCACCGCCGGGCTGAGCGGGCTCGACGCGCTGGTCACGCACGCGGCGGCGGGTGAGGGGATGCCCGCGGAGAAGCTCCGTACCACCCGCAAGTGGTCGCAGGAGGAGTGGGACACGGCCGCTGACGGGCTGCGGGAGAGCGGCTGGCTGGCCGAGGGGCCCGAACTGGCGCTGACCTCGGTGGGCGCCCAGCGGCGCGCCCGGATCGAGGAGATCACCGACGGGCTGGCGCTGGCCCCCTACGCCGTTCTGGGCACAGAGGGCTGCGCCGAACTGGCCGAGCTGGGCCGCCCGCTGGCGAAGCCGCTGGTCCAGGAACTGATGCCGTGGGCGACCAAGCGGATGAAGTAGCGACTCGGGGGTCCCGGGTCCGCGGGTCCCGCGCTCTCGGGCCCGCGGGTCCCATGCCCGCTGTGCCCGGCCCCGGAATCGGAACCGCGCCCCTCGTGGGTTCCGCCTGAGCCGTTCTACTGGATGGTCGTCTCCAGCCCGCGCCGGACCGCCGACATCTTCGAGCACTCGCGGTGGCCGTCGACGGTCCCGCTGGAGAGCTCCGACGCGGTCGTCCGACCCGCGGATCGGTTTCGGGCGCGCTCCGGTCGTCAGTGTCGTCGTCGCGGGTACGACCACGGTGTGCGCGTTGTTCATCGCCGTCCTCGCCTCCTACGCGATCGCCCGACCGGATTTCCCCTTCGAACGCGCGGTGCTGACCACGATCACCGCCACGTCCGCGTTCCCCGTGGTCTCCCTCGTGCTGTTCTTCCAGCGCAGGAACGTCGACGGCCTGAGAGCGGTGCGGTCACGTGACCGCGCGGACCCCACGAAACGGAGCTTCGATGACCCACAGCACCGCGTCCCCGGCCACGGGCGGGGAGTGGTGGCGCAACGCCGCCGTCTACCAGATCTACATCCGCAGCTTCGCCGACGGGAACGGTGACGGCGTCGGTGACGTGGCGGGCCTGCGTGCCCGCCTGCCCTACCTGCGCGACCTCGGCGTGGACGCCGTGTGGATCAACCCCTGGTACGAGTCGCCCATGGCCGACGGCGGGTACGACGTCGCCGACTTCCGCCGGATCGATCCCGTCCTGGGCACCGGTGAGGAGGGCGCCGCGTTCGTCGCGGAGGCGCACGAGCACGGCCTCCGCGTCATCCTCGACATCGTGCCCAACCACGTGTCGGACCGGCACGCCTGGTTCCGGGCGGCGCTCGCGTCCGGGCCGGGATCGCCCGAACGGGAGCGGTTCCTGTTCCGCGACGGCCGGGGCCCGGGGGGCGACGAGCCGCCCAACGGCTGGCGCGCGGCCTTCGGCGGACCGGCCTGGACGCGCACGACCGACCCCGACGGCACGCCGGGGCAGTGGTACCTGCACCTGTTCGCGCCCGAGCAGCCCGACCTGAACTGGGACCACCCGCAGGTGCGCGCCGAGTTCGAGTCCATCCTGCGCTTCTGGTTCGACCAGGGGGTGGACGGCTTCCGCATCGACGTCGCCCACGGGCTGGTCAAGCACCCGGACCTGCCCGACTTCGCGGTCCACGAGCACGACCAGCACCTGACCGCGGACGGCGGCGAGCACCCGCACGCCGACCGCGACGGCGTGCACGACATCTACCGCGCCTGGCGGGCGATCGCCGACGAGTACGAGGGCGACCGGGTGTTCGCGGCCGAGGCGTGGGTGTCCGACCCGGCGCGCCTGGCGCGCTACCTGCGGCCCGACGAACTGCACACGGCGTTCAACTTCCACTACCTGGAGGCCCCCTGGAGGGCCAAGGCGATGCGCGCGGCGATCGACGACTCCTTCGCCGCGCTGGGGCCGATCGGAGCCCCGGCGACATGGGTGCTCTCCAACCACGACGTGGTGCGCCACGTGTCGCGGTTCGGCCGTCCGGGCCACGCCCAGGGCAAGAGCCTGGGGATGGTCCGGGACACCCCGGTGGACCTGGAGCTCGGCACCCGGCGGGCGCGGGCGGCGGCGCTGCTCACGCTGGGCCTGCCCGGCAGCGCGTACCTGTACCAGGGGGAGGAACTGGGGCTGTGGGAGGTGGAGGACCTGCCGCCGGAGGTGTTGCAGGACCCCACGTGGGAGCGGTCCGGGCACACCGACCCGGGCCGTGACGGCTGCCGGGTGCCGCTGCCGTGGTCGGGGCAGGAACCGCCGTTCGGGTTCGGTGGGGCACGGCCGTGGCTGCCGCAGCCCGCCGCCTGGCGCGATCTGACCGTGGAGCACGAGGACGCGCGGCCGGACTCGATGCTGAACCTGTACCGGGCGGCACTGCGGATCCGGCGGACGGAGCCCGGGCTGGCCGGCGCGGAGATGGCGTGGGTGGACGCGCCGGAGGGCGTGCTCGCCTTCGAGCGCGGCGACGGCGTCCGGTGCGTGGTCAACTTCGCCGACGAGCCGCACCCGTTGCCGGAGGGCGCCGAGGTGCTGTTGTCCAGCGCTCCCGTCGAGGGCGGCCGTCTGCCCGGCGACGCCGCGGTGTGGCTGCGCCTGCGGTGAGCGTCCGGCGGGGCGAGTCCGGCTGGGGCGAGGGCGCGGGGTGGCGGGGCGCGGTGCGTTCGCGGCGCGTGCGGAGTGCACGCGCGGGGGCGTGCGCGGTGGGTCCCGCCGCCGGCGCGGAACTGTGGCCGGTCGTCCACAGTCGGTCATACCCCCTGGCCAAGGCCGGTCCATCGTGAGAACCTGCGGATATGGGTACCGAAGGCAAGGCACTGCTGGAGGGCGGACCCGACGAGCTCCAGGAGCGGATCGTGTCCGTCGACCGTCCCGGCGACGAGCTGAAGCTGCCGTTCCACAACGGGTACGAGCACTTCGTCCCGACACCGAGACAGGCGCACACGTCCGAGGGGCGGGTGCCCGTCTACGGGTGGACCGAGCGGACCGAGATGGCGGGCTGACCCGCGCTGACCCGCGCCGACCGATCCGGTCGGCCGTTCGCGCCGTGGTGGGCGTGATCCGCGGGTGGGCGCGCGAAGCGAGCGTGTCGCGGCCCGTTCACGGCTGCATGCCCACCAGACGGGCGCTCTCCTCCCACAGCCGCCGCCGGCGCGCGGCGTCCACGGTGTGCCCGGGGGTCGGGACCGCGGTGCGGTCGACGTAGAAGCCGCCGGTGCGCCCCGCCACGTCCGGGGACGTGGCCAGCCAGACCGGGGTGTCGGCGCCCGAGCCGGGTCCCCGGCGCCACGGATTGAGTTCCAGGACGGTGCCGAGGAACCGCTCCACGCCTCGGGCCTCGCGTCCCAGCCCTGTGCCGGAGATGATCCCGGGATGGGCGCCGTTGACCGTGATCCCGGTGCCCGACAGCCGCTCGGCCAGCGAGAGGAGGAACATCGTGTTCATGTTCTTGGTCCGGCCGTAGGCCACGAACGGACGCAGACTCGGGATCGGGCCCAGCTTCCGTGGCCGGGTCAGGTGGAGGTCGTCCAGGTCCACCGGTACCCGGGCCAGACCGGTGGGGGAGGCGCCCACGACGACGAACCGCGCGGGACCCCGGTCCAGCGCGCGGCCCAGGACCCGCAGGAGGACGTAGGGGGCCAGGTGGTTGGTGGCCAGCGTGCGCTGGAGTCCCTCGGGGGTACGGTCGCCGACCGGACAGGACACGGCCGCGTTGCTGATGACGACGTCGGGCCGGTCGCCCTCCGCCAACCGCTCGGCGAGTGCGTGTACGTCGGCGGTCAGCGAGAGGTCGGCGAGGGCGTGGCGCAGGTCCGCCCCGGGGACGGCCGCCTCGACCCGGGCGGACGCCCCGGCCAGTCGTCCGTGGTCGCGGCCGACCATGGTCACCGCCATCCCGGTGGCGGCGAGCGAGCGGACGATCGCCTCGCCGATGCCTCCCGTGGCCCCGGTGACGATGGCGTGCTTCCCGTAGTGCTCGCTCATGTGCGGCCTTCCGTGTGGTGGGCGGCGGCCGGTGCGCCGGGCGCCGCCCGGGCCGGAGGGGTCACGGGTGTCGCGGTGTCGCGCGTCCCGTGGCGCGACCGTCGACCCCAGCGGTTTACAAGGTAAACCATACGGCGGGCGGCCGGCGGCCGTCAACGCTCCGGTGCAGCACCCGCCACACGTCGGCGGGGGAGCGGTCGGCGTGCAGCCTGCCGGAAGCGGGTCCGGCGGCTGGTAGCAGTCCTCCCCGGAGGGGTCCGCCTACGGTCGATCGAGGCCGAAGGTCGCCATGGCCTCTTCGGCCTCGTCCTCCTGAACGGGGAGAGGCCGTCATCGGCGGGGGAGCGGCCGGCGCGGCTCTTCACGGCGGATTCCCGTCCGCGTGCGTCAGGGGTTCCACGGGCCCCGTGCCCCGACCGGGCCGGACCCTCGTCCCGCGGGCCCGGCCACGGCGTGCGCGCAGCACGACGGTGTGCCCGCGCACCGCCACTCGGCCGAGGATGCGGAACGGCCCCCGCCAGGGTGGTGGCAGGGCCGGGGTCAGGACGGGAACGGGACCGCGTGGCCGGACACCCGTACCCGGGCGTCGTCGGGGTCGAGCGCCACCGTCAGGGTGCTGGGACGGCCCATGTCCTCGCCCTGGCGGACCGTGACCACCGTCGGCTCCGCGACCAGGCCCAGGTCGCGCAGGTATCCGCCGAGCGCGGCAGCGGCGGCACCGGTGGCCGGGTCCTCCACGACGCCGCCCACGGGGAAGGGGTCGCGGGCATGGAACAGGTCCGGGCTCTCGCGCCACACCAGTTGCAGCGTCGCCCACCCGGCGCGGCGCATGTGCGCGCCGAGCGCGTCGAAGTCGTAGTCCAGATCGGCCAGGCGCTCCCGGGTCTTGGCGGCCAGGACGAGGTGGTGCACCCCGCCGAAGGCGACCCGGGGCGGCAGCGCGGGGTCGAGGTCCGTCGGGTGCCACCCCAGGGCGGTCAGTGTCGCGTCCAGTTCGGCCGCCCCGGCCGGGCGTGACGTCGTCGGGACACTGGTCAGCGTCGCCCGCGTCGCCTCGCCCGTGTCGGTCGCGGTGTCGACCGGCACCTCTCCGACCGCGGTGTCGAAGACCAGCGGGCCGGCGCCCAGGCGCTCGGCCAGCGCCACCGCCGTGGCCACGGTCGCGTGTCCGCAGAAGTCCACCTCGGCCAGCGGGCTGAAGTAGCGCACCGTGAAGCGCCGCCGCCGCTCGTCCCGCGCGGTGACGAAGGCGGTCTCGGAGTAGCCCAGGTCCGCCGCGACGGTGAGCATCGCGTCGTCGTCGAGCTCCGCGGCGTCCAGGACGACGCCGGCGGGGTTGCCGCCGGACGGGTCCGCGGTGAAGGCGGTGTAGCGCAGGATCTGCGTCGTGCTGGTGTCCATGCGTCCACCATGGCAGTCGGCTCCCATGAAGGGAAACGATGATTCCGCATGGTGCCGATCGAGGAATACGATGGCTCCGCTACCGTGGGGGCATGGACACCCGTCTGCTGCGCACCTTCACCGCGCTGGCCCGTACCGAGAACTTCACCGCCGCGGCGGAGGAGCTGCACGTGGCCCAGTCCACGGTCACCGTGCACATCCGCGACCTGGAGAAGGAGCTGGGCACCCGGCTCTTCGACCGCCTGCCGCGCGGTGCCCGCCTGACCTCGCACGGGCACCGGCTGCTGGCCCGGGCCGAGGAGGTGCTCGACGCGGAGGCGCGGCTGCGCGCGGCCGCCGACGACGGTGCGCCGCTCAGCGGCCGGATCGTCGTCGGCGCCGGGGAGACGCTGTGCTCCTCGCTGCTGCCCGGGGTGGTCGCCGACCTGCGGGCCGCCGAACCGGGGATCGACGTCCAGATCCACGCCGCGGGCACGGCCGAGGCCGTCGAGGGCCTGCGCTCGGGGCGCGTGGACGTGGCACTGCTGCTGGAGGAGGAGGCGGGCGCGCCGGACGTGGCCGCACAGGCCGTGACCCGGCTGCCGCTGGTGCTGGTGGCCGCGCCCGGCCATCCGCTGGCCGCCCTCGACCGCCCGGTGACGCCGACCGACCTGGCCGCGACCGAGGTCTTCCTGCTGGAGGAGGGCTGCTCCTACAGCGACGCGCTCGCGCACGAGCTCTCCGCGCTTCCGGGAGAGCGGCCCCGGACCACCCGGTTCGGCAGTGCCGAGGCCGCCCGGACGTGTGTGGCGGCCGGCCTCGGTGTCGCCCTGCTGCCCGGGGTCGCGGTCGACCAGGCCCTGGCCGACCGCCGCCTGACCGTCCTCGACGGGCCCGGGGCGCCCGATGTCGCGGTGCTGATCGCCCGTCACCGGGCACGGTGGACCTCCCCGGCGGCGCACGCCGTCACCGACGCCCTGGAGCGCGGACTGCGCCGGGGCGCCGCCGGGAGAGGCCTCGTTCTCACGCGTGCCTGAGCCGGACGAGCATCTTGCCGGTGTTGGCGCCGCGCATCATCGACGTGAAGGCCTCGAACGCGTTCTCGATGCCCTCGACGACGGTCTCCTCGGCGCGCAGGGAGCCGTCGGCCAGCCAGGTCGCGGCCCGGCCGACGAATTCCGGCACCAGGTGGTAGTGGTCGGCCACGTTCATGCCGCGCAGGGTGATGCGCCTGCCGATGGCCAGCGGCAGCGTCCGCGGCCCGGCCGGCGCCTCGGTGGCGTTGTAGACCGAGATCGCCCCGACCATGCCTACGCGCCCGCGCAGGTTCATCACGGCCAGCGCGGCCTCCAGGTGGTCGCCGCCGACGTTGTCGAGGTAGACGTCGATGCCCTCGGGCGCGGCCTCGGCGAGCTGTCCCGGCAGGTCCCCCTCGCGGTAGTCGATGGCGGCGTCGAAGCCGAAGTCCTCGACGAGCCGCCGCCCCTTCTCCGGGCCGCCGGCCGAGCCGATGACCCTGGACGCGCCGAGGTGCCGGGCGATCTGCCCGGCGACCGAGCCCACCGCCCCGGCCGCGCCCGACACGAACACCACGTCGCCCTCGCGGACGGGGGATACCTCCACGAGCGTGGCGTAGGCGGTCAGGCCGGTGGTGCCCAGCACGCCCAGGTAGGCCTGGGCGGGTGCCAGGTCCGTGTCCACGACCTGGAGGCCCTCGGCGTCCAGCAGGGCGTACTCGCGCCAGCCCCGGAAGTGGCTGACGGTCGTGCCGACGGGCACCTCGTCGGACCCGGAGGCGACGACGGTGCCCACGGCACTGCCGGTCATCGCCTCACCGAGTTCGAACGGCGGGATGTAGGACTCCCCCTCGTCCATCCGCCCGCGCATGTACGGGTCGACCGACAGCCAGTCGTTGCGGACCAGGACCTGGCCCGGAGCCGGGTCGGACACCGCCGACTCGGTGAAGGCGACATCGCTGTCGCGGGGCTCGCCGACGGGGCGGGCGGCCAGCTGCCATTCGCGGCTGGTGACGGGCATGGTGGACCTCCGTGGTGGTGTGTGGTCAGCCCAGCAGTCGGATCAGCTCGTCGGCGAGCGGACCGGACGAGGCCGGGTTCTGTCCGGTGACCAGGTTGCGGTCGACGACGACGTGCGGTGCCCAGGGCTCGCCCTCGACGAAGTCGGCACCGATCCCGACCAGCCGGTCCTGGAGCAGCCACTCGGCCCGGTCGGCCAGGCCCGCCTGGGCCTCCTCGGCGTTGGTGAAGCCCGTCAGCCGGTAGCCCGCGAACGGCGAGCCGCCGTCGCCGTCGTCCGCGGCCAGCAGGGCGGCCGGTGCGTGGCAGACCACGCCCAGCGGTTTGCCGGAGGCCAGGGCGGCGGTGAGCAGGGCGCCGGACCCGGAGTCGACCGCGAGGTCCTCCATCGGGCCGTGGCCTCCGGGGTAGAAGACCGCCGCGTAGTCGGCCAGGTCGACGTCTTCCAGACGGACGGGGCGGCGGAGCTCCTCCGTCGACTCCAGTGCGGCGGCGACCTCCTTGGCGCCCTCCTCCCCGCCGTTGGCGTCGGGGGAGAGGCTGCCCCGGTCCACGGGCGGTACGACGCCGCCGGGGGTGGCCACGGTGACCTCGTGACCGGCGGCGGTGAGCTTCCGGTAGGGGGCGACGGCCTCCTCCGCCCAGAAGCCGGTGGGGTGCGCGGTGCCGTCGGCCAGCGTCCAGTGGTCGGAGCCGGTCATGACGAACAGGATCTTGGCCATGGTGTGTCCTTCGGGAGTCACGGGCCTGGCGGCCGGATGGTTCACGCGACCTGACGCGCTGTGTGCGGTCCGTCAGTTCGTCGACGTTCCCGAAGGTAGGGGTCCTGGCATCGAATGACCAATAGGCATGCCACGATCCGACATAGGAGCCTCTATGGATTGCCGCGGGGGTGACGGCGGGAGCCCTCAGTCCCCCGCGGCGTCCGTGCGGCGCAGCCGGCTGTTCTCGTCCTGGAGGTCGAGGATCTGTTCGATGCCGGTGAGGTTGACGCCCTGTCCGAGGAGTTCGCTGATCCGCCGCAGGCGCGCGATGTCGTTGTCGCTGTACAGGCGGGTCCCGCCCTTGGTGCGTGCGGGGGAGAGCAGACCGCGCTGTTCGTACAGGCGCAGGGACTGCACGGACACGCCGGCGAGCCCGGCGGCCACGGAGATGGTGTACAGGCCCTGGTCGGGCCGGGGACGGGCGTCGGTCATCGGCGTGGTTCCTTCCGGGGTGCGGGCAGCACGGCGCCGAGGTGTTCCAGTGCCGCGCGCTGGTCGGCCGAGAGGGGGCCGGCGGGGACGTCGATCGTGACGTCGAGGACCAGTGCCCCGGTACCGCCGCGGCCGGGAACGCCCTGGCCCGGAAGGGTGATGGTAGCGCCCTGCGCCGTACCGGGTGGAACGGGCACACGGAGCACCCGGCCGTCCAGCCCGGTGATCGCGGCCTCCGTTCCCAGGACGGCTTCGGCGTAGCCCAGCGGGAGCGTGGCGCGCAGGTCGCGGCCGGCTCTGCGGTAGACGGGGTGGTCGGCCACGAGCACCGTCACGAGCAGGTCGCCGGGTGCTCCACCGTGTGCGCCGGGACCGCCCCGCCCGGGGAGGCGGAACCGGGCGCGGTGCTCGGTTCCGGGCGGTACGGCCACGGTCGCCGTGCGGCCGTCCCCGAGGGCCAGGGCGGCGGTTCCGCCGTACACGGCCAGGGGGAGCGCGACCCGCAGCGCGGCCGTGCGGTCGGCGCCACGCCGCGGGCGGGCGTTGCGGACGCGCACGGGGATGGACACCCCCCGTCGCGAGGGCGAGGACGGGGGCGGTGCCGTGGGCCGGGTTCCTGGTTCCGTTCGGGCCCGTGGCTCGGCGAGGGCCTCGTAGGCGTGGCGCACGCGCGCGTAGGCGGCCCGGTCGCCGCCGGGCGCGTCGGGGTGGTGGCGCCGGGCCAGCGCTCGGAAGGCCCGGTCCACCTCCCCGCGGGTCGCGCCCGGCGACAGGCCGAGGACGGCGTGGGGATCCTCCGCTTCCTTCACGTTTCCTCCCCTCCAGCTTATGGATCTTCGCTAGCACTCACCATGTTTATTCTCTGGTTCGTGTGGTAGAAAACATGCGTGAGGTCGCATCAGGTCTTGTGATCGAGCACAGGAGGTGGCCATGATGCTGATGCGTACGGACCCCTTCCGGGAATTCGACCGGATCACCCAGCGCCTTCTGGGCGACACGGTCCGCCCGGGTGCCATGCCGATGGACGCCTATCGCGAGGACGACACGTTCGTGGTCAGTTTCGACCTGCCGGGCGTGCGGGCCGACTCCATCGACCTGGAGATCGAGCGCAACGTCCTGACGGTCCGCGCCGAGCGCGCCGCGACCGCCACGAAGGGGCGCGAGATGGTCATCGCGGAACGCCCCTCGGGGACGTTCTCCCGCGAGCTCTTCCTCGGTGAGTCCCTCGACGGGGACAACATCACGGCGGACTACGCGGACGGTGTCCTCACCCTGCGCGTACCGGTGGCCGAGCAGGCCAAGCCGCGCAAGATCAGCATCAGTGAGGGCGACGGCCAGGCGCGGGAGATCAACGCCTGACCGCGTCGAAGCGGCGGGCGGCACCACCCGCCGGCGCGCGAACGAGGGCCGGAGCCGCTCCGGCCCTCCACCGTGCGCCGACCGCACCGCCCCCGTACGCGGGTACGCACGGTCGCGGAGTGAAGGGACGGAACGGATGAACACGATGCGCAGGAGCCGGGCGGCGGCCGAACACGGGCTGCGCCGCTCCCCGGACGAGCACACGCACCTGGAGTGGGTCGGACTCTTCCAGGCGCTGCGCGCCTACGAGGAGGCACTGTCCACCGATCCCGTGGCCGCCGGCGATCGCCTCGCCCGCGTGCGGGACATCGCCGCGAACCTGGTCGGTGGTGACGCGGACGTGTGGGACGGGTTCTCCGGCGCGACGCCGGAGGCCGTGGACCAGGCCCTGGCCGACGCACTGTGGCGCGGCCTGGGCGTGCGCCCCGTCCTGGCGGCGTCCTAGGGGGACTCTCGGCGCCGCCTGATCGTCGGCGGCGCCGGCTTCGTCGCGCCGCCCGCGCCGCCGCTCCGCCAGGCCGCCCCCGTCGCGGTGCCGGTGCCCGCTAGGAGGCCGCGGCCGTGAAGGCGGGCAGGCCGCGTGCGGCCGTGGCCAGGACGGATCGGACGAGCGGGCCCACGGGCGGCGCGCCCGGACCGTCGGCCGTGGCGCGTGCCATCTCCTCCGACGCCAGGCGCAGCGCGGTGTTGAGGACCGCCGCCTGGACGCGCACGGACAGGTCGTCGGCGGACCCGCCCGTGCGGGCGGCGATGATCTCGGCGAACACCGACTCCGCCGCGTGGTGGACCTCCAGCCAGACCGCCATGAGCGACGGCTCGGTGTGCGTCATCCGGATCAGGTCGGCGACCGGTTCCCCCAGGTCCGGAGCCCCCTCCTCGAAGGCCTGTTCGCGTTCGAGGTACTCCAGCAGCGGTGTGTCCGGCGGGCAGGCGCGCAGACGCGCCGCCATGAAGTCCAGGCCCGTGGTCAGCAGCGGCCGGACGCAGCTCTCCTTGGAGGGGAAGTAGCGCCACAGCGTTCGCGTGGAGATCCCCAGTTCCCGCGCGATGTCGTCGCCGGTGGTGCCGGAGACGCCGCGCTCGGTGAACAGGCGCACCGCCGCGCGCGCGATCTCCGTGCGGACGACCTCCTTGCGCCGCTCGGTCATCGGCGGGCGGCCCCGGCCCGCGGGCCCGCCTCCGGAGCCGTCCGAGGAGCTCCTCGCCACCGCGGTGCCTCCCCCGTGATCGATCCCAGGCGCTCCACTCTAGGGCGTGCCCACCGGGAGCGCCGCGTTCATTTTATGTCGCTGCGCGACAAAATGTCGTACAGTGACAATGGTGGCCGTTCGGGTCGCCGCGAACCCGTCGCCGGGACGGGCACCTCAGCAGCACCAGGAGTCTCAATGAACCTTCCGGGCCTCAACGGCAAGAACGCCATCGTCACCGGGGGCGGCTCCGGCATCGGACGGGCGACCGCGCTGCGCCTGGCCGCCGACGGGGCCAGGGTGCTCGTCGCCGACCTGAACGCCGGGACCGCCCGGGCCGTGGCCGACGAGATCACCGGCGCCGGAGGCACGGCCGTGGCCGTCGTGGGCGACCTGAGCGCCCAGGAGGTCGTCGACGAGGTCGTCGCCACCGCCCTCGACCGGCTCGGCGGGATCGACGTCCTCGTCAACAACGCGGGCATCATGGACGACATGTCCGCCACCGCCGACGTCACCGACGCGGTGTGGGAGCGGCTCCTCCGCGTGAACCTGACCGCGCCCTTCCTGCTCACCCGCGCCGTCCTGCCGCACATGGTCGAGCGCGGCTCCGGGTCGATCGTCTTCACCGCCTCGGAGGCCTCGCTCCGGGGCAGCGCGGCGGGCGCCGCCTACACCGCAGCCAAGCACGGCGTGGCCGGGCTCGTGAAGTCCACGGCGATCATGTACCGGGAGAAGGGCATCCGGGTGAACGCGGTCGCCCCCGGCGGCACCGCCACCGCGATCAGCGTCGACCCCGCGCCCGGCGGCGGGCCCGCCGTGCTCGGCCAGTACATGGGCAACGTCGGCCGCGTCGCGCAGGCCGACGAACTGGCCGCCGCGATCGTGTTCCTGGCCTCGGACGCCGCGAGCAACGTCAACGGCGTCGTGCTGCCGGTCGACAACGGCTGGGCCGCGGTCTGACCGTCACCGTTCCGGCGGCGGCGGCGCCGCCGCCGGAGCCGGTGGTGCCTGCCCTGCTTCGAGCACCCGCGTGAAGGCGGTGACCAGGGCGGGCATGTCGATCTCGTCGGGCGCGTGCAGCCACTGCAGCTGGAGGCCGTCCATGACCGCGGCGACCAGGGCCGCAGCGTCCTCGGCGCGCACCCCCGAGGGCAGGGTCCCGCCGTACTCCGCGGTCAGGTCGGCCGCGAACCGGGACCGCACCGCGGCGAACCGCCGCCGGAAGTGGTCGGCGGCGGGATGGCCCTCGGTGGTGCTCTCCGCCGCGAGCACGGAATAGGCCTTCACCAGGCCGGGCACGGCCTGGTTGTGCTCGGCCAGGGCCGCGGCCTCGGACAGGACGGTCTCCTCGCGCCCGTCCCGGGTGAAGCGCGCCGCGTCGAGCTCGTCGCGCCGCGCGAGCACCGCCACGAGCAGCGCCTGCTTGGTCGGGAAGTAGTGCAGCAGCCCCTGCTGGGTCAGACCGCACCTCTCGGCGACCCCGGCCAGGCTGGTGCCGTGGAAACCGCCCTCGGCGAACACCTCCAGCGCGGTGTCCAGGATCTCCTCGCGCCGCCGCCCCCGCGGCCGCCCGGGCCGCCTCCCCGTCGCCATCGCCCGTCCTCCCGTGCCGTCGGCCTCCGCTGGTCAGCCCACCCTGCCACGGGCGCGGTGCGCGGTGCGCGGTGCGCGGTCGGAACCGAAGCCGCGAAACGCGGCCGACGTCGTGTCCTCCCGCCGCCTGCTGGGGTAGCGTCGCATCCCGTCCGGAGATCAGGTCCGCCACTACGCCTGGAGACCCGATGACGCAGACCAGCGAGACCCAGGCCGACCGCTCGCGCACGCGCGCGAGGATCGTGAGCCGGGGCCGCGCCGCCGTCGGCTGGCTCTCCGCCACCGACCACAAGATCGTCGGCTACCTCTACCTCGTCACGTCCTTCTGCTTCTTCCTCTCCGGCGGTGTGATGGCCATGCTCATCCGCGCCGAGCTGTTCTGGCCCGGGATGCAGACGGTGTCGCCGGAGATGTTCAACGCCCTGTTCACCATGCACGGCACGGTGATGATGTTCCTCTTCGCCACCCCGCTCTTCGCCGGGTTCGCCAACGTCATCATGCCGCTGCAGATCGGCGCGCCCGACGTCGCCTTCCCCCGGCTCAACATGATCGGGTACTGGCTCTTCCTGTTCGGCGGCCTGATCGTGATGGGCGGGTTCATGACGCAGGGGGGCGCGGCGACCTTCGGCTGGTTCGCCTACACCCCGCTGTCGGACGCGGTACGCACACCGGGGCTGGGCGGCAACCTGTGGGTGATGGGGCTGCTGGTGGCGGGTCTGGGCACGATCCTGGGCTCGGTCAACTTCATCACCACGATCATCGGCATGCGCGCACCCGGCATGACCGTGTTCCGCATGCCGATCTTCACGTGGAACGTCCTGTTCACCTCGATCATGGTGCTGATGGCGTTCCCGGTGCTCACGGGGGCGCTGGCCGCCCTGGCGGCCGACCGGATGCTGGGCGCCCACGTGTTCGACTCCGCGCACGGCGGGGCGATCCTGTGGCAGCACCTGTTCTGGTTCTTCGGCCATCCCGAGGTCTACATCGTGGCGCTGCCGTTCTTCGGCATCATCACCGAGGTCATCCCGGTGTTCTCGCGCAAACCGCTGTTCGGCTACAAGGGGATGGTCGCGGCGACGATCGCCATCACCGCCCTGTCCATGACGGTGTGGGCGCACCACATGTTCGCCACCGGAGCCGTGCTGCTCCCCTTCTTCTCCTTCCTGTCGTTCCTGATCGCGGTGCCCACCGGCATCAAGTTCTTCAACTGGATCGGGACGATGTGGCGCGGCCAGCTGACCTTCCCGACCCCGATGCTGTTCGCGGTGGGCTTCCTCGCCACGTTCCTCTTCGGCGGGCTCACCGGCGTCATCCTGGCCTCGCCGCCGCTGGACTTCCACGTCACCGACACCTACTTCGTGGTCGGCCACTTCCACTACGTGCTCTTCGGCACCGTCGTGTTCGCGATGTTCGCGGGCTTCTACTTCTGGTGGCCCAAGTTCACCGGGAAGATGCTCGACGAGACCCTCGGCACGTGGCACTTCGTGACCCTGTTCCTCAGCTTCCACGCGACCTTCGGCATCCAGCACTACCTGGGTGTGGCGGGCATGCCCCGCCGCTACGCCGACTACCTGCCCTCCGACGGGTTCACGTGGATGCACCAGCTGTCCAGCGTCGGATCGTTCGTGCTGGGCGCGTCGACCCTGCTGTTCCTCTACAACGTGTGGCGCACCGCCCACCACGCGGAGCGGGTGGACTCCGACGACCCCTGGGGCTACGGCGGCTCCCTGGAGTGGGCGACGTCCTGCCCCCCGCCCCGCCACAACTTCACGACGCTGCCGCGCATCCGCGGGGAGCGTCCGGCCTTCGACCTGCACCACCCCGAGTCCGCCGACTCCCGGGCGAGCACCGAGCGGAGCTGACCGCGCCACCGTCCCGGCGCCCGCGGGTCAGGGGCGGGTGCGCGGACGCCGGCGCGCGCGGGGCAGCGGCACGGGCCGGGCGCCGGACACGACCGTGTTGGCGACGGTGCCGATGCCCTCCACGGTGAGCGTGACGGTGTCGCCCGGAGCGAGCGGTCGCGGTTCACGCCGCCCGCGGCGACCCCACAGCTCGGCCAGGCAGCCGCCGTTGCCGCAGGTCCCCGAACCGAGGACGTCGCCCGAGCGCACCCGTGTGCCCCGGGAGGCGTAGGCGAGCATCTCCTCGAACGTCCAGCCCATGTTCGACAGCAGGTCGCTGCCGACGACCTCCCCGTTGACCTCGGCGGTCAGCGCCAGGCGCAGGAACCCGTCGGCGTCGCGGTGGGGCTCCAGCTCGTCGGCGGTGACCAGCCACGGCCCCAGGGTGGTGGCGCCGTCCTTGCCCTTGCAGGGGCCCAGACCCACCCGCATCTCCCGCGACTGCAGGTCCCGCGCGGACCAGTCGTTGAAGACCGTGTAGCCGAAGATGTGGTCCCGGGCCGCCTCCGGGGTGAGGTCGCCCCCCGGCGCCCCCACCACGGCGGCGACCTCCAACTCGAAGTCCAGGACCGCGCAGCCCGGCGGGACCGGGACGTCGTCGTGCGCCCCCACCAGCGCCGCCGGGTTGCCGAAGTAGAACGTGGGGGCGTCGTACCAGGCGTCGGGCACGCCCTCCGCGCCGCTCACACTGCGGCGCACGCCCTCCACGTGCTCCTCGAAGGTGACGAAGTCCCGGACCGAGGGCGGCTCCAGCGGTGGCAGGAGTCGCACCCGGTCCAGCGGCACGGGCGGCCCGTCCGGGTCCGGGACCGGGGCGCCCCCGACGATGGCGAGGAGTTCGGTGCCCTCGGGCAGGGGCCGCACGGCCGTGCCCTCGACGACGCCGCAGCGGCGCCGGCCCCGGTACTCGTAGGTCGCGAGTCGCATGGTGCTCCAGTTCGGTCTCAGACGGGCGGGGCGACGAAGCAGCCGCGGTCGGGGTCGTTGAAGGACTCCTTGGCGACGAACTCGTCCATGGGGTTGGCGGTGCCCCACTGGTCGGTGACGTCCGGGTCGGAGAAGTCGTACATGTGCGGGTGCCAGGTGTCCTCGTCCAGGCGCTCCAGCTCGGTCGTGTACTCCAGCGTGTTGCCGTGCGGGTCGAGGAAGTAGGAGAAGGTGTTGTTCCCGGCCATGTGGCGGCCCGGCCCCCAGATCTTGCGCACGCCCGAGCGCAGCAGGCGCCCCGTCCCGCGCATGTACTCGTCGATGCCGCGCATCTCGAAGGAGACGTGGTGCAGGGAGGTGTGCGGGCACTGCGCGATGGCGATGCTGTGGTGCGTGGCGTTGCACCGCAGGAAGTGCATGACCTTGCCCATCCTCGGGTGCATGAGCGTGTCCGACAGGGCGAAGCCCAGGTGCCTCTCGTACCAGAGCCGGGTGCGGTCCAGGTCGGGCGAGTTGAGCACGACGTGCGACAGGCGGACCGGGACCGACTCCTTCTCCTCCACCTTGCGGTGCACGCGCACGCCCACGTCGGCCGAGACCTCGATCGTGCGGCCGTCCACGTCGAAGAACCGCACGCCGTAGCCGCCGCCCGGTGTGTCCATCGGACCCGGCTCGCTGATCATCCGCACGCCCGCGCGGATGAGCCGGTCGGCCAGGGTGTCGACGTCGGCCATGGTGGCCGCGCCGAACGCGACCAGGTCGACGCGCTTCTCCTGGGCTCTGCGGAGCCGGACGACGTAGTTCTCCGGCGAGCCCTCCGCGGCCAGGAAGGACAGGCCGGTGTCGGTCTCGGCCTCGGTCAGCTTCCACATGTCGGTGAAGAACTTCTGCTGCTTGTCGAAGTCGGGCACGCCGAGCGCGACGTGCCGCAGGTGGGTGATGAGACGGTCGCTCATGGGAGTCACTCCTCAGGTGAGTCGGTGGTCAGGCCGAACAGGGCCGCGGCGTTGCCGCCGCCGATCGCGGCGAGGTCGCCGGGGTCCAGGCCCGCGGCTTCCAGCGCGGCCACGGGTGTGTCCGTGCCCATGTCGAAGGGGTGGTCGGAACCGAGCACGACCCGGTCCGCGCCGGCCGCCCCGACCAGGTGGCGCAGTACGGCGGGGTCGTGCACGAGCGAGTCGAACCACAGCCGCCGCAGGTAGGAGCTGGGCGGGCGGGCGCAGCCCCGGGCGTCGGGGCGGACCCGCCAGCCGTGGTCGGCGCGGCCGAGATGGGTGGGCAGGTAGCCGCCGCCGTGGGCGGCGAGCACCCGCAGGTCCGGATGGCGGTCCAGGACGCCGGAGAAGACCAGGTGCGACAGCGCCACGGCGTTCTCCGTCGGCTGGCCGACGATGTTGGACAGGTACCAGCGGTCCAGGCGCTCGTCGAGCGTGCAGCCGAAGGGGTGCAGGAACAGGACCGCGCCGGTCTCGGCGGCCCGCCGCCACAGCGGTTCGTAGGCGCTGTCGGACAGCTCCCGGCCGGGCGCGTGGGAGGAGACCTCCACGCCCCGCAGGCCCAGGGAGAGCGCGTGGTCGAGCAGGTCCACGGCCAGGCCGGGGTGCTGGAGCGGGACCAGGCCCAGGCCCACCAGCCGGTCCGGGGCGTGGGCGCAGTGCTCGGCCACGCCCTCGTTGGCCAGGCGGTGGGTCCGGCCGGCCAGGTCCGGGTCGGTCCAGTAGTGGTAGTGCGACGGCGAGGGGCTGACGACCTGGACGTCCACGCCCGCGGCCGCCATGTCGGCGAGGCGGCGGTCGGGATCGGTCAGGCGGTCCAGGCGCTTGCCCACCATGCGTGCGCTGACCGCCAGGGCCTCGGCTCCGTTGCGGCGCGCGTCCGCGGCCCGGTGCTCGGCGAGCCCCGGGTGGTCGGCCACCGCCCGTTCGACGGCGGGCAGCAGGACGTGGGCGTGGGCGTCGATGATCACGGGCGCTCCGTCACGAGTGCGGCGACCTCGCGCATCAGCCCGGGCACGTCCGCGTCACGGACCCCCTCCAGCTGCCACCGGCCGATGGTCACGGACGCGTCCACCACGGCCCGGACCCGGTCGTACCGCCGGTCCGTGAACGCGTCGAACAGGTCCCGGTCCACGCGGTCGGCACCGAGCAGCAGCTCGGCCAGGACCCAGGCGTCCTCCATCCCCTGGGCGGCGCCCTGGGCGACGGTGGGCGGGCAGGCGTGCGCGGCGTCGCCGATCAGGACGACGCGCCCGCGGTTCCAGGGGCGCTCCACCAGCAGCGACTCGATCCACGTGTAGTTGACGTCGGCCGACGCGGCGATGTCGGCGCGGAGGGTGTCCCACACGCCGCCGTAGCCCTCGGAGAGCCGGCGCATGTGCGCCGCGCGCCCGGCGCCGTCGGCGGGGGCGTCGTCCCGCGCGCGCTCCACGAGGTAGGCGTACATGGTGTCCGGGCCGGTCGGGCAGTACCCGGCGATGAAGCAGGGGCCGCCGTAGACCAGCTCGGTGCGCTCCACCCGCGGAGGACGGCGGGTGTGCACGCGCCAGATGGCCATGCCGGTCGGCTCGGGCACGTCGTCGACGCCCATCATGCGGCGGGTGGCCGAGCGGACGCCGTCGGCGCCGACCACGAGGTCGTAGCGGCCGGAAGTGCCGTCGGAGAAGAGCACCTCGACGTCCTCGGGGGAGGGTGTCAGGGAGCGCACGGTCAGACCGGGCCGGATCACGGCGCCCGCCCCGCGGGCGGCGCGGGTGAGGATCGCGGCCAGCTCGGGCCGGTCCATGCCCAGCGTCGCGGGCAGGTCCGGGCCGCCGGTGCGGGCGTCGGGGATCTCCGCGACCAGGGTGCCGTCGGGCGTGCGGATGCCGAGGCTGTCGAAGGGGAAGCCGCGCGCGGCGACCTCCTCCCACACCCCCAGGTCGCGCAGCACCCGCAGGGCGTTGCCCTGGATGGTGATACCCGATCCCAGGGTGTCGGTGCGCGTCCTGATCTCGGCGACCTCCACGCGCACGCCCGCCCGTGCCAGCGGCACGGCGAGGGCGAGGCCGGAGGTGCCCGCCCCGACGACGAGGACGGTGTTCACGGCTGCCATGGGGACCTCACTTGATGGCCAGGGGGTTGACGGGTGCGCCGACCGCGCCGGTGACCGGCAGGGGCGCGGCGGTCAGCAGGAACTCGTGGACGCCGTCGGCCGCGCAGTGCTCGGCGAGGGCGTCCAGGTCCCACATCTCGCCGATGAGCAGGCCGATGTGGGGGATGGCGACCTGGTGCAGGGGTTGGAAGGCGTGGTCGAACTCGTTGGGCCGGACCTCGAAGCCCCAGGTGTCGGTGGCCACGGCCGCGATCTCGCTGCCGTGCAGCCAGTCGGCGGTGGTGAAGGACAGGCCGGGGGCGGGGCCTCCCGCGTACTCTCCCCAGCCCTCCCGCCGGGCGCGGGCGAGCCGGCCGGTGCGCACGCACACGATGTCGCCGCGGCCGACCTCGACGCCGTGCTCCCGCGCGGTGGCCGTCAGGTGCTCGGTGGTGATCGCGAAGCCGTCGGGCAGCTCGCCGTCCTCGCCCAGCACCCGGCCCGCGTCGAGCAGGACGCCGCGTCCGCAGACCGGGCCGGCCATGTGCTCGATGCCGGTGACCAGGTCGCCGGCGGAGGTGACGACCTCGGCGGCGTCGCGGCCGTTCCACGCCCTGCCGTGGTCGAAGATGTGCCCGAGGCCGTCCCACTGGGTGGAGCACTGCAACGGCATGGAGACCACGTCGTCGGCGCCCCCGATGCCGTGGGGGAAGCCCTGGTTGCCCAGTGCGGCGTCCACTCCGGTGTCGAGCATGGTGTGCACGGGATTGGTGCGGCGCCGCCAGCCCTTCTGGGGGCCGTCCATGTCGAAGCTCTGCGAGAGGGAGAAGCTGATCCCCAGCCGGACGAGCGCGGCGGCCTCGCGCCGCTTGGCCTCGTCGATGTGGTTGACGGTGCCCAGGACGTCGTCCTCGCCCCAGCGCCCCCAGTTGGAGTACGCGGCGGCGGCAGTGGCGATGGCGCCCTCGGGATCGGTGCGGTCCAGGGCGGCGGGGTCGGGGAGGACACGGTTCGGCGTGGCGGTCTCGGGTCCCGTGGTGCGGGTGCGGTCGGACATCACGCCTCCTCCGCCACGCAGGTGTTGCGCTGGAGGCCCAGCCCGGTGACCGTGCCCTCCATGACGTCGCCGTCCCGCAGCAGGCGGCCCCAGTGCATGCCGTTGCCGGCCGGGCTGCCGGTCAGTACCAGGTCGCCGGGCAGGAGTTCGGTGGTCTGCGACGCGTAGGAGACCAGCCGGGCGACGTCGAAGATCATGTCCTCGGTGGACTCGTCCTGCATCGCCTCGCCGTTGAGCCGCAGGGTGACCCGGAGGTCGCCCGGATCGGGGACGAACGCCGCCGGGACCAGGTAGGGGCCCAGCGGGGTGAAGGTGGGGGCGTTCTTGGACCGCAGCCAGTCGGTGCCGATCTCGGGCATGTCCCGGCGGAAGACCAGCTCGCGGGCGGTGATGTCGTTCGCGATCGTGTAGCCGGCCACGTGCTCCAGGGCGTGCTCCGGCGCGACGCGGTGGGCGGGCCGGCCGATCACCGCGGCCAGTTCCAGCTCCCAGTCGGGCTTGGCGCACCAGGACGGGATGACGACGTCGTCGTAGGGGCCGGTGACCGACGAGGGCAGGCCGACGAACATGTACGGCCGGCCCTCGGCGGCGCGGCGGTCCATCATCGCGGCGGTCTCGGCCCGGACCCGCTCGGCGGGGCGGCCGCCCTCCGGCTCGTGCGCGACGGCCAGGTCAACGACGTGTGTGCGGTAGTTGGCCCCCGACTGCAGGATCTGGTGCGGTCGCACGGGCGGGTGGACGCGCAGGTCGGCGAGCTCGTGGCGGCCGCTCCACCCGGACTCGGCGAGCCGGTGCAGGACCGGGAGCACGGAGTCCCAGCGTTCGAGCAGGTCCAGGGTGGTCAGGGTGGCCCCCGGCGGAATCCGCAGCTCGGGCACGGTCCGCAGGTCCAGGACCCCGGAGCCGACGAGCAGGCCGGGGAACGGGGCCCCGTGGCCGACGGAGAAGGTACCGAGGGCGAAGGGGCCGGCGAGTGGCGGATGGGTTTCCACGGTGTTGCCTCCAGGTGTGATGCCCCTAACCTTGAGCCACCGGGTGAGATTTGTGAAATAGATCTCACGTATGAGTAGTATCCAGCAAACGGATAGCCGGAGGTAGGCGTGTGAACATCGCGAATCTGGACCTCAACCTGCTGGTCGCCCTGCGCGCCCTGCTGGAGGAGCGCAACGTCACCAGGGCCGGTGACCGCATCGGACTGAGCCAGCCCGCGACCAGCGCCGCCCTGGCCCGGCTGCGCCGCCACTTCTCCGACGAACTCCTGGTCCGCCGGGGCAACCGCTACGAGCTGACGCCCCTGGGCCACGCCCTGCGCGCCCCCGCGGCCAACGCCTGCTCGGTCATGGAACGGCTCTTCAGCAGCCGGGCGGAGTTCCACCCCGAGACGGAGGAACGCGACTTCACCCTCCTGGCGTCCGACTACGCCATCGCGGTCTTCGGCGCCCGGCTCGCCCGCGTCCTGCACGAGGAGGCTCCGGGGATCCGGCTGCACTTCCGGCAGGTGCCCGGCACGATCGTGGAGGCCACCGAGTCCGCGCTGGGCAGCGTGGACGGCGCCCTCATGCTGCACGGCGTCATCAGCGGGTACCCGGCCGTGGAGCTGTACCGCGACGAATGGGTGTGCCTGGTGGATGTCGGCAACGACGCGGTCGGCGAGACCCTGACCATGGACGCGCTGAGCCGGATGCCGTGGGCCGTGTACCGGCGCCCCTACGACGCGCCCGCGGCCCACCAGCTCGGGATGCTGGGGCTGGACCCGCGGGTGGAGGTGTCCGCGCACAGCTTCCAGCTGCTCCCCGACCTGGTCCGCGGTACGGGGCGGGTGGCGCTGGTCCAGGGCAGGCTCGCGGCGCGGCTCGGCCCGGACTCGGGGCTGCGGGTGCTGCCCTGCCCCTTCCCGGCGGCGCCGATCCGCGAGGCCCTGTGGTGGCACCCGGTCCACCGGCACGACACGGCGCACGCCTGGCTGCGCGCCACCGCGGCCCGGGCGGCGGCCGGACTGGACGACCGCCTCGGCAGCGACGGCGATGGCGACGGCCCCGGCGATCGCGTCGGCGACCGCCCCGGCTGAGCGGTTCCGGGCGGGGGCATCCACCGGACGGATGGCGGGTATCGGGGATTCGCTCTTCCGCGATGGCACGACCCGGGGCCAGACTCATCGGCACCGGGGTGATCCAGGACACACGTCCTTCCCCCGGGTTCTCCGCGGCGCCGCGCCGGCCGTCTCCTCCGGACGCGCGCCCCCGACCATCCCCCCACTGCGAGGTACCGTCGTGCCCGAAACGAACGCCGAACCCACGTCCGAAGCACCCGCGGGGGAGGCGCGCAGAGCCGGTCCGCTCCAGCTCCTCCTGCTGCTGGCGGCCAGCTGTATGCCCATCCTCGGTGCGGTGCTCATCGCTCCCGTGCTGCCCCGGATGGCCGCGGAGTTCGCGGGAACACCGGGATCGGAGATCCTCGTCCCGGTGGTGCTCACCGTCCCCGCCCTCGTGATCGGCCTGACCGCGCCCTTCGCCGGAGCGCTCGTCGACAGGGTCGACCGCACACGCGTGCTGCTGGTGGCGATGGTCGGCTACTCGCTGGTGGGAACCGCGCCCCTGTACCTGGACACGCTCGGCGCGATCGTCGGCAGCCGGGTGCTGTTGGGGCTGTTCGAGGCCGCCATCATGACCTGCTGCACGGCCCTGATCGGGGACTACTGGTCCGGCGCGCGCCGGGCGCGGTACCTGGGGCTCCAGGTGCTCACGACCACCTGTGCGGCCACGGTGTTCCTGCTCGCGGGCGGACTGCTGGGCGCGTGGGGGTGGCGGTCCCCGTTCTGGCTCTACCTCGCCGCGGTCCTGCTGGTGCTGCCGATGGCCAAACTCCTGTGGGCGCCCGAGCGCACCGGCGGAGGGGGCTCGGTCCGCGTGCCGTGGCGCCGTCTGGCCGGGCCGTGCGGCGTCACCCTGTTCGGCGGCGTGGTGTTCTACGCCCTCATCGTGCACCTGTCCTACGCGCTGGACGGCGCGGGCGTCACCTCGACCGCCGCCGTGGGCGCGATCAGCGCCGCGATGTCCCTGGCCACGGCGGTCGGCGCCGGGCTGTTCGGGAAGGTGGCCATCGTGACGCCGCGGGTGCTCGTGCCGGCCGAGTTCGGGTTGGCCGCGCTCGGCCTGGGCATCGTCTTCGCGGCGCCCTCGGTGGCGGTCGTCGTCCTCGGAGCGGTGCTCACCGGGTTCGGCACGGGGCTTCTGCTGCCCACGCTGGTGCTGTGGGCGGTCAACCGGCTGACCTTCGAGCAGCGCGGACGCGGAACCGGACTGTGGACGGGGACGCTGTTCATCGGACAGTTCGCCTGCCCGCTGATCATCACCGGGCTCAGCGCCGGCACCGGAGACCTGCGCTCGGCCCTGGGGCTGTTGGGCGCGGCCTCGGCGGTGATGGCGCTGCTCCTCGTGTTCACGATGCGCACGGTCCCGGGTTCACGGGACGCCGGACACTGAACCCGGCCCCCGCCCTGTCCGGCGCTCGGACCCGCGGGTCCCCGGACCTCAGGAGGGCTCGTCGGGCTCCGGGCCGGACCGTTCGTCGTCGGCCGGCGGGGCCTCCGCCCGGGAGCGCGGACCCCGGTCCGCGCTCTCCGGGGCCGGGGCCTCACCGCCGGCGGTCGCGGCGGCGGGGTCGGTTCCGGCGACGGCGGCGCTCAGCAGCGGGTGCTCCTCGACCTCGTAGCGCCGGATGTAGGTGCCGATGAAGGCCTGCAGGCTCGCGCCCATCGGCAGTGCGAGCAGCGCGCCCGGCGCGCCCAGGATCGCGACGCCCGCCAGGACCGAGCCGAACGCCACCGCCGGGTGCATGTCCAGCGTCCTGGCGGTGATCCGGGGCTGGAGCAGGTAGTTCTCGAACTGCTGGTAGACGATGACGAACACCAGCACCCACACCGCCGCCCAGGGCCCCTGCAACAGGGCCACGAGGACGGGCACCGCGCCGCCGATGTAGGTACCCGCGGTGGGGATGAACTGGGACAGCACGCCGACCCACAGCGCCAGCGCGACCGCGTACGGGATGTCCAGCGCGACCAGCAGCACCCAGTGCGCGACCGCGCACACCAGCGCCATCAGCGCCCGCGAGTACAGGTAGCCGCCGGTCTTGGCGATCGCGATCTCCCACGCCCGCAGCACCTCGCGCTGCGTCCGGGGAGGCAGTACCGAGCAGATCACCCGGCGGAAGCGCGGGCCGTCGGCGCACAGGTAGAAGGTGAACAGCGCGATCGTCAGTCCGTTGAACAGCAGCGCCAGGACGGTCGTCCCCGCCCCCAGGACGTTGTTGGCGATACTCGACGCGTACTGCTCGACCACACCGCTCGCGCTGGAGACCTCGTCGATGAGGTTGGTGGGGGAGTAGCTCGTGTTGAACGCGGCGTTGAACCAGTCCAGCCCGGCGCGGAGCATCGCGGGCACCTCGGCGGCGAAGGCCAGCACCTGCCCGATCAGCATGGACCCCAGCAGGCTGAGGAAGGCCCCCGTCAGCACCAGGACCAGCAGCATGACCGCGCCCGTGGCGGGTCCGCGCGGCCAGCGGTGCCGGTGCAGCCAGTTCACCGCCGGCTCCAGCGCGAGCGCGAGGAACAGGGAGATCAGCAGCAGCACGATGAGGCCCTGCAACTGGAGGAACAGCCACAGCACGACGCCGAACGCCGTGACGATCCACATGGCGAGCATCATCGCGCGGGGCAGCCACGGGGGCATGCCGCCACGGCGGTCGGCGCGCGGGGCGGGGCGGGGTGTGGCACTCGTGGGCACGTCGGACTTCCCTCTCCGTTCAGCCCACAGGTGTCTTTCGCCGCGAGCCCGGGACTCCTCCCGTTCTACCGGACGACAACGGTTCCCGGGGCCGGTCAGTTCCGGTTGCGGTACAGATACATCGTGACAGGGGCGAACAGCGCCACCATCACCGCCGACGCCGCGAGCACCCAGCCGATCTGGCCGGCGGTGACGCCCCCGTGCATCAGGCCGCGGATCGCCGTCACCAGGTGGGTGACCGGGTTGACGTCCACGAAGGCCTGCAACCAGCCGGGCATGGTCCGCGGGTCGACGAAGATGTTGCTCAGGAAGGTCCCCGGGAACATCACGACCATGCTGACGGTCATGACGGAGTTCGGTGTGCGCAGCACCAGCCCGAGCAGGGTCCAGATCCACGACAGGCTGTAACAGAACACGATGAGCAGCAGCACCGACAGCACCACGCCCACGACACCGTTCTCGGGGCGAAAGCCCAGGGCCAGCCCCAGCACGATGACCACCAGCGACGCCATCGTGTAGCGCACGGCGTCGCCCAGCAGCGCGCCGGCGAGCGGCGAGGGCCGCCAGATCGGCAGGGACCGGAAGCGGTCGAAGACGCCCTTGGTGATGTCGGTGTTCAGGGTGACGCCCGTGTACAGGGTGATCATGACGACCGTCATCACCAGGATCCCCGGCAGGACCCACTGGAGGTACTCCTCGGTGGACCCCACGATCGCCCCGCCGAACAGGTAGGTGAACATCAGCAGGAACAGGACCGGAAAGAGCGTGACGTCGAAGAGCTGCTCGGGCACGTGCTTGATCTTCAGCAGCGCCCGCCAGCCGAAGGTGAGCGAGGCGGACAGGGCGCTGGGGCGCGGCGGCCGGGCGCCGGAGGCGAGGACCCCGCGCAGGTGCCGCTGGTCGGGTTCACCGGTCCGGGTGGTGGTCATGCCGTTCCCTCCTCGGGCGCGGTCCCCGCGTCAGGGTCGGCCACGCCGTCACCCGGGTCGTCGTCCGGGTCGGCCGGATGCCCTGTGAGCGCGAGGAAGACCTCGTCGAGGCTGGGCCGCCCCAGGGCGAAGTGGGTGACGTCGACGCGGTCGTCGGAGAGCGCGCCCAGCGCGTGCGCGACGCGGTCGGGATCGAAGACACGGGCGGACAGGGCCGCGGGATCGCCCTCGCGCCGGACGGGCACCTCCAGCAGGCGTTCGAGCAGCCGCGCGGCCTCCTCGCGCTGCTCGGGCCGGCGCACCCGGACGTGCAGCGAGCCCGTGCCCACCGCGGCCTTGAGCTCGTCCGGGGTCCCCTCGGCGATGACGGTGCCGTGGTCGATCACGGCCATCCGCCCGGTGAGCCGATCGGCCTCGTCCAGGTACTGGGTGGTGAGCAGGACGGTCGTCCCCGCGTCCACGAGCGCGCGCACGATGTCCCAGACCTGGTTGCGGCTGCGCGGGTCCAGGCCGGTCGTGGGCTCGTCGAGGAACATCAGCTCCGGCGTGACCACGAGGCTCGCCGCGATGTCGAGCCGGCGCCGCATGCCGCCGGAGTAGTTCTTCACCAGGCGGTCGGCGGCGTCCGCCAGCCCGAACGCGTCGAGCAGGTCGCCGGCCCGCCGTCGGGCCCGAGCCCGGCCGTAGCCGTAGAGCCGGCCCAGCAGGACGAGGTTCTCCACACCGGTCAGGTCGTCGTCCACGGACGCGAACTGCCCGGTCAGGCCGACGCGGGAGCGGACGGCGTCGGCCTCGCGGACGACGTCGTGGCCGAGCACGCGGGCTCCACCGCCGTCGGGGCGCAACAGGGTGGCCAGCATGCGCATGGTCGTGGTCTTGCCTGCGCCGTTGGGTCCCAGGAAGCCGTACACGAGTCCGGTGGGCACGGACAGGTCGACCCCGTCCACGGCGCGGGTCCGGCCGAAGTCCTTGACCAGGCCGGAGGCTTCGATGGCGAGTTCGGGCACGGTTGCGGTCACGTCGCCTCCCGCGGAACGGCGCCCGCGCGCGGCCGCGGGCGCCGGCCGGTCCGTGGACAGCCCAACGCAATCGGGGCGCGGGTCATTCCCCACCGGGTCATTCCCACCGGGTCCGTGCCACCGGGTCGGGTCCGTGGCGCACGCTCAGGGGGTCGTCGGTACGCGGCCCGGGTGGAAGGTGCGGATCGCCGCTCTCGAGCGGCTTGCCGATCTGGCCACGGCCGCCGCGTCGGAACTGCGCAGGGCGGGTGCGGAGGCCACGTGATGACGAAACCGAGGACCGTTCTCGAGTTGCGCGAACTGCCCGACATGAGGGCGCTGCGGGCGTGGGCGAGCAGGGGCTGACGATCAGTGCTGTCGCCGCCCGTGCCCTGTGCGCGGAGAGCGCGGTGCTGCGACTCGAAAACGGATACCTGCTTCCGACGGGGGAGTGCTGGGGCGGATCTCCGGAGCATTGGGGCTTTCACCAGACGAAGCCGCAGAGCTGAGGGAGGCGAGCCGCCGCCTTGCCCCTGACCGCCCGTAGTAGGGGCTCCCAGAGCTGTCTCGCGCTTGCGTCGACCAGTAGACGACGATGCGCTCCTCCACATCCATGTGCTCTCTCCACCGCAAGGAATCCCATGGCCGTACGAAGCATTGCGCCGACCACGGGTGAGTTGCTCACGCCCGCCGAGGTCGCCACCCTGTTCTGTGTCGACCCCAAGACCGTCACCCGTTGGGCCAGGGCGGGCAAGCTCTCCTCGATCCGCACCCTGGGTGGGCATCGCCGATACCTCCCGGTGGAGGTTCGTGCCCTTCTGGTCAAAGGAGCGGTGACCATCGTCGACCGCTAGCTCGGCCCGCCTGAGTCATCCCGTTGAGACAGGGGCCATCCGGGAGCACGGACAGGCGTACGCCCAGCGCGGTCAACCTCGTGATGCGCAGGAGTCGCACGAGGTCGCCCGCGTCATAGCGACGGTAGCCCCCGGTCCAGCGCGGGGGTTCGGGCAGCAGGCCGATCTGGTGGTAGTGGCGCAGTGTGCGGACGGTAACACCGGCCAGCTCGGCGAGTTCACTGCTGAGCATCGGGAGACTCCTCTCCCTTCCCTCTGCCCTGAGCGATCGAAACCCGAGGCGGGACGCCCGGCCGCCGGGGTCGCCGCCGTCGTCATGTGGGCCTATTTCGATGAAGTGTCAACGAATTCTGTAGAATGCGCACATGAATGAGGAACCACGCTGGCTCAGTCCTGACGAACAGAGGGCCTGGGAGAACTTCATCCGTATGCAGGAAGCACTCATCGGAAGGCTGTCCCGCCTCGTCCGCTCCGACTCCGGGCTGTCCGCCGCGGACTACATGGTGCTCGTCCGGCTCACCGAGGCGAAGGACGGCCAGATGCGATTCCTGGAGCTGGCCAAGCTCGCCGAATGGGAGAAGAGCCGCATGTCCCACCAGATCTCGCGGATGGTCAAGCGCGGGCTCGTGGCCAAGAAGGAGTGTCCCGACGACGCGCGCGGAGCGTTCGTCGTCGCCACTACGCTCGGCTACGAGGCGATCCAGGAGGCCGCGCCCGTCCACGTCGAGCACGTCCGCCGTCTGTTCATCGAGGCCATGACGCCGAACCAGCTCAACACCTTCGCCCGGCTCTCTCAGCGAGTCCTGGACCACATGGAGAAGCAGCCGGACTGATTCGGCGGCACGGCCTTCGCGTGGATGCGTGTCAGCCTTCCCCCGCGGTCAACGGTGTTCGGGGTTGGCGTTGTCGGGACTGCAGCCGGCGTCCCAGGCCGCGCGCTGGTTGCCGTAGGCCGGGAAGCCGCCGGCACGGCGGAGCATCGCGGCGGTGTGCATCAGGTTGTAGGTCATGAAGCTGATGTTGCGGTTGGCGAAGTCGTTCTCCGGGCCGCCGGAGCCCTCGTCAAGGTAGGACGGACCGGGGCCGACCTCACCGATCCAACCCGCGTCCGCCTGGGGCGGGATCGTGTAGCCGATGTGCTGCAGGCTGAAGAGGATGTTCATCGCGCAGTGCTTCAGGCCGTCCTCGTTACCGGTGAGCAGGGCGCCGCCCACGCGCCCGTAGTAGGCGTACTGCCCATGCTCGTTGAGCACGCCGGAGTAGCCGTAGAGCCGCTCGATCACCCGACGGGTCACCGAACTGTTGTCGCCCAGCCAGATCGGTCCGCCGATGACCAGGATGTCGGCGGCCAGGACCCGCTCCAGCAGTGCGGGCCACTCGTCGGTCTCCCACCCGTGCTCGGTCATGTCCGGGCGGACTCCGGTGGCGATGTCGTGGTCGACGGCGCGGAACTGGTCCACGCCGACCCCGTTCGCCTCCATGATCGCCGCGCTGCGGTCGATCACCCCCTGAGTGTGGCTGGGCTGCGGGGACCGGTTGAGGGTGCAGTTGATGTAGAGCGCGCGCAGCCCGCTGAAGTCGGGCCTCTCGCTCACGGGAGCGGTCATCGGATGTCCTTCCGGAGGTCCGGCCGGGTCGACCGGTCACTCAGTGTAGGTGTCCCCCGGTCCGCCGATCGGCGGCGAAGGGGGGCGAATCGGTGGCGGGCCTTCGGCTTGGTGAGGGTACGGTGTGCGGTCTTCAACCGGCCTTGAGGGTCGCCTCGATGGCGCAGTAGCCGCCGACCGGGGCCACGACGGTCCTGTCGACGACGAACCCGGCGGCGCCCAGAAGAGTCGTGTACTCGGACTCGGGACGTTCCCGCCCGCCCGCCATCGTCAACATGATCAGATCGCTCAGCTTGCTCGGGTGCGGCTCGTCGCCCAGGGGCAGCGGCGACTCGATCACGACCAGCCGGGCGCCCGGCCGGGCCGCCTCGGTGATGCGCGCGAGGAGCCGGGCGCAGTCCTCGTCGGGCCAGTCGTGCAGTACCGCGGACAGCAGGTAGACGTCGGCCGAGGGCACCCCGGCGAAGAAGTCCCCGCCGACCGCACTCACCCGGTCGGCCAGCCCGGCCGCGCTCATCCGGGCGGTGGCGGCGGGGACGACCCCGGGCAGATCCATGACGACGCCGCGCCGCCGGGGATCGTCGGCGAGGAGGGCCGCGAGCACCGAACCGTCGGCCCCGCCGATGTCCGCGACGACTTCGCCCTCCGGGAGCCGGTAGTCGGACAGCAGGGCCTGACGCGGCCCCTCGTTCAGCTCGGCCATCGCGGAGGTCAGGCTGGGCAGGTGTTCCGGGTGCTCGCGCAGGTAGGGGACGAACTCCTGGCCGTGGCGCAGCGCGAACCCGGTGCTGCCGGTCCGCAACGTGCCGAGCAGGTCCCCGAACGCCTCGTAGTGGGTCTCCATCCACAGCAGTGCTGTTCCGCGCAGGGAGCCGGGGGTCCCCTCGGCCAGGGTGGCGCCCAGGTCGGTGACGGCGAAGCGGCCGCCCTCCTGGTGGGTCACCACACCGACACCGCTGAGCGTGTGCAGGAGCCGGTGCAGCGGGTCCTCGAGCACGCCGGTCTCCTCCGCTAACTCGGCCGGTGTGCGCGGTCCCGTGAGCAGCTTCGCCGCGAGATCGAGCTTGGCGACCGCGTAGAGGGCCTGCGAGACGGCGAACCCCGACAGCATCTCCGCCATGCGGGCGGAGAGCGGGCCGGCGGGTTGCTCGTTCGAGGGGGCCGATGCAGCTTCTGGGTCCATGGTGAATCTCGTTTCACTGGGTTCGGTCCGCACGCTCGGCAGTGCGGCGCAGCTGTCGGCCAAAATTGAGGTTAGGCTGTGTGCATTGAATGCGTCAAGTGTGCAGAAGATAGAATCCAAACGTGTCTTCCGAGCCCAGGGCCTACCGCTCCCCCCGTCGCGAACGCGACGCCGCCCGCACCCGCGAGGAGATCCTCGACGCGGCGCGGGGGCTGTTCGTCAGCCGCGGGTACCTGCGGGTGACCATGGCCGACATCGCTCGTGAGGCCGGAACCGCGGTCAAGACCGTCTACGCCAGCGCCGGAACCAAGTCCGAACTCCTGCGTGAACTGCTCAGGCTGGACGTGGCCGAATCCGCGGCCTCCGCGACCATCGAGGAACTCCGCTCCGCGCCCGACCTGGCCGCGGCCGCCGCCTGCCTCGCCCGGGGCACCCGTTCCGACCACGAACGCTTCAGCGACTCGATCGACCTGCTGTACGCCTCGATGGGCGACGAGGGCGCCGACCGGATCTGGGGGCAGGTCGTGGGGAGCTACCGCGGCGCGCTGCGCGAAGCCGCGACCGTCCTCGTCGCGAAGGGGTTCGTCTCCGAGCGCCTGGACGTCGAGGAGGTCTCTGACCGCCTCTGGTTCTGCTTCGGGATCGCCGCCTGGCGCACGCTGCTCAAGGACTGCGGCTGGGACTACGGACGGGCCGAATCCTGGCTCGGCGCCCAGGCGGTCGCGGCCCTGCGCGGTCCCGGCTCCGGCTGACGCCGCCTGTCGGATCGCCCTCACCCCCATGGTCGCTCTGCGGCCGGACCGTCGGTGCTCCGGCGGTGATGCGCATGATTGAACCCCATTGGTTGACTAATCATCAAGCACCGGTCGTGCCGAGGAGTGCAAAAAAGCGGCCATGACGTGGCTTTTTGGCCTTGCGAAGATCGAGAGGCCGTCGGTCAATTCTTAATCAGTGGGTTGATGAGTCAACTAGATGTTGCTAGCGTGACCACCAGGTCGAACCAAGCGGGCCCGGACCGGACCACGCCGGTCGACGACGGGCACCGCGGTGACGGGGGCGGACATGAGCGGCGGATCCGGCAGGAAGACGTACGAGGGGCGTTCGATCGCGGTCACCTTCGAGGCGGGGCGCTGCCGGCACGCCGCCGAGTGCGTCCGTGGTCTGCCCGAGGTGTTCGACATCGAGCGGCGTCCGTGGATCCAGCCGGACAACGCCTCCGCCGATCGCACGGCCGAGGTGGTGCGGCGCTGTCCTTCGGGTGCGCTGGAGTACCGCCGCGTCGGATGAGACGACGGCATCCGAGCAAGCGGGCGAGGACCATGGGGGCAGGTACAGGCCTGGGGGGTTCTCCTGGGAGCCACAGCGCACCGTGGCCGGCGCAAACGCCGCGGTGTGCATTGGTGGGCGGGACGGCGCGTCAGGCCATGCCGACCCGAAGCGCGGTTCCGCTTGACCTGATATCGGGAACAGGGTCCGTCATGGCTGCAGTGCCCAGGGAGAACACGGCTTCGGTGCGATCACGCCCCTTCGCCGCACGATCCGAAAGCTGAGAGAAGGCAGATCATGGGTTACGTCACTGTCGGAAACGAGAACAGCTCCCCTATACAGATCTACTACGAGGACCAGGGCGAGGGCCGGCCCGTCGTGCTCATCCACGGCTACCCGCTGAACGGGCACAGCTGGGAGCGCCAGACCCGGGAACTGCTCGCGGCCGGGTACCGCGTCATCACCTACGACCGCCGCGGGTTCGGCAGGTCGTCCAAGGTCGGCTCCGGGTACGACTACGACACGTTCGCCGCCGACCTGGACACCGTGCTCACCACGCTCGACCTGCGCGACGTGGTCCTGGTCGGGTTCTCGATGGGTACCGGCGAGCTCGCCCGCTACGTGTTCCGGTACGGCCACGAGCGGGTCGCCAAGCTCGCCTTCCTTGCCTCGCTGGAGCCCTTCCTGGTCGCCCGGGACGACAACCCCGAAGGGGTGCCGCAGGACGTCTTCGATGGTATCGAGGCCGCGGCCAAGGGAGACCGCTACGCCTGGTACACGCAGTTCTTCGCCGACTTCTACAATCTCGACGACAACCTGGGTACTCGGATCAGCCAGGAGGCGGTCACCAACAGCTGGAACGTGGCGGTTTCCAGCGCCCCGGTGGCGGCCTACGCGGTCGTCCCCTCCTGGATCGAGGACTTCCGCGCCGATGTCGAGGCGGTCCGTGCCAGCGGCAAGCCGGCCCTGATCCTGCACGGCACCGCGGACAACATCCTGCCCATCGACGCCACGGCCCGTCGGTTCCGCGAGCTCCTGCCCCAGGCACGGTACGTGGAGGTCGACAACGCCCCGCACGGGCTGCTGTGGACGCACGCCGAGGAGGTCAACACCGCCCTCCTGGACTTCCTCCGCTAGCGGTCGCCCGAGGACCGCCGGCCGTCCTCGGCGCACCCGGATCCGTGCGGTCCGGCGCAGACCCTCCCGCCGGACCGCACGGCACGGATCCCGTACGCACGGACGACTCGTCCGATCCGCGCGAACCGAGTGCGGGTCCACACCCGAAGACAAGGAGAAGGCATGGCTGTTGAAGTGAGTGACGCGCCCGAGGCGAAGCGCTACGAGGCACGAATCGACGGGGCGACCGGCGTGGCCGGACTGGCGCAGTACATCCGCACGGACGAGCTCATCGCGTTCGTGCACACCGAGGTGTCGCCGGAGTACGAGGGCCGGGGGGTCGGATCGGCACTGGTGCGCACGGCTCTGGACGAGGCCCGCTCCGCCGGCCTGGGGGTCCTCCCGACCTGCCCCTTCTTCGCGGGCTGGATCTCCCGCCACCCGGAGTACCAGGACCTGCTGTACCGGTCCCGCAGCAATGTCAGCGACTGAACGGAGACGGCCTCGGTGACGACGGTGCCCGCCGGGTGCCTGTTCGCCCCGGCCGGGCGCGTGCCCGGCGTGTTGACGATCGAGGCCATCCGGACGCCATGCGCGACCGGGTGCCGGGGGAAATGAGATGGGAACCGAGGAGCCGAAGCCACGACTGGCCGGTGTCCTGCGCGGGCTCCAGCCCCTGCGGCGCCGGCTGCCGCTGCCCGCCCTCGCGGTGGTCGCCGGTGTGCTCCTGTGGCTCAACCAGAGCCCTTGGTGGGGATGGGCGCTGATCGCCGTGCTGCTCGCGGCCCTGGCCGCGACGGCCCGCTGGTGGCTGCGTGGCCACTGGCTGCTGCGCACCGCGGCGTGGCTGCTCGTGGGCGTACTCGTGAGCGCCACGGCGGTGGCCGCCTACCCGGCACCGCAGAACCGTCTCGCCGGAGGCCGGGACCGCGTCCCGACCGAACTTGTCGACACCGGGGAGGGGCCGGTCCGAGGGGTCCTCGACGACCACGGCACGGTCGAGGTCTTCGCGGGCATCCCCTACGCCCGGCCGCCGGAGGGAGGACTGCGCTGGCGGGCGCCCCAGCCTCCGCCGCCGCGTACCGAGGTGTTCGAAGCCGACCGCTTCTCCGACGTCCCCGTCCAAAGCGAGTCCGCCTTCACCACCCGAGCGCTCGCGCAGGTCGTCGACGTCCCGCTGGAGGGCACCCTCCTCAACCCGTATCCGGTTGCCGAGGACAGCCTCACCCTCAACATCTGGCGGGCGGCCGAGCGCGGCGCGGAGCCGCTGCCCGTCCTCGTCTACATCCCGGGCGGGGGGTTCACGACCGGCTCCGGCGCGCTGCCGCTCTACGACGGTGCCGCTCTAGCCTCCCGAGGCGAGGTGATCACCGTGACCCTCAACTACCGGCTCGGCGTCCTGGGCTTCCTCGCCCATCCCGACCTCGCCGGGGAATCCGGGGGCGAGGCCTCGGGCAACTACGGGATCCAGGACCAGATCGCCGCCCTGGAATGGATCCGCGACAACATCGCGGCCTTCGGCGGCGACCCCGACCAGGTGACCGTGGCCGGAGAGTCGGCCGGCGGCGAGAGCGTGTGCCTCCTGGGCGCGACCCCTCTGGCCGAAGACCTCATGGACGGCCTCATCGGGAGCAGCGGAGCCTGCATGGGCACCACCGGAGACACCGAGGACGGTGACCAGTTCGACACCCGCGAGACGGCCACGGACGCCGGGCTCCGCCTGAGCGAGGAGCTGGGCGGAGCCACCCTCGAGGAGATGCGGGCGATGCCCCTGAACCGGATCCTGGACGCCGCGGAACCGCTGGCCGGCCACTGGCGGCCCTTCGTCGACGGCCACGTCCTTTCCACCGCACCCGCGGACGTCTACGCCTCAGGAGATCAGTTGGACGTGCCGCTCCTGGTCGGCAGCAACGCGGACGAGGCCTCCCTGGCCTTGGCCCTGCCACCCGACACCGACGTCGACGAGTACCGTGCCTCGGTTCAGGAGGAGCACGGCGAGGACGCGCAACGGTTCCTGGAGCTCTACCCCGGAGAGACCGAGGAACAGGTCCTCGACTCGCTCCTGCAGGCCCGGACGGACAAGGTCATGACCCGGGCGATGCACCGCTGGGCTCGGTTGCAGACACGGTCCGGTGCGTCGGACGCCTTCCTCTACTTCTTCTCCCACGTCCCGCCGGACGAGGACCTGGAGAAGTACGGCGCCTACCACGGAGCGGAGGTGCCCTACGCCTACGACAACCTCGGCGCCGACAGCGACGCCGCCTACACCGGGACCGACTACCGGCTCCGCGACCAGATGAGCGCCTACTGGATCGACTTCGCGCGCACCGGCGACCCCAACGGGCCCGGCCTGCCTGCCTGGCCCACGGTGGCCCGGGAGCCCGAACAGGTCATGGAGTTCGACGGTGGCAGCGCGGTGGCGCCCCGCCCGCGCCCGGAGACGGTCGACTTCTGGATGGAGTTCGACGGCCCGGTCCCCTGAGGAGGGGTGACCGCCGTACGTGCGCCCCGCCGGTGTCGGGACGCACGTACGGCCGGACCTCGATCCGCTCAGGGGTCTGGAGGGACGCGGGGAAGTCGTCCGTCCTCCGGACCTCGTCGCGGTCGTGGGCGCTGACGTTCGCGAGGACCTCCGAGGCACCGGTGCGCTCGATGAGCTCGGCGAGCGAGGCCTCCGCCTGCGCCTACCCGATCACCGGATGCCCGCTGGCGATCGAGATGCGGTTGAACGCGTTGATCAGGGTGGTCGTCCACTCCACCGCGGAGATCTGGGCGGTGGTCAGGTGGGCGGCCGCACGGGCGTTGGTGGCCTGCCGGTCGAGGGCCGGGTCGATCACGGTCAGGGACTCTGCCAGGCCGAGCGCGGCCCGCTGCTGATCCGTGAACAGCTTCGTCTCGCGCCATGCGGGCAGCACGTCCAGGGTGCTCTGCTCCACCCCGGCTCTGCGGGCCTTGGGGAAGTGGATGCTCAGGCAGGTCGAGCAACCGTTGATCTGGGATACCCGGATGTTGACCATCTCGATGAGGTCGTCGCCCAGACCGGCCTCGTGCGACGCGGTCCGGGAGGCCTTGGCCGCTTTGAGCATCGCCCCGTAGACCTTGGGGTGTTCCTTGTCGATGAAGGGGCGTTCGGCGTTCACGCGTCACCCGCGTTCTCGACCGTCTCCTTGACCAGCGCGAGGTCGGTTGGTCTGGGCCGGCGGAACTTCCCGCCCTCGGCCTCGTACTCGTCGCCGTGCTCCTTCAGGTGCCTGGCGAACAGCGGGCACACGGGCACGACGGTGAGGTTCCTGCGAATGCTGTCGGTCAGGGCCTCGCGGACGAGCAGCCCGGCCAGGCCCCGCCCGCCGAACTCCTCCGCGACCTCGGTGTGGAAGAACACGCGCTCGTCGGCCGCCTGCGGCGGGTCGACGAACTCCGCGCGTCCGGCGAGAGTTCCCCCGTCCACGCTCACGGTGTAGGCGCTGATGGCGCGGTCCTGGTCGAGTGCGATGGACACGGGCGCGCCCGTCTTGTCCGTTCGCTGTTCCGTCATGTCGGACACCTCTCTCGCTTGTCTGCGGGCACGGTGTTCGGCCCGGTCTCCGGTAAGTGCTTGGGGCGCGGCTGTTCCGGCTCCTGGCCGGGCTCGTGTGCGCGGTGCCGGTCAGCCGTTGAACTGTGCGTGCGGCGGCGGGTTCCTCCTGGGGCGCATCTGCACCGGCGGCAGCTCCGGGGCCGGAATCCTCGACATCCCCTCGCGGTTGCGGCCCGGGCCGCCGTGCCCCACGTAGCCCACCACCTCCCCGAACCGCTCGCCGTGGTTCTGCCATTCCTCCCGGTAGCGCGTGATCTCCTCCGTCGTCCGGCCCAGGAAGTTCCACCACATGAGGACCTCCTCGCCGAAGGGGGCGCCGCCCAGGAGCACGAGCCTGGCCTGCCGGTCGCCCTCGTTGGCCACCCGCAGGATCTGCGCACCCACCCCGGTGTAGCCCAGGGCGTCCTCGGGTATGTGCACGCCTTCGAGCCGGACCTGGTCGCCGGTGTCCACCAGCAGGCCGTGCTCGAACCCCGGCTCGACCGGCAGGGCGAGGACCCCGCCGGGGTCCAGCCTGAGCTCGGCCCCCACCAGCGGCGTGTACATGCGCACCGGTGACCGCGAACCGAGCAGGGAACCGAGGAACACCAGAGCCGTGCCCGCGTCGAACTCGACCGGCTCGGGCACGTAGTGCTCGAATCCGCGTTCCGGGCTGTGCCGGACCTCGTCGGGCAGGGCGACCCAGAGCTGCACGCCGTGGATCCGATCCGCCTCCGGGGTGGAGGTCTCTGAGTGGCAGATACCCGATCCCGCCGTCATCAGGTTCATCTGACCGGGCAGGATGGTGCCCGCGTTCCCGCCGGAGTCGTTGTGCTCGACGGCGCCGTCGAACAGCCAGCTGACCGTCTGCAGCCCCGTGTGCGGGTGCGGGGCCACGTCCATTCCGCCGGTGTCCGCCACCTCGTGCGGGCCGAAGTGGTCGACGAAGCACCACGCGCCGATCAGCGAGCGCTGCAGCTGCGGCAGGGTGCGGCGCACGTTGATCGCGCGCGGCCCGCCCAGGGGCACCTCGCGGGCGGTGATGATCTCGACCGGAACGCCGCCCTCGCACGCGGCCAAGGGGCCGGGGAGGCCGCCCTCGCCACAGACGAAGGCGTCCGGCCGGGTCTCTGTATTGGTCATTGTGGTGCCCTTCCTGGTGCACGTTCACGGACGCGGATACCGGTGCGGGTGGGACCCGGCGGGCCGACGCGGATCGGAACGGGCGTCCGTCCCGCGGGTGCGCCGTCGCGCCTCAGCCCGTCACCGCCGCGGAGGCGTCCCCGGCGGCGCGGACGGCGAGCAGCGAGGCGTGGGTGGGGGCGTCGGGCACGCCGGCCGGCCGGTTCCTGGCGAATTCCCTCCTCAGCTCCGGCAGGACCTCCTCACCGAGGATGTCGAGCTGCTCCAGCACGGTCTTCAGGGGGACCCCGGCGCCGTCGACGTTGAACAGCTGGCGCTGGTAGTCGCCGAAGTTCTCCCGGAAGGTGAGGGTCTTGTCGACGATCTGCCGGGGGCTGCCGACGGCCAGTGGGGTCTCCTCCATGTACTGCTCCAACGACGGCCCGCCGCCCATTAGGGGGGAGTGGTCGAAGTAGGGCCGGAACTCCTTGACGGCGTCCTGGGACCTGGCGCGCATGAAGATGTGACCGCCGACGCCGACGATGGCCTCCTCCGGCTTGCCGTGGCCGTAGTGGGCGAAACGCCTGCGGTAGAGGCTGATCAGCTTCTGGAAGTGCCGTTTGGGCCAGAAGATGTTGTTGGCGAAGAAGCCGTCTCCGTAGTAGGCCGCCTGCTCGGCGATCTCCGGGGAGCGGATCGAGCCGTGCCAGACGAACGGGGGGACGCCGTCCAGCGGGCGGGGGGTGGAGGTGAAGCCCTGCAGGGGCGTGCGGAACTTGCCCTCCCAGTCGACGACGTCCTCGCGCCAGAGCCGGTGCAGGAGGTTGTAGTTCTCCAGCGCCAGCGGGATGCCCTGGCGGATGTCCTGCCCGAACCAGGGGTAGACGGGGCCGGTGTTGCCGCGGCCCATCATCAGGTCCACGCGGCCGTCGGCCAGGTGCTGGAGCATCGCGTAGTCCTCCGCGATCTTCACCGGGTCGTTGGTGGTGATCAGCGTGGTGGACGTGGACAGGATGATCCGCTCGGTGCGCGCCGCGATCCAGCCGAGCATGGTGGTCGGGGACGAGGGCACGAACGGCCGGTTGTGGTGCTCGCCGGTGGCGAACACGTCCAGTCCGATCTCCTCGGCCTTGCGCGCGATGGTGACCATCGCCTTGATCCGCTCGTGCTCGGTCGGCGTCCGACCGGTGGCGGGGTCCTGTGTCACGTCACCGACGGTGAAGATCCCGAACTGCATCGCACCCGCCTCCCTGTGGTTGCTGCTTCGACTGGTGTGGTGAACGAGGTGTCGGGCCTGGTCGCTCCTGCCCCGACATCGTCACCGGCTGGTGGATCAGCCAACTGTAAGATCCGGATTTTATTGACCTATCAACAATTTTGCGCTTTCCTGCTGATCGTGGCCGCCGGTTGCCTCCGGTGGATACCCGATCAGATTCCGTCGCTCCCCGTGGTCGCGGGTGTTCCGTGCCAGCGCATGGGGTCGTCCTCCAGTGCCGGGCGGTCCCAGTGGCCGAGGTTCGCGGCGGCCTCGTAGGTGCTGTGCAGGAACTCGGCCACGGCGCGGTCGGGGTCGGGCGCGGTTCGGGCGGCCTCGTAGGGGAAGAGGAACTGCTGGAACTCGGTGCTGTAGAACGCGCCCTCGGGGCCGGGCGGCTGCTCCGCGAAGCCGTCGGGTGCGGGGTAGGCGTAGGAGTAGAAGGCGCCTTCCTCGCCGCCGCCGGGCCAGAAGCCGCAGCTGGAGAGTTCTCGGGAGTAGCCCTCGACCATGACCCAGTCGCCGCAGTTGGGCACTCCGCCCGGGTGTTCGGGGGCGGGTCGTCCGGAGAAGCGGGTGCAGGCCAGGTCCATCCCGCCCCAGAAGAAGTGCACCGGGCTGACCTTGCCGACGAAGTGCGAGCGGAACTCGCCGACCACCCGGTTGGCCTGCAGGAGTTGGCGCCAGAACAGGGTGACCGCCTCGGTGTCGTAGGAGGCGTGTTCGTGGTCCT
This sequence comes from Nocardiopsis aegyptia, assembly GCF_013410755.1. Taxonomy (GTDB): domain Bacteria; phylum Actinomycetota; class Actinomycetes; order Streptosporangiales; family Streptosporangiaceae; genus Nocardiopsis; species Nocardiopsis aegyptia. Next base: position 5,467,284 of record NZ_JACCFS010000001.1, read on the forward strand.
CGGCGAAGGGGATGGCCGGGTCGACCTCGTTGGGGACCGGTCGGATCGGCGCCTTGATCCCGAGCTGGTCGAGCAGGTCCATCACCTGGGAGTAGAACGCCGCGACTGTCATGGGCCGCAGCGGGAAGCCGCGCGTGCCGGTGTTGCTGCTGCGGATCTCGAACCGGTGGTCGAGGAGGTCGAACTCGATCTCGAAGGCCCCCGAACGGTAGGGGACGGTCGAGGTGGTCAGTCCGCGCGGGCTGACGTACAGGGGCACTTGCCACCAGTGGTTGACCAGCGGGGCGTGTGCCATGCGGACCTTGCCCACGATCTGGGTCCACATGTGGAGGGTCTCACGGGTGTCCGTCCAGTCCGAGACCTGCAGGCTCGGCCAGTTCACGGTCGATGAGCCGGTCATCTGGTTCTCGCTTCCTTCGCGGTGTCATCCGGGAGCGCGGGGTCGTGTCCTGCCGACGGGGCCCTGTATCCGCGGCGCCCTGGTTCGGCGCGGGGTCCGAAGGTGACGGATGCGCTATCCAGATAGTAGATGATGAGTCAACTTCATGGCGAGGTCCGCGCCTGGTCCAGAGGTTCGGGATGTGTGCCCGCATTTTGTTGACGCATCATCGAAAAATGCTAATGTGGATGATGTGTCATCTACTGGGGCGGTGGCCCGCCGCCCGAGCCCCCAAAACACGAACCCCCGGAGGTACCGCCATGAGCGCCAAGGCCAAGAACGGACTCGACGCCCTGCTCACCCCGGAGGAGAGCCTCCTCCTCCTGATCGACCACCAGCCGTTCCAGGTCGCCAACCTGCACAGCCATGAGCCGTCCGTCGTCCTCAACAACGCGGTCGGCCTGGCCAAGGCGGCCAAGCTGTTCGACGTCCCGACCATCCTGACCACCGTGCTCGCGGAGCGCGGCGGTCACCTCATCCAGGGGATCCAGGACGTCTTTCCTGAGCAGAAGCCGATCGACCGCACACTCATCAATACCTGGGAGGACGAACGGGTCGTCGAGGCCGTCAGGGCGACCGGCCGCAAGAAGGTGATCATGGCCGGCCTGTGGACGGAGATCTGCGTTGCCATGCCGGCGATCCAGGCGGCCGGTGAGGACTACGAGGTCTACGCCGTCACCGACGCGTCGGGGGGTGTGTCGGTGGAGGCCCACGAGATGGCCGTGCGGCGCATGATCGACGCTGGCGTGACGCCGCTCAACTGGCTGGCCGCGGTCGCCGAGTGGCAGCGCGACTGGGCTCGTGAGGAGACCGCGACGGGGCAGGCCGAGATCCTGGCGCAGCATGGCGGCGCCAGCGGTGTCGCCTTCGCTTGGGAGATGCAGTTGCTGGCCACCCAGCTCTGACATCATCGTCCTGATGGCTCGGCCTGGTGTCGACCTGGCGCAGCTAGCCCTGTTCGCCGACTGCGCCAGCGACCGAGCCCTGGCCCCACAGGTCCGCCAGTGGCTGCTCGACTCCGTATCCCCGTGCTGGTCGTGTGGGGGAAGAACGACGAGATCTTCGACATCGCCGATGCCACGGCGTCCCGCCGTGACCCACCGGATGGGTGTATCGAGCTCCTCGACGGTGGCCCCTTCCTCCTGGAGTCCCACCTGGACGAGGTCGTGCGGATCGTCCGGAACTGGCGCGCTGTCCTCTGAACCAGCCTGTATCAGGGAGCGGACACGACACGAGAAGGAGCCGGCATGGCAGTCGAGCTATCGCATCATCAGGCCTACGGGTGGCAGCGTGCGGAGAACGCGCTGATCGCTGTCGGCATCGTCCTCGCAGTGATCGCGTGGGGGCAGCCGTGGTGGCTGCTGCTGATCGCGTTCCTGGCCTTCGACCTTTCCGCGCTGGGCTACCTGGCGGGCCAACGGGTGGGGGCATGGTGCTACAACCTGGTGCACAACTACGCCGCTCCCGCGGCCCTGGTGGCGGGCTGGGCCGGCCTGCAGCTCGGTGATATCAACGTCGATGGGCTGGTGCTGCTCGCGGCCTGCTGGGGGTTTCACGTCGCCGTCGACCGCGCTCTTGGATACGGGCTGAAACTCGGCGCGTTCACCCACACCCACCTCGGCGTCATCGGCAAGGATCGGCGCGTCGAGACGTAGCGCACCAGCGTGGTTCGGTCTCGTAGGCGGCGTCGGGTCAGGCTGCCTTAGTCTCGGTGCCGATGCTTCCGTTGGAGGCTCCACGGTGTGGGCTCGCAGACCAGGAGAGTTAGGTGGGAGAGCTGGGCGTCACGATGGGCTGCGGCAACACCTGCCCGTGCTTCCCCGGTAAGCGTGGTGTGTCCTGAGTTTGGTGGAGTCGTGATTCTGGATTCTCAGGCCACGGTGCTCGGTTGTTTGTTCTCGAACTCTAGGGGTGTCAGCCAGCCGATCGCCGAGTGTCGGCGCTGTCGGTTGTGGAAGATCTCCAGGTACTCGAAGATCGCGTTGGCCAGCTCGAGTCTGGTTCGCCACCTGCGCCGGTCCAAGAGTTCGACCTCCAGCTCGGCGATGCGCTTGTTCGCCGCGGCCAGTTCGGTCTTCTCGGTGCTGGTCAGGCCAGGGGCCAGACCTTGGTCGATACGGTCCTGGCACCGCCAGGCGTAGATCGTCTCGGTGCTGATGTCCAGATCGCGTGCCACGTCCGCGACGCTGCGTCCGGTGGGGGAGTGTGGCCGCTCTCACGGTTCAGGAGCGGGAGAGGCTCTTCGCGATGGCGCCGGAGCTGGAAGAGCACTACCGTGGAAACAGCGAAAGCGGGCTCCGTGAGGAATCCGCTTCGAAGATGATCTCCCAGATATCTCCCAATCCGGGCTGATCAGTCTTCACCGACCAGTCAGAAAATCCTCTGACCTGCGGTGATGCTGGTGGGCGATACAGGACTCGAACCTGTGACCTCTACCGTGTCGAGGTAGCGCTCTAACCAACTGAGCTAATCGCCCGCGTGAAGCGTTGGAGGTGGAGACGGGATTTGAACCCGTGTAGACGGCTTTGCAGGCCGCTGCCTCGCCTCTCGGCCACTCCACCGAGTGCACGTGGAGTGACTGCTCACTCCCGCCTTCTCCGAGCGGACGACGGGATTCGAACCCGCGACCCTCACCTTGGCAAGGTGATGCTCTACCAGCTGAGCCACGTCCGCTTGCTGCTTGGCCGGGCCCCGTTTCCGTGGCCCCCGCCGTGCTGCTGATAAGAACTCTAGCGGAAAGTCCGCAGACGGCAAATCGGCGCTGGAAGAGGCCGGTGCGCGGGTGGCGCGGAGGGTTCCGGCCGCCCGCCTCCTCCACGGACGGCCGCCCTGGTGGACAATGGGGGCACGCGCACGACGGGGAGACCGCATGAGCTGTAGCGACCACGCCTCCCGGGCCGGGGATCCGCCCGGCGCGCACAGGGAGTGGCCGCGTGCCCGCGAGGCCGCCGAGCGGCTCGGCGCGCGACTCGCACCGGCCCCCCGGGACCTGCCGCTGGGTCGGGCCCTGGGCGGTGTCCTCGGGGCCGACGTCACCGCCCTGGTGGGCCTGCCCGCCTTCGACGCCTCCGCCATGGACGGCTACGCGGTGGCCGGACCGGGGCCCTGGCGCCTGGTCGGCACCCAGCTCGCCGGTGCGCCGAGCGCCCGGGAGGCCCTGGCGCCGGGGCAGGCCGTCGAGATCGCCACCGGTGCGCGTGTGCCCAAGGGCACGGAGAGCGTCCTGCCCTACGAGCGCGCGGCCCTGGACGACGGCGTGGTCGGCGGTGAGATCGAGCGCGGCCGGCACGTGCGCTGGGCGGGGGAGGAGACCGAACCCGGAGCGACCGTCCTCACGCGGGGCTCCCGGGTGACGCCCGCCGTGCTGGGCCTGGCCGCCGGTCTGGGCCACGACACCCTTCCGGTGCTCCTGCCCCAGGTGTCGGTCCTGGTGACCGGTGACGAACTGACCACGTCGGGCCTGCCGGGCGAGGGGCGCGTACGCGACGCCATCGGCCCCCTGGTGCCGGGTTTCCTCGGATGGGCCGGTGCCGAGCTGCACGGGGTGCGCCACCTGGGCGACGACCGCGCGGCCCTGGCGGCGGCGGTGACCGACGGCGGGGCGGACGTGGTCGTGGTGTGCGGTTCCTCCTCCAAGGGCCCCGCCGACCACCTGCGCGCGGTGTTGGCGCAGGTCGGTGCGGAGACCGTGGTGGACGGGGTCGCCTGTCGGCCCGGCCACCCCCAGGTCCTGGCGCACCGGGGCGGCACCGCCTTCGTGGGCCTGCCCGGGAACCCGGGCGCCGCCCTGGTCGCGATCCTCACCCTGCTGGTCCCGCTCGTGAGCGCCATGGCGGGCCGCCCCGATCCGGCGCGGTCACCGGGCGCGGTCGTGCTGGAGGGCGAGGTCGCCCCGCATCCGCGCGACACCCGGCTGCTGCCGGTACGGCTGATCGGCGACCGCGCGCGGCCGGTCGGCCACGACCGCCCCGGGAGCCTGCGGGGCGCGGCGCTGGCCGACGCCTACGCGGTGGTCCCGCCCCGGTGGGACGGTGCCCCCGTCGAACTGCTGCTCCTGCCCTGACCCCGCACGCGCGACGGCCCCGGGGGAATCGCCCCCCGGGGCCGTCGTCGATCACACGCCTCACACGTCCCTGGTGGTGCTCACCGGCGCGGTGGGCTCCGAGGCGTTCGCCCCGACGCCTTCCCCCGCGCCTGCATCAGGGCCCTCCGCGGCGGAGCCGGACTCCACCGGCTCGGACTCCGCCGACTCGGACTCCACGGCCGGGTTGCCGCGGCCGCGCAGCAGCACCCACGCCTGGACCGCGGCCGCCAGCACGATCGCCACGGCGATCCCACTGGTCAGGTGCATGCCGCTGGTGAAGGCGCTCTGCGCGGCCGCGAGCAGGTCGGTCCCGGCGGATCCGCCCAGTCCGGCCGCCGCGTCGGCCGCGCCGCCCAGGGTCTCCCGGGCGGTGTCGGTCGCAGCCGCGGGCACGCCCTCGACCTCGGTCAGGTTCGCCCGGTAGTAGGCCGTCAGCACGCTGCCGAGGACCGCGACGCCCAGGGCGCCGCCGAGTTCGTAGGCGGTCTCGGAGATCGCCGAGGCGGCGCCGGCGCGCTGCGGCGGGGCGGCGCTCATGATCGCGCCGTTGGTCAGCGTCTCCGCGAACCCGGCCCCGGCCGCGATGAGCGCGAAGCCCACCGCCACGAGCACCACGCCCGTGGCGGGGTCGTCCGGGGACGTGAACACCAGCACGGCGAAGCCGGACGCCGTGACGACCAGGGCCGAACCGATGACCGCGGCCAGGCTCAGCCGCCGAGCCACCCGCACGGCCACGAAACTGGTCAGCACGGACAGGACCAGGCCCGGCACCAGGACGTATCCGGCGCGCATGGGCGACATGCCCAGGACCAGTTGCAGGTACTGCGTCAGGAAGAACAGCGACGACACCAGCGAGAACACGATCATCAGGTTCGTGGCGACCGCCACGCTGAACACGCGGGACCGGAACAGGTCCACGTCGATCAGCGGGTCGGCCAGCGTCGTCTGCCGCCGCACGAACACGTATCCCAGCGCCAGGCCCAGCACCAGCGCCGCGAGCGGGACCGGGGCCACGCCCTCGGTGGCCAGCTTCTTGACGCCGTACACGGCGGGCAGCATCGCGCCCAGCGACAGCGCCACGCTGGGCAGGTCCAGCCGGCCCGGCGCCGGGTTGCGCGACTCGCGCACCAGCAGCGGGACCAGGGCCAGGATCAGCGCCATCACCGGCAGGTTGATCAGGAAGACCGAGCCCCAGAAGAAGTGCTCCAGGAGCCAGCCGCCCAGGATCGGGCCGAGGGCGGCGCCGGCGGAGAAGCCGGACGCCCAGATGGCGATGGCCAGCAGCCGCTGGCGCGCGTCCAGGAACATGTTGCGCAGCAGGGACAGGGTGGAGGGCATCAGCGAGGCGCCCGCCACACCGAGCATGGCGCGGGCGATGATCAGGACCTCGGGCGTGGGCGCGAAGGCGGCCAGCAGCGAGGCCGCGCCGAAGGCGGCCGAGCCCACCATGAGCAGTCGTCGGCGGCCGACGCGGTCGCCGAGCGAGCCCATCGTGACCAGCAGCCCGGCCAGGACGAAGCCGTAGATGTCGATGATCCACAGCAGCTGGCCGGAGGTGGGCCGCAGTCCCTCGCTGAGTTCGGGGACGGCGAACCCGAGCACGGTCATGTCGACCGAGATTAGGACGACGGGAAGGACCAGGACGGCGAGCGCGGCCCACTCGCGCGGTCCGGCGAGGGCCGGTCCGGCGCCCTGGGCGCCGCGCGCGTTCGTGGTGCCGTGCCCGGCCTTGGCGGTACTCATCTTTCCTCGTTACGTGTCGCTGGTGGGGCGGCGCCCGGTTCCGGGCGCGCCGTCGGCCGGACCGGAGGCCGCGGGCTCCTGGCTCGGCGGGGACGGTGGCGGGAGCGTGGCGCAAGGTGCACCTCCGGCCAGTATGAACCGTCCAGACGGTACAGTACCGTCCAGCCGGTACAGTGTCAATCGTGAACGTTTCCACCACACGCGACCGCATCCTCGACGCGCTCCAGGACATCCTCATCGACGAGGGCCACTCCGGAGTGACCCTGGAGGCGGTGGCCCGCGCGGCCTCGGTCTCCAAGGGCGGTCTGCTCTATCACTTCCCGTCCAAGGCGGCCCTGATCACCGGTCTCATCGAGCGCCTCTCCGCCCTGGCCGAGGAGGAGTTCCGCGAGGCGGTGGAGAGCGGCGAGGGCGTCGTCCGCGTCTTCCTGCGCACCTCACTGCCCCGCAGCGCGGAGGAGCGCGAGCTGTACTGGTCGGTCATCGCCGCCCTGCGCAGCAAGGAGGACATGCCGGAGGAGGCCGCCGAACTCGTGCGGTACCTCTTCACCCGCTGGGGCGAGCTGCTGCACGAGGAGCTCACCGACCCCGTGCTGGCCGAGATCATCCTGCGCGCCGGGGACGGCTTGTACATGGCGGCCATCGCCGGACTTCCCCAGCCCGACCCCCAGCTCACCCAGGACGTCTTCGACCGCCTCGTCGAGGCCTCCGACAAGGTGCGCCGCCCCCGCTGACGCCCCGTGCGCGCCGCCGGTCCGGGTGTCGGTCCGCCCCGCGCGGCGGGGCGAGGTGTCCGCCCGTCCGCCCGGGGAAAGATCACGACCAGGAAACGGTACTCCCGCGGCCACGGGGCCGGCCACGGGTTTTCCGTGGCCCCGGAAGGGTCCTGGAAGCCCCGTGTGCAAGGGTCTTCGTCGTGTGCGGGCGGTCCCGGGAAGGTGACCATGTGGTGCTTTTCACGTGGTGGGGATCATGATTTACTTCCCAGTAACTTCTTGGTCGCCACGAGGGCCCGCGGTCGTCGGGTGCTCGCCCGACCGAAGGGGTGAAGTGTGCACTACCTCGAGGAGTAGGGCGTGCCGTGTCGACCAGGACTGAAGCTGTTCGCGAGACTGTTCCCACCTCGCTCGGGGACGTCGGCGGGGTGAGATCGCGCAGACGGGAAAGCGGGGGGCGGATGCACAGGCTCACCAACCAGGTACGGCCGTACGCCTGGGGTGCCCGCACGGCCATCCCGCGGCTGCTGGGCACCGAGCCGGACGGCACACCCCAGGCCGAGCTGTGGCTGGGCGCCCACCACGGCGCGCCGAGCACCGCGCACTGCGCGGACGGGCCGCTGCCGCTGCCCCGGCTGATCGCGGACGACCCCCACCGGGTCCTGGGGCGCAGCGCCGCCGAGCGCTACGGGTCACGGCTGCCCTTCCTGCTCAAGTACCTCGCCGCGGAGGCCCCGCTCTCGCTCCAGGTGCACCCGGACGCCGCCCGCGCCCGCGCCGGCTTCGACGCGGAGGAGCGCCGGGGGATCCCCGTGGACGCGGCGCACCGCAACTACCGCGACCCCCACCACAAGCCCGAACTCCTGCTCGCGCTGGAGCCGTTCGAGGCCCTGTGCGGATTCCGCGAGCCCGCCGCGGCCCAGGCCGACCTGCGCGGACTGACCTGTGAACTCGCGACCCGGCTCCGCGCCGGCCTGGCCCTGCCCGACACCCACGACGCCCTGCGCGCGGCTCTGACCCTGCTGCTCACCCTGCCCGACGACGACCGCGCCCGCCTGATCGGGGACTTCGTCGCGGAATGGTCCGCCGCCGGGCCGCGGGGCGCGCACACCGACATCGTCGTCGACCTCGCCGAGCGCTACCCCGGCGACCCCGGAGCGGTCGCGTCCCTGCTGCTGAACCGGATCACCCTGTGGCCGGGCCAGGCGCTGTACCTGCCCGCGGGCAACCTGCACGCCTACCTCCAGGGGACCGCGGTGGAGGTGATGGCCAGCTCTGACAACGTGTTGCGAGCGGGCCTGACCTGCAAGCACGTGGACGCCCCCGAGCTGCTGGACGTGGTGGACTTCGCGGTCCTGCCGATCCCCTACGCCCGGCCCGCGTTCCTGGACGGCCGACGGGAGTTCCGGCCCTCCGCCCCCGAGTTCGCGCTGCACGAGATCGGTCCGGGCCGCATCACCGCGCACCTGCCCGGCGAGGGGCCGTCCGTGGTGCTGGCCCTGCACGGCCAGGTGGAACTGGTCGCCGAGGTGGGGGAGGGGCTCGTCCTCCAGCGCGGGGAGTCGGTGTTCGTGCAGGCGGGGAGCGGCCCGATCAAGGTCGAGGGCCACGGGCACGTGGTCGCGGCCACGGTCGGGGAGCCCTAGGGCGTTCCCCGGCCTTTCCGCGCCGGAGCGCACGCGCACGCAGATAGCCTGGGCCCCTCTGTTCCCACAGCACTGACAAGGGGTTGCACCATGGCGCTCGAGCGTCCCGAGATCGACTTCATCGACGGCCCGCCGCCCGCCGACCTGGTCGTCACCGACGAGCAGATCGGCGAGGGCGAGCAGGCCGGCCACGGAAGCACGGTCGCATGCCACTACGTGGGTGTCGCCCACTCCTCCGGCGAGGAGTTCGACGCCAGCTGGAACCGCGGCGAGCCGCTGAGCTTCCGCCTGGGGGCCGGTCAGGTCATCCCGGGCTGGGAGCAGGGCGTCATGGGGATGCGCGTGGGCGGCCGGCGCAAGCTGGTCATCCCGCCGCACCTGGCCTACGGCGACCGCGGCGCCGGCGGCGTCATCAAGCCGGGCGAGACGCTGGTGTTCGTCGTCGACCTGGTCGGCGTCAGCTAGCACCCGAGTCGTGCGAGGCACCCGGGGGGGACCAGTCCACCTCGGGTGCCTTCGATCGCAGGAGGGCCCGTGCCGTGCTCCCACACACGGCACGGGCCCCTTCCTGCTCCCGCTCGCTACCCGAGGGTTGCGCCCACCGTCACGTGGCCCTTGAGCAGGTCGCGGGCGATCGTGCGGCGCTGGATCTCGTCGGTGCCCTCGAAGATGCGCAGCAGCCGCAGGTCCCGGTACCAGCGTTCGATCGGCAGCTCGCGGGTGTACCCCATGCCGCCGTGGATCTGCATCACCCGGTCGACGATCTCGTTGGCCTTCACACCGCCGAAGAGCTTGGCGATGGACTGCGCGTGCCGGGAGTCGCGGCCCTGCTCGACCTGCCAGGCGGCGTGCAGCACCAGCAGGCGCAGCGCCTCGATCTCCATCTGCGAGTCGGCGATCATCCACTGGATGGCCTGGCGGTCGGCGATCGGCGCGCCGAAGGTCTGCCGTGACTTGGCGTGCTCGATGGCCATGCCCAGCAGCCGCTCACAGCCGCCCAGCGCGCGGGCGGGCAGCAGGTAGCGGCCCTTGCCGATCCACTTCATCGCCAGCGTGAAGCCGTGGCCCTCCTCGCCGAGGATGTTGGCGTGCGGCACGCGGACGTCCTGGAAGACCAGCGACGCCGGGCGGCGCTCGCCCATCGTGTCGATCGGCTCGGAGGTCCAGCCCATGTCCCGGTCGACGAGGAAGCAGGTCACCCCGCCGTTGGCGCCCTTGTCCTGGTCGGTGACGGCGAAGACCATCGCGAAGTCGGCCTCCTCACCGCTGGTGATGAAGGTCTTCTCCCCGTTGATCACCCACTCGTCGCCGTCGCGGACCGCGCGGGTGCGGATCGCCTTGGCGTCGGAGCCGGCGCCCGGCTCGGTGATGGCGAAGCAGGATCTGCGCTCACCGGCGATGGTGGGCAGCAGGTAGCGCTCCTTCTGCTCCTCGTTGGCGTAGTAGAGGATGTTGTCGGCCTCGCCGCCGAACTTGAAGGTCAGGAAGGTGCGGCCGAGTTCGGTCTCGATGATGGCCGCGGTGATGGGGTCCAGTCCCATGCCGCCGTACTCCACGGGCGTCTCCACGCCCCAGAAGTCGGACTTGCGGGCCAGGGCCTGCAGGTTCCTGCGCTCCTCGCCGTTGAGCCCCGGGGGGTGCCCCTCCCGCTCGCGGCGCAGCACCTCGTTCTCCAGCGGCATCAGTTCCCGCTCCACGAAGGTCCGGACCCAGTCCCGGACGGCGCGCTGCTCTTCGCTCAATGAGAAATCGATCACGGCCTGCTCCCCAATAACCTAACACTGTTCGGTTACCTGAGCGTACGATGTCCACCGCCGCCGATGCAAGAGGGGGTCGGGTCCCGGTCGCTCTCTCGGGGGTCCGGCGCCGCTCCGTGCGTCGGCGGGACACGACCGAGGTGCCCCCGGACCGGACCGGCGTGCGATGATCAGCGCGGACGCCGGACAGGCCGGAGCGTCCACCACAGTGGAGAAGGGGATCCTTCCGTGGCCCGACCCAAGACGCCGATCCTGAGCAGGCCCGCCATCCGTCAGGCGGCACTGACCCTCATCGACCGGGACGGGCTCGAAGGCCTCTCCATGCGCAAACTCGCCCAGGAACTCGACGTGCAGGCGGCCTCGCTCTACAGCCACGTCCGGACCAAGGAGGAGCTGCTCACCGAGATCGCCGACGAGGTCACCACCCGCATCGACGTGTCCGGCTTCGACGACGGCGACTGGCGCGAGGGCCTGGCACGGTGGGCGCGCTCCTACCGCGACGCCCTCGCGGAGCACCCCAACCTGGTGCCGGTGATCGCCTCGGGTCCGGGGCGGCGGGAGGAGGCCCTGCGCCGGGCCGACATCGTGCACGGCGGTCTGGTCAACGCCGGATGGCCGCCCAAGTACGCCACGATGATCGGCGCCTCCACGAAGTACCTGGTGGTCGGAGCCGCCACCAACTCCTTCGCGCGCGGTTTCGACGACGACGTCCGCGTCTACCGCGACCGCTACCCGAACCTCTCCCAGGCCCACCGCCTGGCGGAGCACGCCACGGAGATCGACGACGCCAGCTTCGAGCTGGCGCTCTCCGCCTTCCTGGACGGGCTCACCCGCGTCTACGACGACGTCCGCGCCCACGGCTGATCCGCCCGGCCCCCGGACGGCGACCGCGAGGGCGGGTCGACCGGGTCCACCGCCGGGTCCACCGCTCGCGGGGGCCGCCCTACCCTGAGCGGGGGAGAGGGGGTGCCGGGTGCGGGAGACGCTGCCGCCGGGGGATCCGACGCCTGAGGAGGGCACGGGACGGCGCGGGCGCCGCGACGCCGTCGTGGACGCCCTGCTGATCGGCGCCTGCCTGCTGGTCTGGGCGGAGGCCGCGGTCGGGTACGGCATCGGGCTGCACGAACGCCCCGGCTGGCCGGGGTGGCGGGAGTGGCCCGACCTGCCCGCCTGGCTCGTGGGCCCCGACCTGGTGCTGGGACTCGTGGCCTGCCTGGCCCTGTGGTGGCGGCGCCGCCACCCCGTGGCGGTCGCCCTGGCGGTGGGGACGATCGCCGCGATCGCGATGTCCGCCGTGGGCGCGCTCGTCGTGTCGATGGTCGGCGTGGCGGCGTACCGGCCCTGGACCCACGCGCTGCCCCCGGTCGTGCTCACCGTCGTCCTCGGCGTGCCGTGGTCGCTCATGGTCCCCGCGACCACGGAGGAGCGCGTGGCCACCGTGGCGACGGCCACCCTGATCGTGGTGGCCTGCATGGGCTGGGGCGTGGCGGTCCGCGCCCGCCGACAGCTGGTCGAACGGCTGCGCGAGGACGTGCGCCGCCAGCGCCGCGAGCACGAGAGGCGGCTGGAGACCGCGCGTGCCGACGAGCGCGGGCGCATCGCCCGGGAGATGCACGACGTCGTCGCCCACCGGATGTCCCTGCTGTCCGTGCACGCCGGAGCCCTGGCCTACCGGACCGAACGCGCGGAGTCGGGGCGGGCGGCGCCGCTGGACCCGGCCGAGATCGGGGAGGCCGTGCGCGTGATCCGCGACAACGCCCACCTGGCGCTGGACGAGCTGGGCGACATCCTCCAGGTGCTGCGCTCGGGCGAGACCGCGCCGAGCGGGACCGACGACCACGCGGGCACGGCCGCGCCGCGGCCCGGCCTGGCCGGGGTCCGGCGCCTGGTGGAGGAGGCGGTCGCGGCCGGGCAGAGGGTGACGTGCGAGCTGGACCTGCCCGAGGACGCCGAACCGGCCGGACAGGTCGGACGCACGGCCTACCGCGTGGTCCAGGAGGGGCTGACCAACGCCCGCAAACACGCGCCGGGTGCCCGCGCGCACGTGGAGGTCGCGGGCGGTCCGGGGCGCGGACTGCAGGTGGCGGTGGTCAACGCGCTGCCGGCGAGGGTGGCCGACACCGCGATCCCCGGTGCGGGGGCCGGTCTGGCGGGACTGGCGGAGCGGGTCGGCCTGGACGGCGGACGCCTTCTGCACGGCCCGGCCGGTGGGCGCTTCCGGCTCGCGGCCGACCTGCCCTGGTCGGAGAGCGCCCCGGGCGAGCTCCGTTCCGGGATGGCAGAGTGGGGCCCGTGACCACTCCCGTTCGCGTTCTTCTCGTCGACGACGACCCGCTGGTCCGGTCCGGACTGCGGATGATGCTCAGCGGTGACGACGGCATCGCCGTGGTCGCCGAGGCCGGTGACGGCACCGAGGTGCCCGCCGCCGTGGCCGAGCACCGGCCCGATGTGGTGCTCATGGACGTGCGGATGCCGGGCCTGGACGGCATCGCGGCCACCCGGGAACTGCGGGCGGGGGAGGGGCCGCGGCCCCAGGTCCTGGTGCTGACCACGTTCGACGCCGACGCCACCGTGGTGCGGGCGCTGCGCGCGGGCGCGGCCGGCTACCTGCTCAAGCACACCGCCCCCGAACGGATCGTGGAGGCGGTGCACCGGGCGGGCGCGGGCGAGCCGGTGCTCTCGCCCAGCGTCGCGCGCGCCCTCATGGACCGCGTGGTCGGCCACGACCCGGTCGAACGCGAGGAGGCCCCCTCGCGGCGCGAACGCGCCAGGGCGCGGCTGGCCCTGCTCACCGACCGCGAGCGCGAGGTGGCCGAGGCCGTGACGGCGGGCCTGTCCAACGCCGAGATCGCCGCACGGCTGTACATGTCGATGGGGACGGTCAAGGCGCACGTGTCCAGCGCCCTGACCAGGCTGGACCTGTCCGGCCGGGTGCAGTTGGCGCTGCTCACCCACGACGCCCTCGCCCAGGACTGACGGTCCGCCGGGCGCGGTGGCGGTCAGCCCCCGGCGGCGGCGACCAGGGCGTCGGCGACGCGGTCGGCCTCCTCGCCCTCGGGCAGCGGCACCCCGGTGGCCAGTCGCGCCATGATGACGCCGCTGAGCAGGTCGGCGACCAGCAGCGCGCGGCCGGAGTCGGGGATCTCGCCGCGTGCCACGGCCCGCTCCAGGACCTCGGTCACCAGGTCCGACCGCCGGCCCAGCACCGAGCGCAGCAGCGTGCCGCCCTCCGAGCCCTGGTAGGCGGCGGCCAGGGCATGCCGGGCGAGGGGCTGGACGTCGTCCCGGCCGAACACGGAGTACACCCGGGCGACCGCCGTGCCCAGGTCGCCGCGCAGTGAACCGGTGTCGGGAACGTCGATGCGCTCGATGGTGACCTGTTCGGCCGCCGCGAGCACCAGGTCCTGCTTGGTGGCGTAGCGGCGGAACACCGAGGTGCGTCCGACCCCGGCCCGCGCCGCCACCTCGTCGAAGGTCAGGTCGAAGCCGCGCTCGGCCAGCAGTTCCACCGCCGCGGCGAGGATCGCCGCATCCACGGTCGGGTCGGGGCGTCGGCCCCCACGGCCGCCACTCATCACTCCACCCTCCAGGGGGTCTTGACAGTAGTTCTGGTACTCGTAGTATCGGTACTAAGGGTTCCGGAACTCATAGTACCGGAACTGGTCCCGGGACACACCCACCCCTGGAGTCGTCATGACCGTCATCGTCGTCGGAGCCGGACCCACCGGCCTCATGCTCGCCGGAGACCTCGCCGAGGCCGGGACCGAGGTCCGGATCCTGGAGCGGCGCGCCGAGGAGTCCAACCTCACCCGCGCCTTCGCCGTCCACGCCCGCACCCTGGAACAGCTCGACGCCCGCGGCCTGGCCGACGAGCTCGTGGACCAGGGCTTCCCCGTCAAGGGGGTGGACGTCACCTTCGGCGAACGCGGCCTCCACCTGAGCATGGACCACCCCGAGAGCCGCTTCCCCTACGTCCTCATGGTCCAGCAGGCCCGCACCGAGGCGCTCCTCCAGCGCCGGGTCGAGCGCCTGGGCGTGCCGATCGTCCGGGGCGCCGAGGTGACCGGCCTGGCCCAGGACGAGGACGGTGTCACCCTCACCGTGCGCACCGCCGAGGGCGAGCACACCGAGCGCGCCGCGTACGCGGTCGGCGCGGACGGGGCGCACAGCACCCTCCGCGGCCTGCTGGGCGTGCGGTTCAGCGGCCACAGCTACGACACCCACATCATCCTCGCCGACGTCAGGCTCCAGGACGAGCTGCCGCCCCGGGTCAACCCCTTCATCGGCCACGACGGGATCGCGCTCCTGCCGCCCTACGGCGACGGCTGGTTCCGGGCCACCATCTGGGACCGCACCCGCCAGGACGCCCCCCTGACCGAGCCCGTCACCTTCGACGAGGTCGCCGACTCCCTCCGCCGCCTCTCCGGCGGCCGGCTCCACCTCGCCGAGACGCGCTGGTCGACGCGGTTCCTCAGCGAGCGCCGCCAGGCCCGGCACTACCGCGTGGGCCGGGTGTTCCTGGCAGGGGACGCCGCCCACGTCCACTCGCCGATGGGCGCGATGGGCATGAGCACCGGGATCCAGGACGCGGCCAACCTGTCCTGGAAGCTCGCCGCCGCCGAGCGGGGCCTGGCCCCTGCCTGGCTCCTGGACTCCTACGAGTCCGAGCGCCACCCGGTGGGCCGGGCCACCCTGCGCCTGAGCGACATCCTCCTTCGCATGGCGGTGGCGCCGGCGGCCGTCCGCGCGGTCCGCTCCTACGTGGCGCCCGCCCTCATGGGCGTCGAGCGCGTCGCCCGCCGGGTCCGCCTGCTGATGTCGGGACTCGGCTACTCCTACACGCCGTCTGCCGCCGTCACGTCCTCGGACGCCACGGGTGAGCGCGTGGGGGACGTGCCCCTGACCGTCGACGGCACGGACACGCGCCTCTACGCGGAGATGGACGGCCTGCGCTTCCTGCTGGTGGACACCTCGCCGGACGGGGCCGCGGCCGACGCCGCCCGGCCCTGGGCCGACCGGGTCCGCGTCGTGCGCGCCCGGGGCGACCTGCCCGGTGGTGCGACCGCGCTGCTGGTGCGGCCCGACGGCTACGCCGCCTGGGACGCCCGGCCCGGCCAGGACGGCGTCGCCGGGCGGGTGCGCGAGGCACTCGCGCAGTGGGCCGGGCCGATGGGCGCCCGGACCTGAGCGGTCCCGCGCGGGCCGGCCACGGGGCGGTCCGGCGTGCGGGCCCGGAGCCGCCCCGCACCCGCGGAGCGCGGGGCACCGCCCAGTGATCGACCTCGACGACGACCGGCCGCCTCACACCCGCGCGGAGCGCAGCCGGAACGCGGTGGCCTGGGCGACCACCAGCCCGCACGTCGTCACCGCGTAGGCGCTCCACAGCACGGGCAGCCCGCCGAGCCGGGCCAACGGGAGCGCGGCCAGGGCCAGGAGCCCGTAACAGGCGGCGAACGCGTACATCGACGGCCGGGGGTGCTTGATCCCCAGGAGCCCCATTCCCGGCAGCACCTGCAAGGCGTCCGCCACGACCACCACGCACAGCACGGGCACCACGGCCGCGGCGGTGGCGCCCACCCGCGGGTCGGAGGTCAGCAGGCCCATCAGCGGCCCGGCGGCGGTCCAGAGCGCCGCCGCGCTCCCCGCCGCGACCGGGACCGCCACCGCGTACCCGGCCAGTACCGTCCGGCGCACCCCCGCCCGGTCGCGCCGCGCGGCGGCCTTGGCGGCGGCGGGGACGAGCGACTGCCCCACGGCCACCGCGGGCAGGAAGGCGAAGGTCGCCACCACCACGAGGAGTTGGTGCGCCGCCGCCTCCTGCGCGCTCACCCGGGCGACCGCCAGGGCCAGCACGCTCATCGCCCCGAACTTGATCACCAGCGTCGCGCCGCTGGGCAGGCCCACCCGGGCGATCCGCCACACGCCCGGCCACCCGGGCGGGCCCCAGCCGACACGGTGGCCCCGCAGCAGTGTGCGGCGGCGGGACGCGTACAGGCCCAGGACGAGCCCGACGGTGCCCTGGAACAGCATCGTGACGCCCGCGCCGGACAGGCCCAGCGCCGGAAGCGGGCCCGCGCCCAGGATCAGGGCGGGCGTGAGCGTGACCGTCAACGTCGTGGAGACCAGGCTCAGCGCCAGGACCGTGCGGGTGCGGCCGAGCCCGATGAGCACGGTGTCCGCGGACGAGCGCACCGACGCCACGGCCACGAACACGCCCATGAGCGCGGGGGAGGGGCCCAGCGCGGCCAGGGTGGGCGCGGCCACGCCCAGCGGCGGCGCCCACCAGGGGATCGAGGCGACCAGGGAGCCGCCGAGCACCCCCGCGCACAGCGCGAGCCAGGTGCCGTCGCGGACGACACGGGCGAGGGCGGCGGGATCGCGGTCGTTCTCGGCCACGAAGGGCATGGCGCCGCGCAGGGAGCCCTGCGCGACCATCAGCAACGGGTTGACGATCGAGATGATCAGGGCGTGGGCCGCCAGCTCGCGGGTGTCCGTGCGGCCGAGGACGGCCGCGGTGACCATGCCCCCCACCGTGGTGGCGAGCATGGACAGGTACAGGGGGAGCGCCCTGCCGGCGATCCGGCCGCTCTGCCGGGCGAGGGAGGGCCGGACCTCCGGGTCGCGCCGAAGGGCCTCCGGCGCCGTGGCGGGTGCGGATCGGACGTCGTTCAAGGGGTCGCCCCGGTCGCCGTGCGCGCCTTCGACCAGGACAAGCGGGACTCCTCGGTGTCGGGGGCCGATTCCGTGGGGCATGCTAGCGCACCGCTGCCGGGCGGCCGCGGGGGTGGTTGGTAGCGTCGGCGCCACAGGGTCGCGCGCACGCGCGCGGCCGGGTCGACGAGGCTGGAGGAGGCGCCGTCCATGGCAGACACAAGGGTGGTCTGGTCCAAGAAGGTTCCGGAGATCTACGGCAAGCTCGACGAGATCGACAAGATCATCGCCGGCCGCCTGGACACGACTCTGCTCGAACTGGTGAAGTTGCGCGCCTCCGTCCTCAACGGCTGTGCGTTCTGCGTGGACCTGCACACGCGTCGGGCGCTCCAGGAGGGCGAGACCCAGCAGCGCCTCTTCCTGGTCCCGACGTGGGTCGAGGCGGAGGGGATCTTCACCGACGTCGAGCGGGCCGCGCTCGCGCTCACCGACGAGATGACCCGTATGGGCGAGCACGGCGTCTCCGACGAGGTCTACGGCGCGGCCGCCGAGCACTTCGACGACGAGCGGCTCGCCGCGCTGATGTCGGCCATCGCGATGATCAACCTGTACAACCGGCTCGCGGTCACCTCGCACCTGCACCCGCGCCGGCGCTGAGATCCGTCGGGCGCGCGTCGGAGCCCGGCGCGCGCCCGACGGGCCGCGCGGCTCCCCGGGAACCCTCCGAAAGACCCGTACGCGCGGGGGACCGACTGCTAGCGTCGGCCGTGTTGCAGGTCACACTCGCGAGGACGCCCCCAGGAGTGCGGATGAGTCCGACCACAGCCACCGTCACCCACCTCCTCCACCGCAACGCCGACACCTGGCCGGGCCGGCCCGCGCTCTCCTGGCGCGAGCCCGGTTCGCCCGACTGGACGACGCTGACCTGGTCGGGTGTGCGCGACCGCGTCGCCGTGCTCGCCGAGGGCTACGCGGCACTGGGCGCGGCCCCCGGAGACCACGTCCTGCTCATGATGGGCAACCGGCCCGAGCACTGGCTCAGCGACCTCGCCCTGGTCCGGGCCGGGGCGGTCACGACCACCGTCTATTCCACCTCCGCGCCCGACCAGGTCCGCCACATCGCCCGGCACTGCCGCGCCCGGCTCGCGGTCGTGGGCGATGCCGCCTCGGCCGGCGTCTGGGAGCGGCTGGTCGCCGATCCCGACACGCCCCTGGAGCGGCTGGTCGTCGTGGAAGGCGCCGACCCCGCGCGGGGGCACGTGCCGTACTCGGAGCTGGCGACCGTGCCCGCGCCCGACCCGGCCGTCACCGACCGTCCCGACCCCGACGACCGGCTCACCGTCGTCTACACCTCCGGCACCACGGGCGAGCCCAAGGGCGTCGTCCTGACCCACCGGCACGTGTTCGACAACGCGACCGCGCTGGACCGGGTCGTCGAACTGCCCGACCACGCCGACCACATCTGCTACCTGCCCCTGGCGCACATCGCCGAGCGCATGCTCGGCCTCTACCTGCCGCTGTTCCGGGCCTCCCATGTGTGGCTGTGCGCGGACCCCCAGGAGCTGCCCGAGGTGCTGCGGCACGTGCGGCCGCCCCAGTTCTTCGGCGTTCCGCGCGTGTGGGAGAAGCTCGCCTCCGCCCTGCGCGCCGGCCTGGACCGGCTCCCCGACGACCGGCGCGCCGCCGTCGACCGGGCCCGCGCCCTGGCCGCCGAGCACGTCGCCCACCGCGAGCGCGGGGAGCGGGTGCCCGCCGAGCTGGACGCGGACTTCCGACGGGCGAAGGAGCAGGTCCTGCGGCCCCTCCTGGCCGCGGCGGGCCTGGACCGGGTGGTCTGGGCGGCCAGCGCGTCGGCGCCCATGCCCCTCGAGGTCGTCCGGTTCTGGGCGGGGATGGGCGTCGCCGTCATGGACGCCTGGGGTCTGACCGAGTCCACCGGCGTGGCCACCGTCAACAGCCCCGTCAGCGGCTTCCGCCTCGGCTCGGTCGGCCGCCCTCTCGACGGGGTCGAGCTGCGCGTGGCCGAGGACGGCGAGGTTCTGCTGCGCGGGGCGACGGTGTTCGAGGGCTACCTGAACCCGGACGGGACGGTCGAACCGGGCACGGACGCCGGGGGCTGGTTCGCCACGGGCGACGTCGGCCGCCGCGACGAGGACGGGTTCGTGTGGATCACCGACCGCAAGAAGGAACTGATCGTCACCTCCCACGGCAAGAACGTGGCCCCCTCCCCGGTCGAGAACGCCCTCAAGGAGCACCCGCTCATCGGACAGGCCTACGTACACGGCGACGGCCGCCCCCACCTGGTCGCCCTGCTCGTCCTGGACCCGGAGACCGCTCCGGCCTGGGCGGCCTCGCACGGCGTCGGCGCCGACGCCCACGACGAGGGCCGGTCCCTGGCCGAGCACCCGGCCGTGCTCGCCGAGGTCGAACGCGCCGTCGCGGCGGCCAACGCCCGGCTCAGCCGCCCCGAACAGGTCAGACGCCACCGGCTGCTGGACCGGGAGTGGGGACCCGGCACGGGGGAGCTGACCCCCGCGCTCAAACTCCGGCGGCGCGTGGTCCGGGACCTGTACCGCGACGAGCTGGCCGCCCTGTACACGCCCTGACCGCGGCGCGCACGCGAGAGCCCCCGCCTCCGGGACCGGAAGCGGGGGCTCTCGCGTGGCAGGGACCGGGTCAGACGGGGTGCCTGCGGTCGCCCGGCCGGGTCGCCTGTCCGGCCTCCTCGGCGGGGGCGGCGGGCTCGGGCTTGGCGTGGGCGGCGCGTCGGCCGCTGCGGTAGGCGGCGCGCTGGTCGTCGGTCATCCGGTCGGCGGCCGCCTCGTCGCGGTCCGCCGCCATCTCGCGGTCCGGCCAGCCGGCGGTCAGCGCGTAGATCACCAGGAGCTCGATGGCGATCGCGACGACCGACCACATCGGCAGCGCCACCAGGAAGGCCAGCTGCGCGAGCGCGTTCACCGCGGCCAGCACGATGCCGAAGACCCGCGCCCACGTGCTGCCGGACAGGATCGCGGCGCCCGCGACCACCAGGACGACACCCCAGCCGCCGAGGAGGAGGCCCCAGGCCCCGTACTCGAGGAAGAGCAGTTCCCCGCCGGCCACGGCGTAGAAGTTGGGAGTCATGAGGGCGACGAGGCCCTGGATGATGTTCACGGCGCCGATCATCATCAGCAGCGTCGCGGCGAAGAACTGCCAGCCGTTGGGTGATCCGGTTCGCATTGCGTGCTCCTCACCAGGCGTCCCGGGGGCCCTCGCGAGCCGGCGCGACGTCCTGTCGGATGCTCTTCGAGCGCGGTTCCGCGCTCCCCACCACATCATCGAACGGCCAACGCCATCGGGGTTCCAGCGGTTGCCCCATATCCGGTCAAGGATGCGCGCGATGGTCGGTGGTCGGGCGCCCCGTCGAAACTACGGTTTTACATAAGTACGTAGATTCGACTACGGTGGCGGTGTGAACGACGAACACGACACCCGGCTGGCCGACCTGGAAGCGCGGGTCGCCGAACTCGAACGCCGCGCGGCGCAGCGGCCCCCGGACACGGGGCCGGCGGCCGCGCCGACGGCCGGGGACGCCTTCTTCGCGCTCAACGCCCTGCGGGAGCACGTCACCGGCCGCGGCGGCGTGGTCTTCGCCGGCCTGGTCCGGGGCGAGGAGGGGGAGGCCGCCGACTCCGCCCTGGAGTGGCAGCAGGGGTTGACCGTGGAAGCGCTCGCCGACCTGGACTGGTCCGAGTGCGCCGCGGCCCTGGACGCCCTGGGCCACCCCGTCCGCCTCTCGTTGCTGCACGCCGTCTGGTCGGGCACCCGCACCGTGGCCGAGCTGGCCGAGCTGTCCGGCTTCGGCACGACCGGCCAGATCTACCACCACATGCACCAGCTCAGCGCCGCGGGCTGGCTCACCACGCTCAAGCGCGGCCACTACGCCGTCCCGCCCGAACGCGTCATCCCGCTGCTGACCGTCCTGGCGGCCGCGGGCGGCGCGAACCGCTCCGCCCCCTGAGGAAGGAGGGACTCCAGGTGCGTTTCCGACCCCTGACCGCCGCGGCCGCCTGCGCGGCCGCCGCCCTGGTCGTCGTGCTCGGCCTGCTCGTGCGGCCCCACACGCCCTCGCTGTCCACCGACGAGTCCGGTGACGCCGCGCTGCTCGACCGCGCCCGGCCGCTCTTCACCGAGGGCGTGTACCACCGGGTCAGCGTCGTCGAGATCGACGGAGGGCGCACCGGACTCGCCCACTTCGGCGCCGACGACACCACCTCCTACGAGATCGGCTCGGTCTCCAAGGCACTGAACGGGCTGCTGCTCGCCGACATGATCGAGCGCGGCGAGGTGTCGGAGGACACCGAGCTCGGCTCACTCCTGGACCTGGACGGAGCCCCGGCGGCGTCGGTCACCCTCGCCGAGCTGGCCGGCCACCGCTCCGGGCTGCCCCGCCTCTCGCCCCGCCCGCGCGACATGGTCGGGGGCTGGGCGGCCGCGGTGACGGGCCGGGACCCCTACCGGTTCGACGTGGACACGCTGGTGGAGCAGGTGGCCGCGGCCGACACCTCCGGCCGCGGCGAGTTCGCCTACTCCAACATGGGCGCGGCCGTCCTCGGCCAGGCCCTCGCGGCCCGCGCCGGGACCGACTACGCCGACCTGCTGCGAGCCCGGGTCCTCGACCCGATGGGCCTGGACGCCACCGTGCTGCCCGTCACCGCGGCCGAACTGCCCGACGGCGCGATCGGGGGCACGAACGACAAGGGCCGCGCGGCCGACCCGTGGCTCGCCCGCGCCTACGCCCCCGCGGGCGGGGTGCGCTCCACCCCGCGCGACATGGCGGAGCTGGTCGGGGGGCTGCTGTTCGACGAGCCGCCGGGCGCCGGGGCCATGGAACCGCGGTGGGAGGACGGCGATGGCGGCCGGGTGGGGCTGGGCTGGTTCGTCGACGAGTACGACGGCACCGACGTCACCTGGCACAACGGCGGCACCGGAGGCTTCTCGACCATGGTCGCCCTGGACCGCGACGGCGGGCGCGCCGTCGTGGTCCTGGCCGACACGGCCACCGGCGTCGAGGACCAGGCGCGGGCCCTGCTGCTGGGGGAGGCGTGATGACGACGACCGTGCAGTACACCGTCGGCGGCCTGCTGGTCCTCGTCGCGGTGGTCATGTCCGCCGAGCTGCTCTTCCGGGCCTGGCGGCACCGGGGTGCCCAGCGCCTCCAGGACCGCTGGGACGCCCTCAACCGGTTCGGTAACGCCCTGCTGATGAGCGTGGTCGCGCTGCTGTCGGTCTCCTGGACGGTGTTCCCAGAGGGCCTGTGGTACCTGCTGGTCGCCCTGCTCGCGGCCGCGACCGCCGGCACGGTACTGCGCTGGCCCGACCTGGCCTGGCGGTCCGACGCCGCGAAGGCCGGCGCGCAGCGGGCCTCGGCCCTGGGAACACTGGTGTTCGCGGCCGTGGCGGTCGCGGTGCTGGTCGTCGTCCTGGTCTGAGCGCGGACCCGCCGTGCCGGCCGCCGCTGTGCGGGCCGGCACGGCGGCGCCGGTCAGGCGAACGCGTCCACGCCCGTCAGCTCCGCGGAGAACCGCCACAGGCGGGCGGCCTGCTCGGGGTCGACGGCGTGGTCGCTCACTCCGGGGCGGTCGGGGTCGGTGCCGGCCAGGACGGCCACGTCCACGTCCTCGCAGTACACGCCGCCCATCCCGGCCAGATCCGGTGAGGTGGCCGCCCACACCTGGGTGGCGGCGCCCTGTTCCGGCGTCTTGAACGTCGGGTCGGCCACGTTGCCCTCCTCGTCGATCCAGCCCTTGGCGACCATCTCGTCCCTCGTCATGTGGCGCTGGAGCGGGGTGAGGATCGCGCCCGGGTGCAGGGAGAAGGCCCGCACACCGGTGTCGGCGCCGCGCCGGTCGGCCTCGACGGCGAACAGGGCGTTGGCCATCTTGGACTGTTGGTAGGCGGCCCACCGGTCGTACCCCCGCGCGAACCAGGGGTCGTCCCAGCGGATCGACGACCCGTGGTGCCCGCCCGACGACACGGACACCACGCGGGCGCCCGTGCCGTCGCTGAGGGCGGGCCAGAGGCGGTTGACCAGGGCGAAGTGGCCCAGGTGGTTGGTGGCGAACTGGTACTCCCAGCCCTGTCCCACCACCTGGTGGGGGCAGGCCATCACGCCGGCGTTGTTGATGAGGACGTCGATGGACCGGCCGCTCGCCAGGAAGCGGTCCGCGAAGGCGGCCACGCTGTCCAGGTCGGCCAGGTCCAGGCTCTCGACCTCCACGCCCGCGAGGCCGTCCAGGCCCGCACGCGCGCTCTCGAGGCGCCGGGCCGGCACGACGACGCGGGCGCCCGCGTCGGCCAGCGCCCGGGTCGTCTCCAGGCCGATGCCCGAGTACCCGCCGGTCACGATCGCGAGCCGCCCGGTCAGGTCGATGCCCTCCAGGACCTCGCGGGCGGTGCTGTGCGCGCCGAATCCGGAACCGATCGGCTTCTGTGGTGTCGTCATGTGCGTCACCGTAGGACCTGGAGCGCGCTCCAGGTCAAGACGAGTAGCATCGGCTCGACCCGGCCCGGGACCGGGGCGGCCACCGAGGGGACGGCATGGGCGAGACCGGCAGCGGCAGCGACGACGAGAGCGCCGGAGGTGGCACGGCGCCGACCGGCCGGCGGCCCACGATGGCCGACGTCGCCGCGCGTGTCGGGGTCTCACGCCAGCTCGTGTCCCTGGTGATGAACGACAGCCCCGGGCCGAGCGCGCCGACCCGCCAGCGGATCCTGCAGGCCGCGGAGGAGCTCGGCTACCGGGCGGACAAGGCCGCCCGCATGCTGCGCCGCGCGCGCAGCCGTCAGGTGGGCGTCCTCTTCACCATGGAGCACCCGCTCGACGTCCACCTGGTCGAGGCGGTCTACCCGGCGGCGGCCGCCCTCGACTACGGCGTCGTGCTGAGCGCGCTGCTGGCCACCCGCGGGGAGCGGGAGGCGATCGACGACCTCCTGGGCCTGCGCTGCGAGGCCCTGATCCTCATCGGCCTGTCCGCCGCCGCCCCCTCCGACCTGGCCACGGTCGCCGAACGCGTCCCCGTCGTGGAGATCGGCCAGCGCACGGGGGCCGAGGGCACCGACAGCGTCCGCACCGCCGACGCCGACGGTGTGCGCAAGGCGGTCGACCACCTGGCCGCCCTGGGGCACCGCCGCATCGCCCACGTGGACGGCGGCCTCCTGCCGGGCGCCCCCGAGCGGGCCGGCGGCTACCTCGACGGGATGCGCGCCCACGGACTGGCGGCGCTGGCCGACGTGCTCCCGGGCGACTACTCCGAGGAGTCCGGGGCGCGGGCCGCGCGGGCCCTGCTCGCGCGCGAGGTCCTGCCCTCCGCCGTCATCACGGGCAACGACCAGTCCGCCCTCGGGCTGGTGGAGACGTTCGTGCGCGCGAACGTGCGGGTGCCGCAGGACGTGTCGGTCGTCGGCTACGACGACAGCCGCACCGCCCGGCTGTCCTTCCTGGACCTGACGTCCGTGCGCCAGGACGCGGCCCTGATGGCGGGGCTGGCGGTGCGCGCGGCGGCCGAACGGCTCGACGACGGGCGCACGCGCAGCGCGCACCTGGTGCTGGAGCCCGAACTCGCCGTCCGGAACAGCACGGCCCCTCCGCGCCCCGGCCTGGGCTGACCGGCCGCGAGCGAGATCACAGCCCCACGGCTTGGGTTCGGCGGGGTGCGGGTGACACCCTGGAGTTAGCACGTGCCAAACGACCGTGCCCGATGCCTGACCGACGCCCCCCGATCACCGCATCCCCGCTTCCTCCTGACCTTCGCGCCGCGCGCGAGAAAGGCACCGTCATGCCTCTGGCCCTGTTCGCCCTGGCTCTCGGGGCGTTCGCCATCGGTACCACCGAGTTCGTGATCATGGGCCTGCTGCCCGAGGTGGCCCGTGACCTGGACGTCCCCATCTCGACGGCCGGCTACCTCATCTCCGCCTACGCCGGGGGCGTGGTGGTGGGCGCGCCCCTGCTCACCGCGCTGAGCACCCGGCTGCCGCGCAAGACCGTGCTGCTGCTGTTCATGGGCGTCTTCCTGGTCGGCAACCTCGCGACCGTCGTCGCCGACTCCTACGGCGCCGTCTTCGCCGCCCGGGTGCTGGCCGGCCTTCCGCACGGCGCCTTCCTGGGGGTGGGCGCGCTGGTGGCCGCCTACATGGCGGGGCCGGACCGCAGGGCCACCGCCGTCGCCCGGATGTTCCTGGGCCTGACCATCGCCAACATCGTCGGCGTGCCCGCCGGGACCTTCCTCGGCCAGTTCATGGGCTGGCGCGCGGCGTTCCTGGCCGTCGTGGCGATCAGCGCGCTGGCGATCGTCGCCATCGCGGTGTTCGTGCCCAGGCTGCCCGCGCCCCCCGGCGGCGGCCTCAGGGGCGAGATGGCCGCGCTCGGCGACCGCCAGGTCCTGCTCGGACTGCTGACCGCGGTGTTCGGCTTCGCCGGTGTGTTCGCCGTCTACAGCTACATCTCGCCGATGATGACCGAGCTGGCCGGGATGTCCCCGGGAGGGGTCCCGCTGATCCTGGCGCTCTTCGGGACCGGGATGACCCTGGGCTCGCTCGTGGTGGGCCCGCTGGCCGACCGGGCGCTGCGGCCCACCATCTTCGGTGCGCTGGCCTCCCTGGCCGTGGTGCTGGTGGTGTTCTCCTTCACCGTGCACAACCCCTGGACCGCCGCGGCCACCGTCGTGGTGCTGGGCGCGGTCGGGTTCGGCGTGGCCACCCCGTTGCAGGTCCTGGTGATGAACAAGGCCGACCGGGCGCCGACGATGGCCTCGGCCTCCAACCACTCCGCCTTCAACCTCGCCAACGCCGGGGGAGCCTGGCTGGGCGGCGTCGGGATCGGCATGGGCCTGGGCCTCACCTCGCCCGCGCTGATCGGCGCGGTCCTGGCCGTGGTCGGCCTGGGGATCGCGGTGACGGCCTCCCTGCTGGACCGGCCCGCCGCCGGGGCGGGCGGCACGGACGCGCCGCTGGTGGAGGCCGCCGCCACCGAGTGAGGCCCGGCCGCGGTCGGGGGCGGTGACGGTCTCAGACCGGACCCGCGTCCCCGACCCGGCGGGCGAGGATCCCGGCCAAGGTCCGACAGCCGCGTCGCAGGTCGGTGGGGTGGGCCGTCCCGTAACCGAGGACCAGCCCGTGCACGGGCGCTGTGCCCCGGGTGGTCCGGGCCAGGTCGTCGACCAGGAGACCGTGCGCGGCGGCCTCGGCCACCACGGGCGCGACGGCCTCCGCCGGGAGCGGCAGGGCCACGTGCAGACCCGCGGTGTCCCCGGTCAGGTACGGCCCCAGGAACTCCTTGACGACACTGCGGCGGCGGGCGTACTCCCGCCGCATCCGGCGCAGGTGCCGGTCCAGGTCGCCGCGCTCCAGGAGCAGCGCCGTGGCCGCCTGGGCCGGCCCGCTGGTGCGGTCCGACAGGCTCCGGCGCACCTCCGCCACCCGCCGCAGCAGGTCGGGTTCGGCCACGAGCCATCCCACACCCAGGTCGGGGGAGAGGGTCTTGGACAGCGTGCCGAGCAGCACCACGTGACCGGGGTCGAGCCCGTACAGGGCGGGCAGCGGGGCGACGTCGTAGCGGAACTCGGAGTCGTAGTCGTCCTCGATCACCATGGCGCCCGTCTCCCGCGCCCAGGCCAGCAGGCGTTCGCGCCGGGGGATGGGCAGCCGTCCGCCGAGCGGGTACTGGTGCGCGGGCGTGGTGTAGACGACCGACAGGTCCCGTGGCAGGTCGGCGACCACGATGCCGTCGTGGTCGACCGGGCACGGGACGGTCGTGGCCCCGCGCGCCCCGAGGACGGCCGCGGCCCGCGGATACCCGGGGTCCTCCACGCCCGCCCGCGTGCCCGGCCCGAGCAGGGTGGCCCCCACCAGGTCCAGCCCGTTGCCGGTGCTCCGGGTGACCAGGACGTTCTCCGGCCCCACCCGGATACCGCGGGCGCGGCGCAGGTGGTCGGCCAGCAGCGCGCGCAGCCGGGGCAGCCCGTGGGGGTCGGGGTCGTCGTCCGGCGGCTGCTCGGCCGCGTGCCGCCAGGCGCGGCGCCAGGCGGCGAGGTCGTGGTCGCGGACCCAGGGCGCGCCCGGGCGCAGGTCGACCAGGCCGCGTCGGCGCGCCTCGTGCCGTGACCACCGGACGGTCTCCACCGACCCCGGGGACGTGTGCGCCGGGGGCAGCGGCCGGGGGACGGCCGCCGCGGGCGCCGGACCCGCGTTCTCCGCGACGAACGTGCCCGATCCGTGGCGGCCGTCGAGCCAGCCCTCCGCGTACAGCTGCTGGTAGGCCTCGGTGACCACGGTCCGGCTCACGCCGAGTTCGGCGGCGAGCGCACGGGAGGAGGGCAGTCGGGAGCCAGGGATGAGGACCCCCTCGGCCATGGCCGCGCGCAGCTGGTCGGAGAGCTGGGCGGCGAGCGGGACCCCGGCGCCGCGGTCCAGCCGCACGGGCGGCTCGGTCGTGTGGCGGGTCAAAGTGGTCTTCCGTTTTCATCGAGAAGTGGCCATGGGCGCAGTATCCACTTCTTCCTAGGCTGACACACATGCTCTCCACGACAGAACGCACCCGACTGGGGCGCGCCAAGCACAAGGCCGGGACCGACCGCCAGGAGCTCTACGACCTCCTCGACACCGGGATGGTCTGCCACCTCGGCGTCGTCGTCCGCGGCGCCCCCATGGTGGTCCCCACCTGCTACGGGCGCGTCGGCGACACCCTCTACGTGCACGGCTCCACCGGCGCGCGGTCGCTGCGCGCCCCGGGCGAGGTGTGCGTCACCGTGACCCACCTGGACGGGATCGTCCTGGCCCGCTCCGTGTTCCACCACTCCGTCAACCACCGCTCGGCGATGATCTACGGTACGCCCCGCGAGGTCACCGACGAGGCGGAGCACCTGGCGGCGCTGCGGGCCGTGACCGAGCAGCTCGCGCCCGGCCAGTGGGGCGCGGTCCGCCCGCCCACCGCCAAGGAGCTCGCCGCCACGCGCGTGCTCGCGCTGTCGCTGGAGGAGGCCTCGGTCAAGGTCCGGACCGGTCCGCCCGCCGACGACGAGGAGGACTACGCCCTGCCGACCTGGGCGGGCGTGCTCCCGGTCCGCCAGGTGTTCGGCGCGCCCGAGCCCGACCCCGTCCTGGCCGAGGGCATCGGGGTGCCCGCCCACATCGCCGGCCGCTCGTCATAGCGCGTCGCGACCGCTGCGCGGCCGTCAGGCGTAGCGCTCGTCGACACCGATGGCGCCGACCCCGGTGCTGAAGACGGAACACCTCCCCTGGGACTGGCCGGAGGTCCCGGGCCGCAGGGTGACCCAGTTGCCGTTCACGTCCGGGGCCCAGCCGCAGACGACCACGGCACGGAACTTCATGGTGCGGTCGGTGTTGTTGGTGCAGAAGGCGATGCCCACGTGGTCGTCGTTGTGGTGGCGGAACGTGTCGCAGTTCAGCACCAGGGCGGAGGCCTGGGCGGGGGTCAGGAGGGTGGCCAGGACGACTGCCGCGGCCCCGACCGCGGCGGTGCGGCCAAGGCGGGAGAGGAGGGACATGTGTTTCCTTCCACGAAAGGTGAACCTGCTGTGGCACAGTCACTACTCAGTGTGCCTGTCGCTGGTGTTTCCTTCCGGAGGGTCCGGCAACCCCGAGGACCCGTGTTTTCCCGTACCTGGCCGGCCAGGTTCTCCCGAACCCCTGTCGCCAGGTCGCCACGAGCACGAACGAGACCACGACCAGCAGTGACCAGGCCCCGAGCTTGGACACGTGCACCATCTCCCACGCCTGTTCCTGGTGGGGATAGCTCCAGGCGCCGAGCAGGGTGGACACGTTCTCCGCGACCCACAGGAACAGGCCGATGAGCAGGAAGGACAGCGACAGCGGCATCCGGTACCGCGCCTCGCCGACCGTGTAGTGCACCCACGTGCGCCAGGTAACAGCGACCAGCGCGACCGCCAACCACGCCCGCACGTCCGGCAGCCAGTGGTGGGTGAAGAAGTTGGCGTAGATCAGGACGGCCACCGCCGTCGTGGCCACGGGCCGGTAGTCGGTCAGTCCCAGGTCGAGCAGCCGCCAGGCGCGCACGACGTACGAGCCGACCGCCGCGTACATGAACCCGCTGTAGAGCGGTACACCGCCGATCTTGGTCCAGGCGTCGCCGGGGTAGGACCACGAGCCCACGTGTACCTTGAACAGCTCCAGCGCCAGGCCCACCACGTGGAACCCGAGGATGGCCAGCACCTCGCGGCCCGTCTCCAGCCGCAGCAGCCAGAACGCCGCGGTCAGGGCGATCCCGTAGAGCAGCAGGGCGTCGTAGCGGGGGATCGGCAGGGGCACGACGGCGCTCAGCGCGAGTCCGGCGAAGATGCCCACGGCGAAGGCGCAGGCGCGCGCCTGCGCCCAGCCGAACCGGAGGAGCTGGCCGGCGCCGTGGCCCACGAGTGGCCAGGGGGCGGTTCGGGTGGAGGTCATGGGATGTGGGACGTCCGCCGGCCTCCCCGGGTTCGCCGCCGGGCCGCCCTCAGGCTCGCGGCGCGGTCAGCACCTCGGTGCCGTGCCCGTGCCCGTGCACGTGTGCTCCGGCCACGTCCCAGCCGGGGAAGGGGTCGGCCAGGTCCGTCCACGGCCCCGCCAACTCCTCGTCGGTGAGCAGGCAGGCGCGCAGGCTCGCGGCCAGCGCGTCACCGCGCAGCCCCGTGCCGATGAACACCAGTTCCTGCCGGGGGACGACGGCCTCGGCGTCCTCGTCGTCGGGCAGCCCGAGCAGGTGGGCGTCCGCGGGGTCCCAGGCGCCGGAGGGCTCGAACCGCGCCACGGGACCGGCCTGCGACCACATCCCGGTGACGCGGTGGCGCGTGGCCAACCAGAAGAAGCCCTTCGAGCGCAGCAGAGTGCCGAACTCGCCGGAGTCGAGGCGCTCGGAGACCAGTGACCACAGGCGTTCGGGGTGGAAGGGCCGGTCGGCGCGGAAGACCGTGCTGGAGATGCCGTACTCCTCGGTCTCGGGCACGTGGTCGCCGTTGAGCTCGGCCGCCCAGCCCGGCGCCCGCGAGGCGCGCTCCAGGTCGAACAGGCCGGTGCCCACGATCTCGCCGACGCCCACGCGGCCGTGCTCGGAGCGCAGCACCCGGGCCAGGGGGTTCAGCCGGCGCAGGGCGGCCTCGACCTCGTCGGCGTCCCGGGCGGTGACGAGGTCGGTCTTGTTGAGCACCAGGACGTCGGCGAACTCCACCTGGTCGATGAGCAGGTCGCTGACCGTGCGCTCGTCGTCCTCGTAGGCGTCGAGGCCGCGCGAGAGCAGGTCGTCGCCCTGGCGCAGTTCGCGCAGGAAGCCGGCGGCGTCGACGACGGACACCATGGTGTCGAGGCGGGCCCGGTCCATCAGGCGGGTTCCGTCCAGGCCGGGGAAGGCGAAGGTGGCCGCCACGGGCATGGGCTCGGAGATGCCGCTGGACTCGATGAGCAGGTAGTCGAACCGGCCCTCGTCGGCGAGCCGGCCGACCTCGTCCAGCAGGTCGTCGCGCAGGGTGCAGCAGATGC
This sequence comes from Nocardiopsis aegyptia, assembly GCF_013410755.1. Taxonomy (GTDB): domain Bacteria; phylum Actinomycetota; class Actinomycetes; order Streptosporangiales; family Streptosporangiaceae; genus Nocardiopsis; species Nocardiopsis aegyptia. The sequence continues at coordinate 5,497,847 of NZ_JACCFS010000001.1, forward strand.
AGCCGTTGGTCATCTCGACCAGGCGCTCGTCGGTCCGTGAGAGCGCGCCGCCGTCGCGCACCAGCCCGGCGTCGATGTTGACCTCGCTCATGTCGTTGACGATCACCGCCACCCGCAGGCCGTCGCGGTTGCCCAGGACGTGGTTGAGCAGGGTGGTCTTGCCCGCGCCGAGGAAGCCGGAGAGCACGGTGACGGGCAGCGCCGGGCCCGCCTCGGGTTGTGTGGAAATGGTTTTCATTCTCCTAGGTTAGCCGCTCCGCCGATCGGATCGGCTGGCCGCATTGCGGACTCGGGTGGGGCCGGTATTGCCTGTTTCGCGCGGGGCACCGTCCGTCTTCACGCACGGTGGGCGGGTGTCTCCGAGGGGCTCGCCCGCCACGGCCCCACCTCGGGTTTCGCGGTGTCTTCGCAGCTCACGGTGGTCGTATCTGTTCCGCAGTGGAGTGTTCACCATGCGTGTCGGCCCCCGGTCGCGCCCGTGCGCGGTGGCGCCGAACGGTGCCGGCGCGCACGCGGATCGGGTGGATCTTCCGGAACCGGTTGTGCCGCCCATGGGGCGTCCCTAGTGTGATCCACGGTTCACGGAGCGTTCGTCCTCGCAGGCCAGTGAGGGTGGTCGGCGCACGTGGACGCGTACGCGCAACCCTCTTCCTCCCTTGCCCCGTGGTCGGTCGCACGTCAGGACGGCTACGCGGCGTGGGTACGCGACTACCACGAGGAGACACAGCGGATGTCGATCGACGTAGGTCCCGAGACCCGGAACGGTCAGCAGCGGAGTCTGGCGACCGCGGCCGCCCGGAACCTGGCGACCACCACCAAGTCCGCACCGCAGATGCAGGGGAAGAGTTCCCGCTGGCTGCAGAGGATGCTGCCCTGGGTGCAGACCGAGGGCGGCGCCTACCGCGTCAACCGCCGCCTCAGCTACACCATCGGTGACGGCCGCATCCAGTTCAACCAGACCGGCGCCGACGTCCAGGTCATCCCCCAGGAGCTCGGCGAGCTGGCGCTGCTGTCCGGGTTCGACGACGTGGGCGTGCTCAGCGAGCTGGCCGGGCGCTTCACCCAGCGCGAGTTCGAGCCCGGTGACGTGCTGGCCCACGAGGGCAGGCCCGCCGACCACCTCTACCTCCTGGCGCACGGCCGGGTCCACAAGACCACCGAGGGCCCCTACGGCGACCCCACGCGGATCGGCGTCATGGCCGACGGCGAGCAGTTCGGCGACCACGGCCTGCTCAACCCGGACGCGACCTGGGACTGCACCGTCAAGGCCGCCACCGCCGGCACCCTCCTGGAGCTGCCCCGCCAGGAGTTCACCGCCGTCGTGGACTCCTCTCCGAGCCTGCGCGCCCACATCGAGCGCTTCCTGTCCCGCCCGCTCAACGGGCAGAACAGGGCCGGCGAGGCCGACATCGCCCTGCTCTCCGGCCACGTCGGCGAGCCCGCCCTGCCCGGCACCTTCGTCGACTACGAGCTCCGGCCCCGCGAGTACGAGTTGAGCGTGGCCCAGACGGTCCTGCGCGTCCACACCAGGGTCGCCGACCTCTACAACAAGCCGATGAACCAGACCGAGCAGCAGCTGCGGCTGACCATCGAGGCCCTGCGCGAGCGCCAGGAGAACGAACTCGTCAACAACCGCGAGTTCGGCCTGCTGTACAACTGCGACTACAACCAGCGCATCCACACCGACAACGGCGCGCCCAGCCCCGACTGCCTGGACGACCTGCTGAGCATGCGCCGCAACACGCAGTACATGTTCGCCCACCCCAGCGCCATCGCCGCCTTCGGCAAGGAGTGCAACAAGCGGGGCATCACCATGGGCACCGTCGAGGTCGGCGGCCACCACCTGCCCGCCTGGCGCGGCGTCCCCCTCCTGCCCTGCGGCAAGATCCCCGTCACCGAGCACCACACGTCGTCGATCATCGCCATCCGGACCGGCGAGGACAACGAGGGCGTCATCGGCCTGCACGCGACCGGCCTGCCCGACGAGGTCGAGCCCGGGCTCAACGCGCGCTTCATGGGCATCGACGACCAGGCGATCATCTCCTACCTGGTCAGCACCTACTACTCGGCGGCCGTCCTCGTCCCCGACGCCATCGGCATCCTGGAGAACGTCGAGGTCCGCCCGCGTGCCTGATCCCCGCCCGACACTGCCAGTGAAGGAGGGCTGAGACGGTGTCACTGCTGTCGCGGATGTCCGCCTCCGCCGCCACGCACGACGTGGCGGCCCTGGTGGACGCCCTGATGTCGAACCCGCTGCGCCCGGGCTCGCCGGACCTGCTGGTGCCCGGCCCGCCGTCGGCCCGGGTGTCCGAACCGCCGCGGCCGGGCGCCCAGGCCCCGGCGGGCGCGGTCGCGGCCGCGCCGCGGCTGCCCACCGGGCCCTCCGGCCTGGGGACCGCCGCGGCCCGGGCCCTGCTGCCCGACCCCCCGGTCGCGCCGCCGGCGCCGGTGCCCGACCCGGTTCCGCTGGGCGCGGGCTCGCCGTGGCTGCCCCAGCCCCCCTCGGGTGCCGGGACCGCCGCCGTGCGCGTGCTGGGCCACCGGGCTCCGCCCGAGCCGGCGGACACCGCCGATGACAACGCCGTCCCCGCGCTGTACTGCCCTCCGGCCGTGCGCGACGACCGCGCCCTGGGCGAGGAGGTCGACGAACGGCTGGTCGGGTGGGCCGAGGAGGTGGGGATCTACCCCGGCAAGCTCGACATGATCCGCCGGGCGGAGTTCGGCCGGCTGATCATGCTCGCCCACCCCGAGACCGACGATCCCGAACGGCTGCTGGCCGCGGCCAGGTGCGCCCTGGCCGAGTGGTCCGTCGACGACCACTACGTCGACGGCGAGGTGGAGGAGTCCCGGCCGGAACTCCTCGGCCAGCGGCTGGCGATCGCCCACTCGGTCATCGACCAGGCGCACATCTCGCGCGAGTACGCGCCCGAGCTGGAGAGGGTCGTGCGGGCGGACCCCGTCATGCGCGCCCTGCGCTCGGCCCTGGGCAAGCTCGCCGACCACGCGACGTGGACGCAGGTGCGCCGGCTGCGCCACGAGCTGGGCATCATGTTCGTCGCCTACAACCAGGAGGGCGTCTGGGGGAACACCGGTCAGAGGCCACCGGTGTGGGAGTTCCTGATGCACCGCCACGAGAACAGCTTCGTGCCCTGCATGGTGCTCATCGACGCGGTCGCCGGATACGAGCTGCCCATGGAGGAGTTCGCCGACCCCCGGGTGCGGCGCGTGTTCACCATGGCGGGCTCGGCCACCGTCATCGTCAACGACCTGTACTCCATGGGCAAGGAGGGCCCCGACGACACCAGCCTGCCCAGGCTGATCGCCGAGGAGGACGGATGCACGATGCGTGAGGCGGTCGAGCGCACCGTGCGCATCCACGACGAGATGATGCACACCGTCGAGTCCGAGGCGGCCGCCCTGGCCCTCACCGGATCACCGCAGCTGGGCCGGTTCCTGGCCGGGCTGTGGGCCTGGTGCGGCGGCAGCCGGGAGTGGCACGCCACCAGCGGCCGCTACCACGCGGACCAGTCCGCCTGATCCGGCCCCGGCCCCTGCCCCGGCCACCACCCCACCCACGCCGTACACCCACCCGGTCCGCCCGCGCGGTCCGGTCGGCTGTCCTGCCCGACGACCACCAGCAAGGAGCCTTTCGCATGACCATGACCTCCTCCCACACCAGCGGCAAAGTCCTGCGCACCCAGTACCAGGCGTCCGTCGCGGAGTACTGGAACGCGGAGAAGGACCCCGTCAACATCAAGCTCGGCGAGGTCGACGGCCTCTTCCATCACCACTACGGCATCGGCGACTACGACCCCTCGGTCCTGGAGGGGCCGGAGGAGACACGCGACCAGCGGGTCATCGAGGAGATGCACCGCCTGGAGACCGCCCAGGCCGACGTCCTCCTGGACCACCTGGGCCCGGTCGGCCCCGAGGACCGGATCATGGACACCGGCTCCGGCCGGGGCGGCACCAGCTTCATGGCCAACCAGCGCTTCGGCTGCCACGTCGACGGCGTGTCCATCTCGGAGAAGCAGGTGGCCTTCGGCAACGAGCAGGCCGAGGAGAGGGGCGTGTCCGACAAGGTCCGCTTCCACTTCCGCAACATGCTCGACACCGGCTTCCCGTCCGGCTCCCTGCGGGCGAGCTGGAACAACGAGTCGACCATGTACGTCGACCTGTTCGAGCTCTTCGCCGAGCACGCCCGCCTGCTGGAGTACGGCGGCCGCTACGTCACCATCACCGGCTGCTACAACGACGTCACCGGTGGCCGCTCCAAGGCGGTGAGCCGGATCGACGAGCACTACACCTGCAACATCCACGCCAGGAGCCAGTACTTCAAGGCGATGGCGGCCAACAACCTCGTCCCGATCTCCGTCGTCGACCTCACCGGGCCGACCATCCCGTACTGGGAGCTGCGCGCGCAGTCGTCCGTGGCCACCGGTATCGAGGAGCCCTTCCTGACCGCGTACAAGGAGGGCAGCTTCCACTACCTGCTCATCGCGGCCGACCGGGTCTGAGGACCCTCCGGGGCTCCGCGGGCGCGGGCCGGGGACCGGCCCCGTCCCGCGCCCGCGCGGACCCCGCGCCAGCGCCCGCCCGCCCGGCCGCGCCAGGCCGGGCGGGCGGGGCCCGCCGACCGTGGCCGCCCGACGGAAGGACGCCATGCCCATCAGCCACACCACCGGTCCGTCCACCGCCACCGACGAAGGAGCCCCCGGCGAACCGATCATGCTCGAACTGGTCGACGAGTCCGGAACGACCATCGGGACCGCGGAGAAGCTGTCGGCGCACGTGTCGCCGGGCCGGCTGCACCGCGCCTTCTCCGTGTTCCTGCTCGACGACCGGGGCCGCCTGCTGCTCCAGCGCCGCGCCCTGGGCAAGTACCACTCGCCCGGCGTGTGGTCCAACACCTGCTGCGGCCACCCCTACCCCGGTGAACCGCCCTTCCTCGCCGCAGCGCGGCGCACCACCGAGGAGCTGGGCGTGGCGCCCGTGCTCATGCGTGAGGCCGGGACCGTGCGCTACAACCACCCCGACCCGCACTCGGGCCTGGTCGAGCAGGAGTACAACCACCTCTTCGTGGGCCTGGTGGGCGGCGAGCCGAGCCCCGACCCCGAGGAGGTCGCCGAGATCGCGTTCGCCGACCCCTGGGAGATGGCGGTCCTGCCGGGGGAGGGCCCCTTCTCCGCCTGGTTCCCGACGGTCCTGGAGGCCGCGCTGCCCGCCGTCCGCGCACTGGCCCCCGACGCGGGCTGGTAGCCGCGCCCGTCTCAGCCGATGAGGCCGCGGCGGTAGGCCGCGCCGACCGCCGCGGCCCGGTCGCGGACCCCGAGCTTGTCGTACACGTGCTGCAGATGGGTCTTGATGCTGGCCTCGCTGATGAACAGGCGCGCGGCGGCGGTGCGGTTGGAGGCGCCCTCGGCGACCAGCCGCAGCACCTCCAGTTCCCGGTCGCTCAGCGCCCGGCGCGCGGGTGCGCGGACCTGGCCCATGAGGAGCCGGGCGGCCGTGGGCGCCAGCACGGACTCCCCCCGGTGCACCGCGCGCACCCCGCGCAGGAGTTCGTCGGGCAGGGCGTCCTTGAGCAGGTAGCCGGTGGCGCCCGCCTCGATCGCCGGCAGGACGTCGCTCTCGCTGTCGAAGGTGGTCAGGACCAGCACGCGCACCTCCGGAGCCTGCCGGGCCAGCGCGGCGGTCGCCGCGACCCCCGACATCCCGGGCATGCGCAGGTCCATCAGGACCACGTCGACGCCGAGCCGGTCCACCTGGTCGAGCACCTCGTGGCCGCTCGCGGCCTCCCCGACCACCTCGATGTCGGTCTCGGAGATGAAGGTGCCGCGCAGTCCGTCGCGCACCACGGGATGGTCGTCGGCGATGAGGACCCGGATCACGACGCGCCCCCGATCACGGGTACGGCGGCGCTGACGGCGGTGCCCTCGCCGTGGTCGGACTCGATCTCCACTGTGCCTCCGATGCCTCTGATCCGCTGGCGCATGCTCCTGAGCCCGAACCCGTTCGCGGTGTCCGAGACCATCCCGTTCCCGTCGTCGCGGATGTCGAGCAGCACCATGTCGTCGAGGTAGGACAGGGTGACCCCGACCCTGGTGGCGTTCGCGTGCTTGGCGACGTTGGTCAGTGCCTCCTGCGCGACGCGGAACAGGGACACCTCGATCGCGGGACTCAGGGCGGTGCGCCCACCCGTGACCTCCAGCGTGGGCCGGACCCCGGACTCCTCGGCCCAGCGGCGGGTCAGCTCGCCGAGCGCCTCGGGCAGCTGGCTGTCCTCCAGCTGCGCGGGACGCAGTGCCTGGACCGAGCGCCGGGCCTCGGTGAGGCCGCCCCTGGCCAGGTCGAGCGCGCGCCCCACGTGCGGGAGCGCCGGGCCGTCGATCCCGCCCGCCCGCTGGGCCGCCTGGATCTGGGTGACGATGCCGGTGAGCCCCTGGGCCAGGGTGTCATGGATCTCGCGCGCCATCCGCTGGCGCTCGTCCAGCATCCCGGCCTCCCGCGCCTGGGCGAGGAGCTGGGCGTGCAGCCCGGCGTTCTCCTCCAGGGCGGCCTCCAGCCGGTCCACCATGACGGCGCGCTCCCGGTGCGCCTCCGCGCTGCGCTGGGCCACCACCAGGCCGCCGCCGATGGCGAGGGTCTGGACCACGATCACGCCCGCGTACAGGCCCAGGTGCTGGAGGAACGGCGTGTCGGTGCTCGTCCCGGGAAAGCCCATGGTGCTGGTGTGCAGGGAGAACGAGGCGGCCGCGACCCCGGCGAAGGCCCACGGCATCGGCAGCACCATGGCGTGGAAGAACGGCGTGATGGCGAACAGCAGGAAGATGATGTCGTGCGCCATCATCACCGCACCCAGGGCGACGAGGCCGAGGACGTAGACCACTGCGGGCCACAGCCGCTCCAGCCGCGCGGGCGGCGCGAAGGTGTGCCCGAACAGCACCCAGGCGGACGCCAGCGCGGTCAGGCCGAGCGCGACGGCGCGGTGGCCCGGACCCTGTCCCGTCTGGGCCAGGACCAGGACCGTGGACAACGGGAGCAGGACCCAGGGCACCCAGTACACGAACCGGTCCCACCACCGGTCCCAGTCCTGCCGCGAGTCCTCCCCCGCGCCGATCGCGCTCATCCCCCGCTCACTCCCACCGGAACAGCTTCGCCGCCGCCACGGCGGCCACCGCGGCGATCACCGCCATTATGGCCAGCTGCGCGAGCGGTCCGGTGCCCGAGGTGTCCGCGCCGCCCGACCAGGTGTCCAGCAGCAGTTGGACGCCCGGAGGCGTGAACTCGCCCAGGCGCACCAGGACGTCGGGCATGAAGATCCTGGGCAGGAACAGCCCGCCCACGAGCATCACTACGAGGTACAGGCTCATCGACAGGCCGTTCGCCACCCGGCTGCTGGGGGCCAGCGCCGCGGCCAGGACACCCAGGGCCACCAGGGACGCGGTCCCGACGAGGAACGCGGCGGTGAACAGCAGCGGCTGCCGGGGCAGGGGCACGTCCAGGACGAGCCAGGCCGTCAGCACCAGCAGGGCGGAGGAGGCGAACACGGCCGCGACCACCGCGATGAGCTGGGCGGCCAGGACCAGTCCCGGGTGCACGGGCGTGGTGGCCATCCGGCGCAGCACACCGTTCTCGCGGTAGGTGGCCAGGACCGACGGCAGGTGCTGGATACCGAGGACGCCCATGCCCAGGATCAGGGCCGTGGGGGCGAAGATGTCGACGAAGCGGACGCCGCCGAACTCCGGGGTCGGCTCCCGCAGGATCGGCACGCTCCCGAGCCCCAGGAGGATCACGGTCGGCAGCAGCATGCCGAAGCCGATGGTCATGGGTTCGCGGAGGACGAGCTTGACCTCGGTCGCGGTGAGGTGTCGCAGGGCGGACGCGGTGGACACGGCGGACCCCTTCCGTCGTGGTGTGCGGGGGCTCATGGCCGGAGGCCGTTTCCGGTGAGGGTGACGAACGCGTCGTCCAGGCTGGAGCGCTCGACGCGCAGGTCCTCGGCGACCACGTGGTCGCGGGCCAGCACGGAGGTCACCGCGTACACCAGGTTGCCCTGGCCGGTGATCCGGACCTGGGTCCCGGTCCGATGGACCGCGGTCACCTCCGGGAGCGCGCTCAGCACCTGTTCGTCCAGGTCGTGCGGCGCGCGGAAGGTGAGCCTCTGCTCCAGGCGGGCACGCGCGACCAGTCCGCCGGGCGTGTCCAGGGCCGCGATCCGGCCCCCGTCCACGAGCGCGAGCCGGTCGCAGAGCCGCTCGGCCTCGTCCATGAAATGCGTGACCAGGACGATGGTGACGCCGGAGTCGCGCACGCGCTCGATGAGGTCCCACGTGGTGCGCCGCGCCTGCGGGTCCAGGCCGGTGGTGAGCTCGTCGAGGACGGCCACCCTGGGCCGGCCGACGAGCGCCAGCGCGATGGACAGCCGCTGCTTCTGTCCGCCGGACAGCCGCCGGAACTGGGTGTCGCGCTGGTCCGCGATGCCCAGCATCTCCAGGAGTTCGTCGGGGTCGGCCGACTCCCGGTAGAAGGACGCGTACAGGCGCAGCGCCTCGCCGGCCCCGAGCCGTCCGGGCAGGGCCGACTCCTGGAGCTGGGCGCCCAGGTTCTCGCGCAGCTCGGCGCGGTCCCGGCGCGGGTCGAGGCCGAGCACGCTGATCGTGCCGCCGTCCGGTACGCGCAGGCCCTCGACGCACTCGACCGTGGTCGTCTTGCCCGCGCCGTTGGGGCCGAGGATCCCGAAGATCTCGCCCTCCTCGACGGAGAAGGACACGTCGTCGAGGACGACCTTGTCTCCGTACCGCTTGTGCAGGTTCTTGACGTCGATGATCGGCATGGGACGAGCATCGCGCGCGGGGGCGGTCCCGCGGATCGCCCGCCCGGCCACGGGATCGGTGGATCCCGGCATCCACCGATCGGTGGATGGGCGCGCCGCCGCCGGGGGCCGGGAGCCCGATGAACAGGGACGGCGCGCCCGGTGAGGCTTCTGGCGGACCGCACGTGGGAAGGGCTTGACTGGAGGGGCGCGAGTGACGGCACGGCGCCCGCCGGACCGGCAGGCCGGGAACGGTCCGCGGGACGACGGCTCCGAGGGAAGGGGTGGCCATGGTGCCCGACGACAGGGACGACGTCGCACCGGGGGCGTCCGTCGAGAGAGTCCCGTTGTCCCGCGAAGCGGCCGACCCGGCGTTGGGCGGCGGAAGGCCGGACTGGGGCGCGGTCCCGGGGCTGGGCGACGACGCGCACCTGACGGGGGTGGCCGAGCAGGTCCAGGAGCTGGTCCGCACCCAGGTCCGCATGCGGTCGCTGCTGGGGGCGGTGCTGGCACTCGGCCAGGACCTGGAGCTGAGAGCGGTCCTGCGCCGGGTGGTGGCCGCCGCGATGGAGCTCGTGGGCGCCCGGTACGGAGCGCTCGGCATCCTGGACGACCACGGCGAAGGGATGGCGGAGTTCATCCCGCTCGGCCTGGACGAGGAGGAGCTGCGCGCCCTCGACGGAGTGGAGCTGCCGAGCGGCAAGGGGCTGCTCGGCCTGATGATCCACCAGAAGGAGCCGCTGCGGGTCACCGACATCGGCGCGCACCCCGACTCGGTGGGCTTTCCGCCGGGCCATCCGCCCATGCGGACCCTGCTCGGGGCGGCCGTCAAGGTCCGCGGGCGCACGTACGGCAACATCTACGTGTCCACCCGCAGGGACGGGCACCCCTTCGACCACCGCGACGAGGAGGTCCTCGGCGCGCTGGCCGGGGCGGCGGGGATCGCCATCGAGAACGCCCGCCTGTTCGAGGAGGTCCGGACCAGCGCGGAGCGCTTCCAACGACTCCTCCTGCCGCGGGTGCCCGACCTGTCGCCCTTCGAGGTCGCCTCGGTCTACCGTCCCGCCGACGCCGGACTGGGCGGGGACTGGTACGACGCCCTCCGGCTGCGCGACGGCGCCTGTGTCGCCGTGATCGGCGACGTGATCGGCCACGACCTGGTCGCCGCGGCCTCCATGGCACGGATCCGGAGCAAGCTGCGTGCCCTGGTCTACGACCGGCACACCTCGCCCGGTGCGGCGCTGTCCAGCCTCGACCGCATCCTGATGGCGACCGAGGAGGACACCGTGACCACGATCAGCCTGGCGCGGATCGAGCCCACTGGGACGGGGTGGGACCTGTGCTGGAGCACGGCCGGCCACCTGCCCCCGCTCGTGCTGTCCCCGGGCGGCGGGGCGCGCTATTTGGAGGCCGAGCCGGGGCTTCCGCTCGGCGTCGACCCCGACGCCGAGCGGCCGGACCACCGGTACCCGATGCCGCCCTCGTCCACCGTCCTGATGTTCACCGACGGCCTGGTGGAGCACCCGGACCACCCGCTGGACCGGGGGTTGGACCGCGTGGCGGAGATCGCCGCGGCCTGCACCGACCGATCGGTGCAGGACCTGTGCCGGGCCGTGACCGACGGGGCGCCCGGCGACGGGCACGACGACCTGGCCGTGCTCGCCGTGCGCGTACCCGGCCGGTGAGGCCCGGCCCCCTGGGCGGGGCGCGTGTGCCGGGTTCGGCGGAAAACAGCGGTTACCCCCCTGGGGCCGGGCGGCTCCAGACGGTAGCCTGCGGCTTGGGAGCGCTCCCAGGCCCCAAGGGCACGGGGGTGTCGGGGGGACCGCACGCACACCGACCGAAGGAAGGTTCATGTCCCGCTCACGCACAGCCATCGGAGCCGTGCTCGGCTCCGCCACGGCCCTGGCGGCCGCGATGGCGCTGCTCGGCGCACCGTCCGCCGCAGCCGCCGAACCGGAGTTCTACGTCAACCCCGACACCTCGGCGGCCGTCTGGGTCCGCGAGAACCCGAACGACCCCCGCGCCGAGGTGATCGGCGACCGCATCGCCTCGGTCGCCCAGGCCACCTGGTTCACCCAGCACAACCCCGACGAGGTCCGCGCCGACGTCGACGCCGTCGTCAGTGCCGCCGACGCCCAGGGGCAGACCCCGATCCTGGTCGTCTACAACATCCCCGGGCGCGACTGCGGCAACCACAGCGGCGGCGGCGCACCCAGCCACGAGGCCTACCGCGCCTGGGTCGAGGAGGTCGCCGCCGGACTGGAGGGCCGCCCCGCCACCATCGTCCTGGAGCCGGACGCGCTGCCGCTCGTGAGCGCGTGCAGCGACCCCTCCCAGCTCCTGGCGTCGATGTCCCACGCGGGCCGGGCCCTGATGGAGGGCTCCCCCGAGGCGCGGGTGTACTTCGACATCGGCCACTCGGCCTGGCTGGAGCCCCAGGAGGCCGCCGACCTGCTCAACGGCGCGGACATCGCCACCAGCGCCCACGGGATCGCCACCAACACCTCCAACTACAACTGGACCGACGACGAGGTCGCGTTCGCCGAGTCCGTCATCGCCGCGACCGGCGTGTCCGGTCTGGGAGCCGTGATCGACACCAGCCGCAACGGCAACGGCCCCGCGCCCGACGAGGAGTGGTGCGACCCGCCCGGGCGGATGATCGGCCACCCGAGCACGACCGCCACCGGGAACGCGCTGATCGACGCCTTCATCTGGACCAAGCTGCCGGGCGAGGCCGACGGCTGCATCGCCCCTGCCGGCCAGTTCGTTCCCCAGGCCGCCTACGACATGGCCGTGAACGCTCCCGAGCCCCCGGAGGACCCCACGGACCCGGGCGAGGACCCCTCCGACCCCGGTGAGGAGCCGACCGAACCGCCCGCCGACGGCGACTGCTCCGCGGAGTACACGGTGGTCTCCGACTGGGACGGCGGCTTCCAGGCGGCCGTGACGGTCACCGCGGACACCCCGATCGACGGCTGGACCGTGACGTGGACCTACGCCGACGGCCGGCGCGTGGACCAGGGATGGAACGCCGACATCACCTCGGACGGGGCTCAGGTCACCGCCTCCGACCTGGGCTGGAACGGCGCGCTGGGCGCCGGCGACAGCGCGGAGTTCGGGTTCACGGGCACCGGCTCGGGTGCCGGAGCCCCCGACCTGGTGTGCGCCGGGGACTGAGCGGGCCGCGGCCAGGGGCGGGACGGGCACGGAGCCCGTCCCGCCCCCCTTCCCGTACTGTGACAGCGTCCGCCCGCACCGCGTGCGGGCGGACCGAGCGTCCACGCGAGGAAGGAAACATCCCATGGCCGAACGTCCTGGGCGCAGAACCCCGCGGGCCACGCACGCGCGCGTGGAGCGGATCGAGCGGCTCACCCCGCACATGCTCCGCCTCGTGCTCGGCGGCCCCGGGCTCGCCGAGTTCTCCGTCGGAGAGTTCACCGACCACTACGTCAAACTGCTCTTCCCGCCGCAGGGCGTCACCTACCCGGTCCCGTTCGACCTCGGGCGCATCCGCGAGGAGCTGCCGCGCGAGCAGTGGCCGCTCATGCGCACCTACACCGTGCGCTGGTGGGACGCCGACCGGCGGGAGCTGGCCCTGGACGTGGTGATCCACGGCGACGAGGGCGTGGCCGGACCCTGGGCGGCCCGCGCCCGGCCCGGTGACGAGATCCACTTCGCGGGTCCGGGCGGCGGCTACGCGCCCGACCCGACCGCCGACTGGCACCTGCTCGTGGGCGACGAGAGCGCGCTGCCGGCCGTGGCCGCCGCTCTGGAGCGGCTGCCCGCCGGTGCGCGGGCCCACGTCCTGGTCGAGGTGGCCGGTCCGGAGGAGGAACAGAAGCTGGAGACGGCCGCGGACGCGACCGTCACCTGGCTGCACCGGGGCGCGAACCGGGTGGGCGAGCCCCTGCTCGCCGCGGTGCGGGACCTGGAGCTCCCGCCCGGACAGGTCCACGCGTTCGTGCACGGGGAGGCGGGGTTCGTCAAGGAGCTGCGCCGGTGGCTGCGGCGCGATCTGGGGGTGCCCCGGGAACGGCTGTCGGTGTCGGGCTACTGGCGGCTGGGCCTGAACGAGGACGGCTGGCAGTCCGCCAAGCGCGACTGGAACCGCCAGGTCGAGGAGGAACAGGAGGGCTGATCCCGCTCCCGCGGGCCCGCGCCCGGCCTTCCCACCGCCCTCGCACCCGTGCGGACCACGGTCTTTAGCTCGTCGAAACGCCCCCTCGGCCATCATGGACCGGATACCACTCCATCCCCGCTTATCGGGAGTGAATGCCGCGTCCCGTGTCGTACCGGTAGGAAGACGGCCGGTACCGGTGCGCGGCGACGAAGTGGAGGTTGTATGCGAGCAGAGCTCAGTCGGATCGACGCCGAGGACGTTCTGGAGCTTCGGCTCGACTCCGACCACGGGGACCAGGGGGGAGGTCTGGCGCTGCGCAGGCACGGGGACGGGGAAGCCGCGATCCGCGTCACCGACCTGGAGAGGGAGGGTGCGCGCGTGCGCGCGCACCTGGCCGGCCTACCCATCGCGGACGGTGTGTGGGACGTGCTGTGGATCGACGGGCAGGGGCGTCCGGCCCCGCTCTCCACCCGCGACACCGGCCTCAGCCTCGCCGACCGGATCGCCTACCTGCGCGGTCGGCGCGAGCGCGAACTCCGCGCGCTCCGGGACCGGGACGGGCGGCTGCGGGTGCGCGCGGCCACCGCCACCCCCTACGCCGAGGTGGGCTGGGTCGACGTCGACGCCGGGACCGGGACGGTCACCGTCTCGGGGGTCCTGGCCTACGCGCCCGAGCACCGGGGCACCACCGTCACCGAGGTCGTCGCCCGGCAGAGGGGCCTGGACGGACGGCTGTCCGCCCCGGCCGAACTCGACGGCGCGCGGTTCCACTGCGCGATCCCGTTGGCGCCGATCGCCGACGCGCACGTGCCCGAGCGCCGGCACAACGAATGGGACCTCTGGCTCCGCACACCCGACGGCGGCCAGGACCTGCGGCTGGCCATGCTCGCCGACGACATCGTCGGCAAGAAGCGCAAGATCGTCTACCCGGAGACCGTGGTGGACGCGGGGGACGCGGGGGAGCGGGCCGGGGGCGCCGCGGTGCGGATCCGCCCCTACTACACCGTCAAGGACGACCTCTCCCTCCTCGCGGTCGAGCACGCCGGCGGTGACCGTTGAAGATCGCCTTCCTCATCGCCAACGGCTACGGAATGGGCGGGACCGTCCGTACCGTCTACAACCTCGCCGAGGGCCTGGCGGGCCGCCACGAGGTGGAGATCGTCAGCCTGGTGCGCCACAAGGAGAAGCCGTTCTTCACCGTCCCGGAGGGGGTGCGGCTGCACGGCCTGACGCGGATCGTGGGTGGCCGCCCGGAGGAGCCGTCGACCCGGGCCGGGCGCTTCGCCCACCGGATCTCGCGGCGCCGCACGGTCTCGCTGCTGGGCCGGGGCGAGGCCCGGCGGGAGAACTTCTACACTCCCGCGTCGACGGCCGCGCTGCGCCGCTACCTCAGGGCGACCGACGCCGACGTCGTCATCGGCACCCGCCCCGGCATCAACCTCCTGCTGGCCCGGTGGGCGCCGCGACGGGTCCTGGCCATCGGTCAGGAGCACGTCAACCTGGCGGACCACTCCGACGAACTGCGCGGGCTCATCGCGCGCCGCTACCCGCGGCTCGACGGCATGACGGTGCTGACCGAGGCGGACCGCGACGCCTACCGGGACCTCCTGGACGCCGCACCGGACTGGCTGACCGCGATGCCCAACCCGCTGCCCGACCGGGACTACCCCCGGTCCACCCAGGACAACCCGATCATCGTCGCCGCCGGCCGGATGGCGCCGGTCAAGCAGTACCCCAAGCTCGTGGAGGCGTTCGCCGTCGTCGCCGGCAAGCACCCGGACTGGCGGCTGCGCATCTACGGGGGAGGCGGCAAGGACGCCGCGCTGCGCCGCAGGATCGTCGACCTGGGGCTGAGCAACCAGGTCACCCTCATGGGGCGCGCCGAGGACCTCACCGGAGAGCTGGCCAAGGCCTCGGTCCTGGCCGTCAGCTCCCGGGTGGAGGGCTTCGGCATGACGATCATCGAGGGCTTCTCGGTCGGCGTCCCCGCGGTGAGCTTCGACTGCCCGCACGGCCCCCGGGAGATCATCGAGGACGGGCGCGACGGGCTGCTCGTCCCCGACCAGGACGTGGACGCGCTCGCCGCGGCGCTGCTGCGCCTGGTCGAGGACCGCGACGAGCGGGTGCGCATGGGGCGGGAGGCGGTGCGGTCGGCGGACCGCTACGCCATCGGCCCCATCGTGCGGCAGTGGGAGCGCTTCATCGAGGAGCGGTCGGCCGCGCGCCGCCGCCGGCGGTAGCGCCTGGCGCCGCGCACGGAACCAGGGGAGCGGTACCGGCGTCGTATCACGCTGGAGCCACCGGAGTCCCGTGGCCCGCGTTCCCAGGAGAAGAGGTACCCGCCCGTGTTCGGAATCCTGCGACCGTGTCGACACACCCTGGCCGACGGACTGGCCGAGGAGTGGATGTCCCACATGTGCGGGCTGTGCCTGGCACTGCGCGACGACCACGGACAGGCCTCGCGCGTGGCCACCAACTACGACGGCCTGGTGGTGTCGGTCCTGACGGCCGCCCAGTCCGAGGAGTGCGCCGGCACCCGCAAAGCCGGCCGCTGCCCGCTGCGCGGGATGCGCGGCGCCGAGGTCGCCGACGGATCGGGGGCGCACCTGGCCGCGTCCGTGTCCCTCCTGCTGGCCTCCGCCAAGATCACCGACCACATCGAGGACGGGGACGGTCTCTACGGCCGCCGCGGCGTGCGCGCCCTCGCCGGGCGGGTGGCCGAGCGCTGGCGGCGCGGGGCGCAGGAGTCGGGTGCCGGGCTCGGGTTCGACGGCGCCGCGCTGGTCGCGGTGGTCGACCGCCAGCGCGAGGCCGAGCTCGCGGCGGGACCCGGCACGGACCTCCTGGCGGTGACGCGGCCGACCGAGGAGGCCACGGGCGAGGCGTTCGCGCACACCGCGGCCCTGGCCGGGCGCCCGGCCAACGCCGCGCCGCTGCGGGAGGCGGGACGCCTGTTCGGGCGGGTCGCGCACCTGCTGGACGCGGTCGAGGACCGGGAGGAGGACGCGGAGAAGGGGGCCTGGAACCCGATCACCGCCACGGGCACCGACATGGGACGGGTGCGCGCACTGTGCGACGGCGCCGTCCTGGGCGTCGGACTGGCCCTGCGGGAGGCGGAGTTCGACGACGACCGCCTGGTGCGCGCGCTCCTGGAGCGGGAGCTGCACCGCGCCGTCGACCGCGCCTTCGCGCACGGCGGCCACCCCGGGCACGGGCACCCCGGGCACGGGTATCCCGGTCAGGGCCAGCCCGGGTACGGGTATCCGGGCCAGGGCTACCCCGGTCACGGGTATCCCGGTCAGGGGCACCAGGGCTACGGGGACCACGGGCACGATCCGCACAGGCGGAACCGCCGCCGGCGCGACGACGACGGGGGCTCCGGGAGCCACTACGAGGGGTACGAAGGGCACGGGGGCGACCAGGGCTCGGGCGGCGACAAGGACGGGGGCGGGTGCTGCGGTTCCTGCTCGTGCCAGACCCCGCGACAGGAGTTCCCGCCCAGGAAGCGGGGTGTGTTCGCCGGATGCGCCGTCGCGCTGTTCATGTGCTGCACCTGCCAGTTCTGCTGCCGCGACCCCCACCCGGGTCCGTGGACGGGGTCCCCGCGCAGCTCCTGGTGCGACTGGTGTGAGTGTTGCAACTGCTGTGACGACTGCTCCTGCTGCTGTGACTGACCGGTCGGCCGACGCCACCGCGGGGTCGAGTCCGCGCAAGCCCGCCGTCGAAACGGACAGAAGGGACAGTCCCCGGCGTATCCGAGTGTGGTGGGCGCTCTGTCCAGGGGTCAGATCAGACCGTGTTCGCGGGCGTGGACCGCGGCGTGGGTCCGGTCGCGCAGACCGAGCCGGACGAGGATCCGGGAGATGTGGTTCTTGACAGTGCCCTCGCTGACGAAGAGATCGCGGGCGATCTCCCGGTTGGTCGCACCGACCGCGATGAGCCGCAGCACCTGGGTCTCCCGCTCGGTCAGCGGTCCGCCGTGCGGCCCGCCGTCCCGCGACGTGCCGCCCCGGGGCGCGCCCCCGGGGTCGGACGGTGCGGGCAGTGCCCCCGCCAGACGGGCCACCGCCGAGGCGTCGAACTGCGCCACACCGGCGCGGGCCAGGCGCACGGCCTCCGCCAGCTCCCGTGCCGGCAGGTCCTTGAGCAGGTAGCCGGACGCACCGGCGCGCAGTGCCCGCACCACGTACTCCTCGTCGTCGAAGGTCGTGAGCATGACGATCCGGCACCCCGGCGCCCGCTCCCGGAGGACGGCGACGGCCTCGACGCCGTCCATGCCGGGCATGCGGACGTCCATCAGGACCACGTCGGGTTCCAGCTCCAGGGCCCGGTCCACGGCCTCCGCGCCGTCCGCGGCGGTGCCGACCACGGTGATGCCCGGCTGGATGCCCAGCAGGGACGCGATGCCCTCCCGGACCAGGCGCTGGTCGTCGACGACCAGAACGCGCGCGTCGCCCTGACGCCTCGACTCCTCCCCTGCGCTCATCCCCGGCTCCCCTCGGCCACCCGCGCACCCGGGCCGGCGTCCGGCCCGGGACGGGCGGGGCGGGGAACGACGACCGTGACCCGGGTGCCCCCTCCCGGCCGTTCGTCCACGCGCACGCTGCCGCCGACGAGCGCGGCCCGCTCCCTCATGCCCAGCAGGCCGACACCGGAGGGTTCGCGCGCCGTCGCGAACAGCCCGACACCGTCGTCCTCGACGTCGAGCCGCGCCCGGTCGGCGCCGACGACCACCGCCACCCGGACCCGGTCGGCCCGGGCGTGCCGGCGGGCGTTGGTCAGCGCCTCCTGGCAGGCCCGGTAGAGCACCATCAGCGTCGCCTCGTCCCAGCCCTCCTCCTCGCCCTCCGCGGTCAGGACGACCTCCGGACCCCCGCCGCCGGTCTGCCGCACCAGGTCGGCCAGTGCGGGGAGCAGGCGCCGGCCGCCGCCCTCCGCGCGCAGGGCGCGCACCGAGTTCCGCACGTCCTCCAGCGCCCGCCGGGCCGAGGACCGGGCGTCCGCCAGCGCCTGGTCGGCGACCGCGCGGTCGAGGTCGCCGAACTCCGCGGCCTTCTCCAACTGGACCGCGACGGCGGTGAGGTGGTGGCCGAGGCTGTCGTGCATGTCCCTGGCCAGCCGGTTGCGCTCCGCCGCCGCCGACAGTTCCGCGACCCGGTCGGCGTAGGCGGACAGCCGCGCGTGGGACTCCTCCAGGCGCAGGCGCCCCCGCTGCTCGCGGACCGCGATCCCCGCCATCGCGATGGCCAGGGCCAGGCCCACGGCGAACATCAGCAGGTCCGAGACGTAGGTCGCCTCGGTGTACCAGCCGGGGACCCACAGCGTGTAGCCGCCGAGCAGCAGGGCCAGGCACACGGCCGCCAGCACCAGGCTGACCGCCCGGCCGAAGGCGAGGTAGGCGGCGAACGGGACCAGGACGAACAGCGCACGCGACAGGCCGGAGGGGTCCAGGGCGCTCACCGCGACGAAGAGCGCGGCCCGGGCGGACAGGAACGCGACCGCCGCCGCGCCGGGGGTGCGTACGGGGAAGCTCCGCCGCTCGGCGTACTCCAGCGCGAACAGCAGCGCGAGGCACCCGGCGAAGCCGGCCGTCCGGGCGGGCGCCCGGGCTCCGTCACCGTCCAGGTCCGCGACCTCGAAGTACAGGCCCGCGACGCCCACGATCGCGTAGACCATGGACGACACCCACGGCACGGCCCGCGCCGGTCCCGTCGGATCGCCGTGCCGTCGACTCATCCGCCCGACCTCCTGTCGCCGTTGGGGACGAGCGTAGGCGAGCCGGCCCGGCGTGGAGGGCGCCGGACCGCCCGTGGGGCCAAGTCCGGCCGACCGGCACGTGCCGGTCGGCCACGGGCGCGGCCGCGGGTGTGGCCGATCGGTACTGACGCCGCCGCGGCGCCCCTTCCTAGGGTCGCAGTGTCCGGCGCCGCGTCCGCGGGCGCCGTCCCCGCCCCCAAGGAGAACTCACGTGTACACGAAGGCCCTGCTCCGTTCCAGCGCCGCTCTCGGCCTCCTCTCCGGCGCCTTCATGGCCCTCCCGGCCGTGGTCGAGCTGGTGACGGGCGAGACGGCCCTGACCAGCCTCCTGCTGGGCCTGTCCCCGGCGCTGGCCGTCCCCCTGGCCGCCGCCCTCCACGCCCGGCAGATCCACGCCGTCGGCGCTTTCGGCACGGTGGCCCACCTCGTCAACCTCCTGGGCCTCGGGCTGTTCGGCGGCGCGGCCTACAGCCTGAACATCGCGCTGTTCCACCTCGACGCCGCGGTCCTGGGCGAGCTCATGGGCGGTCCCGCCGGCCTCGTCGTGCTCGCCTGCGGTCTCGTCTTCGCCCTCGGATCGGTCCTGTTCGGCGTCTCGATGGTCCGGGCCCGCGTCCACCCGCGTGTGCCGGCCTGGGGGCACGCCGTCGCCCTTCCCGCGCTCGCCGTCGCCGCCCCGCTGCCCGACTCGCCGCTGACCATCGCGGTCCACGTGCTGGCCGGGGCGTCCGTGGCCTGGCTGGCGGCGGTCCTGTGGGCCCGGGCCGAGGCACCCGTCCCCGCCGTGCCGGCGGCCGCCTGACCGCCGCGCACGACCGTGCCGGTCAGGGTGTGCGCGCCACACCGCAGTACTGGTCCATGCCCCGGCGGACACCGACCGCGACCGGGTGCGGGCGCCACAGGGGGCAGGGGACCACACCGGGTTCGAGCAGTTCCAGTCCCTCGAAGCGGGCGGCGATCTCTTCGGGGGAGCGCAGCAGGTACGGGACGTCCCCCTGCTCGTTGCCCACCTCGATGGCCTTGTTGTAGGCCTCGCTCGTGTTGGTGCCGTCGTAGCTGGCCAGGTAGCTCCCGGACGGCAGCGCGTCCAGGAGCCGCCGCACGATGGGCAGGACCTCCTCGTCGGGGATGTGGCCGAGGATCCCCATGAGCATCAGTGCGACGGGCTGGTCGAAGTCCAGGGTCTCCGCGGCCCGCCGCAGGATCGTGTCGGGATCGCGCAGGTCGGCGTCGACGTAGTCGGTGGCGCCCTCCGGAGTGCCGACCAGGAGTGCCCGCGCGTGCGTGAGCACGAGCGGGTCGTTGTCCACGTAGACCACGCGGCTCTCCGGGGCGACCGCCTGGGCCACCTCGTGGGTGTTGTCGGCGGTGGGCATCCCCGTGCCGATGTCGAGGAACTGGCGGATGCCCGCCTCCCCGGCCAGGTGGGTGACCGCCCGGACCAGGAACTCGCGGCTGGTGCGGGCCAGGTCCACGATCTCCGGGAAGAACGCGGCCACCTGGTCGCCCGCCGCCCGGTCGACGGGGTAGTGGTCCTTTCCGCCCATCCAGTAGTTCCAGATCCGGGCGGAGTGGGTCCGGGTGGTGTCGATGTGTGTCGAGCGGCCGGCGTTCGTGCCGGGGGGAGTCGGGTCGTCTGTCATGGGGGCGTCCACCTCGATGCACGTGGGGCGCGCCGCGGAGCGGTGCACCGGGCGCCCACGCGCCCGAAAGCCCGCCCCCGACGGGGATCCGGGGTCGCACCGATCCTAGACGACACCGGGTCCGCGGAGCGGCGGCCGTGGCACTCAGGCCGCCGGGAGAGTGACGCGCATGGTCAGCCCGCCGCCGGGTGTGGTGTCCGGCTCCATCGTCCCGTCCATCGCCTGGACCAGGCCCCGGGACAGGGCCAGCCCCAGGCCGAGCCCGGTGTCGTGGTCCGTGTCGCCCAGGCGCTGGAAGGGCACGAACATGCGCCCGTGCCCGGACTCGGGCACGCCCGGACCGTGGTCGACGATCCGGATCTCCACACGGGTGCCGGCGGCGGACGCCGTGACCGTGGGCGGCCGGTCCGGCGGGCTGAAGCGCAGCGCGTTGTCCACCACGTTGGCGAGCACGCGTTCGAGCAGCCCCGGGTCCGCCCGGACCGGCGCCAGGTCCTCCGGCAGCTCCACCCGGACCGCCCGGCCGCGCGGACCGAGCTGGTCCAGCACCCGCAGCACGCTCTCCCGCAGCGGTAGGTCGGTGGTCGTCACCCCCAGGACCCCCGCCTGGAGGCGGCTCATGTCGAGCAGGTCCGAGACCAGGGCGGTCAGCCGGTCCAGGGACTCGTCGGCGGTCGCCAGCAGCGCCTCCTGGTCCTCCGGGCCGAAGCTCACCTCCCGGCTGCGCAGGCTCGTGACCGAGGCCTTCGCCGAGGCCAGTGGCGCGCGCAGGTCGTGGCTGACCGCCGCCAGCAGCGCCGTGCGCATCCGGTCGGCCTCGGCCAGGGGCCGCGCGGCCGCCGCCTCGTCCGCCAGCCGCCCCTGGCGCAGGGCCAGCGCCGACTGGGCGGCGAACGCCTCGATGATGCGGCGGTCGCCCGCCTCCGGGCGCCGCCCGCCCAGCACCAGCGCGAGCGAGTCGTCGATGGGGACGTCCACGTCGCCGTCGCCCGGGGCCCGGGCCGGGTGCTCGCCCACGGACGCCGCCACCGTCCACAGGCCCGGGTCCTGGCGGTGGTCGGGGCCCGGCAGCGTGCCGGGCCGCCGCTCCAGCAGCGCCACCGAGTCCAGCGCGAAGGTCTCCCGCAGCTGCTCCAACAGGGCCTCCAGCGGCCTCGACCCGCTCAGCACGGTCCCCGCGACCGCCGCCAGGGTCCGGGCCTCGGCTCCGGCCAGCGCCGCCTCCCGTGTCCGGCGGGCCGCCTGGTCCACCACGACGCTGACCGACACCGCCACCACCAGGAACACCACGAGCGCGAGCACCTTGAACGGGTCGTCGATGTCGAGGGTGCGGTAGGGCTCGGTGTAGAGGAAGTTCATCGTCAGGAAGCCGACGACGGCCGCCAGGAGCGCGGGCCACATCCCGCCGACCAGCGAGGTGATGGTGACCAGAGCGAGCACGAGGAGCAGGCCGCTGGGGAACGTGTTCTCGTCGTGCGGCAGGCCGACCCCGAGGGCCAGCAGCGGCAGCGCGGCCAGGGTCAGCGCGAATCCGGCGATCCTGCGCCGGCGGGAGAGCGCTCCGCGCGGCCGCGGCCCCGTCCTGGCCCCGACGCCCTCGTGCGCGATCAGGTGGACGTCGATCGATCCGGACAGTGCCAGCGTGCTGACGCCCACCCCCGGGGAGAACACGTGGGCCAGGCGGCTCCTGCGGCCGGCCCCGAGGACGAGCTGCGTGGCGTTCACCCCGCGCGCGAACTCGATCAGCGCGGTGGGGACGTCGTCGCCGAGCACGTGGTGGAACGTCCCGCCCAGGTCCTCCACGAGCACCCGCTGACGGGCGAGCACTGCGGGGTCGGCCTCGGCGAGACCGCGCCCGTCGGCGACGTGGACCGCCATCAGGTCGGCGCCCTTGCTCCGGGCCGCCACACGTGCCGCCCGACGGACCAGCGCGTCCCCCTCCGGTCCTCCGGCCAGCGCCACCACCACGCGCTCCCTGGCCTGCCAGGCGACGGAGACACCGTGCTCGTCCCGGTAGCGGTCGAGACGGCCCTCCACCTGGTCGGCCAGCCACAGCAGGGCCAGCTCGCGCAGGGCGGTGAGGTCGCCGGCCCGGAGGCCGTCGCCCGGGCCCGTTCCGATCCCCGCGGGGCCGTGGGCACCGCCGTGTGCGCACCGGTGGCGCAGTGCCTCCGGGGCGGCGTCGACCAGCTCGATCTGGTCGGCCCGGCGGACCCAGGAGTCGGGCACGGTCTCGACCGGGGCGGCGCCGGTGATGCGCCGGACGACGTCGCTGAGCGACTCCATGTGCTGGATGTCGACCGCGGACACCACGCTGATGCCGGCGTCCAGCAGGGTGTCGATGTCCTGCCGGCGGTGGTGGTGTCCGGCCCCGGGCGCGTTGGCGTGGGCGAGTTCGTCGACGAGGACGACCCGCGGCGACCGTGCCAGGACGGCGGCCAGGTCCATCTCCTCGCGGGCGGTGCCCAGGTGGCGCACGGTCCGGAGGGGGACGGTCTCCAGCCCGGCGGCCAGGGCGGCGGTGTCGGGCCGGCCGCGCGGTTCGACGACGCCGACCACGACGTCCTCGCCCCGGGCACGCCGCCGGTGCGCCTCCTCCAGCATCCGGTGCGTCTTGCCCACCCCGGGTGCCGCCCCCAGGTAGACGCGCAGCTCACCACGAGTCATCGGTGTGCCCCCTTCCGTGCCCCATTCTTCTCGCCGGCCGGTGGGGGAGCGGACGCGGGACCGCTAACGAAGCGCTAATTCGGACCTTTCGGGCGTTAAGGGAGTGTTGTCCCGCTTGGTGTCGGTCGGTCCGGTGCCCCAGAGTCGAACCGGCGCGTTCCGCAGGGGCGTGCGGGCCTCCGGCGACTCGCGGGCGGCCCCGCATCACCAGGACGGACGGCGCCGGTCACTAGCATCCCTTCTGCGCCGGACGACGTGTCCGGCACCCGGTACGGAGGACGAACCACCCCTATGGACGAGCGACAGCGGATCCTGGTCGTCGACGACGACCCTGCCATCCGCGCGACCCTGGAAGTGAACCTGCGGGCCCGCGGCTACGCCTCCGACATGGCCGCCACGGGCGAGCAGGCGCTCCAGCTCGCCGCCCGGAACCACCCGGACCTGGTCGTGCTCGACCTGGGGCTGCCCGGCATGGACGGACTGGACGTCGTACGCGGACTGCGCGGCTGGACCGCCGTGCCGATCGTCGTCCTGTCGGGGCGCGACACCGAGACGACCAAGGTCCAGGCGCTGGACCTCGGTGCCGACGACTACGTCACCAAGCCCTTCGGCATGGACGAGCTGTTCGCACGCCTGCGCGCGGCCGTGCGGCGCTCCGCCGCGGCCGAGGAGGAGGCCGTCGTGGAGACGGCCGACTTCACCGTCGACCTGCCCGGGAAGCAGGTCCTGCGCGACGGCGCGCCGGTCCGGCTCACGCCCCGGCAGTGGTACATCGTGCAGGTGCTCGCGCGCAATCCGGGACGGCTGGTCACCTACGAACGCCTCCTGCGGGAGGTCTGGGGCCCCTCGTACGGTACCGAGACCCACTACCTGCGGGTGTTCATGACCCAGATCCGGCAGCGCCTGGAACCGGACCCGCCGCATCCGCGCTACTTCATCACCGAGCCCGGCATCGGACTGCGGTTCCTGCCCGAGGGCACCGAGGGGAAGAGGCCGTGACGACACGGCGGCGGACCCGGGAACGGGTGGTCCGCCTCGGGCGGAGCATGCGGTACCGGGCCGACCGGTTCCTCCAGAGCCTGTCCACCTGGGCGAAGCCGCCCCAGCTCACGGCAGGGGCGTTCGCGACGGTGGTCCTGCTCGGCACGGCCCTGCTGGCGCTGCCCGCCGCGACCGAGACGGGGGAGGGCGCCGGCTTCGTCACCGCGCTGTTCACCGCGACCTCGGCGGTGTGCGTGACCGGGCTGATCGTCGTGGACACCCCGGAGTACTGGTCGACCTTCGGTGAGGCCGTCATCCTCGCCCTGATCCAGATCGGCGGCCTGGGCATCATGGCCCTGGCCACCGTGCTCACCATGGCGGTGGGCCGCCGGCTGGGCCTGCGGATGGCCGTGCGCACCAGTTCCGAGGCCAAGAGCCTGACCCTGGGCGACGTCCGCGAACTGGTCAAGGGCATCGTCACCGTCACCCTGATCGCCGAGGCGCTGCTCGCGGCCGTCCTCGGCCTGCGCTGGTGGCTGTACTACGGCGAATCACCGGGGCGGGCGGCCTACCTCGGGCTCTTCCACGCGGTGTCGGCGTTCAACAACGCGGGCTTCGCGCTGTACTCCGACAGCCTGGAGGGGTTCGTCACCGACCCGTGGATCTGCGTGCCGGTGGCCGTGGCGGTCGTCGCCGGAGGCCTGGGCTTCCCCGTGTGGCTGGAGCTGTGGCGCTTCAGCCGGCGCAGGAGGGAGCGGTACCACTGGTCACTGCACGCCAGGATCACGCTCGTGACCACGGCCGTGCTGCTGGCGGTCGGCTTCGTGTCCTTCCTCGTCCTGGAGTGGCGCAACCCGGCGACGATGGGCGGCCTGGACCCGCGGGACAAGCTCCTCGCCGCGTTCTTCCAGGCCGTGATGCCCAGGACGGCCGGGTTCAACAGCCTGCCGTTCGGCGAGATGAACACCCAGACCCTGCTGGTGACGGACATCCTGATGTTCGTCGGCGGCGGCAGCGCCGGCACGGCCGGGGGCATCAAGGTGACGACGTTCGCCCTGTTGGCCTTCGTCATCCTCGCCAACGTGCGGGGCGAGCCGACCGTGCACGTGGCGGGCCGGCGCCTGAGCGACGGCGTGGTCCCGCAGGCCACCACCGTGGTGCTGATGGCCATCGGCCTGGTGGTCACGGCGACCCTGGCGCTGATGACCATCACCCCGTTCTCCCTGGACGAGATCCTGTTCGAGACGACCTCGGCGTTCGGCACGGTCGGGCTGTCCACGGGCATCACCGGCGAGCTGCCGGTCGCGGGCGAGTTCATCATCGTCTTCCTGATGTTCGTCGGCCGGATCGGCCCCATCACCCTGGCCTCGGCCCTGGCCCTGCGCCGCCGCCCGCGCCGCTACGAACTCCCCGAGGAGCGCCCGATCGTCGGTTAGCCGGCCGGAGGAGGACGTCCACTCGTCGGCAGACCGCTGCGGGATCGGTTCTCCCGCTCCGCCATAGCGGTCGCGACGACGCTCGCACTCGCAGCGTGTTCCGGCGGAGCACTGGGCGAGGCGCAGCCCGGCTCCGCCTCGCCCATCCCGACCGTCTGCGAAGGGATGTTCCTCTCGGAGGTCCCCGACGGCCTGTTCCTCCCCGGCGGCGCGGTGGCATCGGGTCGGTCGTCACCACTTCATAGATCAGATCCGCACCTTTGACCGGGTCGCCGAACTGGAGGTGGTCGTTCTGTTCGATCCACTCCCGCTGCCGGCGGGACCGTCGTCGTAGTCGGCGATGTGGTGCGGGGTCTGCGCCAGCGAGGAGGAATCGAGGAAGTCGGGAACACTCCGGGCTCGATCACGGTGGCCTGGATGCCGAACGGTGCGACCTCCAGGCCAGTGATCCGGTGACGCCTTCGGCGAGGTACCGCATCTCGTCATGCGGGTGACTGGGCGTGATGAGGTAGTTCGCCATGGTGAAGACCTCGGCCGGTCCGACCGCGTCGAGCAGGTCAGCACCCGCGAAGAGCAGGATGTCGACCTGATGCGTGGTTCCACTGGCCATGCCCTCATCTTGTGAGCCCCGGTGTATGTCTGCAATGACAGAGCCATGTCGGATCAGGACATGAGTGAGGGGTCGTCAGGCCGCCCGGGGTCGCGTGGTGTCGTCGTCCACGACAGGTGGATGCGGCCGTATCGAGCGCCAGGCCGCTCTCATCACGCCGGCCCATGTCAGCCAGATGGCGTGCCCTACACGAGTCGCTCCGGTATCTCGGCAATGGCGGCATCGAGAACTACGTCTCGACGAGCCAGGCGACGAGGGTTCGCCAGCGGTTGGGCTGGTCGGTGTCGCGGGGGCCGACGAGGTAGACCTCCTCGACCAGGTTCTGGGACTTGAGGCCGTGGCGGGCCGCGAAGGAGCCGACGGCGCCATAGGTGAGGTCCAGATCGTCGTGCGGGCCGAGGTGGGTCGCGACGGCGGCGGTCCGTTCAGGCAGGTGGAGCTCGCGGACACCGTCAGGTGCGGCGCTCGACGGTGTGGCTTCTGCGGGAAGGTAGACGGTGGCGTGTCCGTGGCCTTCGCTGAAGAGCTCGTGGGTGTACCGACCGCCCGGCGGGAGCACCCGTCGGTGGCCGGACGCCTCGTCGAGATCGCGCATCGCGGAGTCGTACCAGGTCAGGTCGGCGCCGGGTGGGACTTCGAGGGAGACGGCCAGCACGCGCTGGGGTGGGAAGGTCTCAAGCGTGACCTGCCGCTGGGCGTCGGGGTCGAGGAGTTCGCGGAGGACCTCGACCGCCCGCTGGGTTCGGCCGAGGCGGTCCTCGAGTCGGCGGAGATGGGCGGCGACGATCTGCCGGGCGGTGTCAGAACCAGCCTCACCGGTGGGCGGCTGTGACTCCGCGGTCAGGAAGCGACGGATATCAGCGATGGGGAGGTCGAGTTCCCGGAATCGTCTGATCACCAGCGCGGGGCGGACCTGGTCGGGGGAGTAGTACCGGTAGCCGTTGAAGGGGTCGACTTCGGCGGGCACGAGGAGGTCTTGCTCGTGGTACCGCCGCAGTGTGCGGATGCTCAGGTGGGTGACACGGGAGAACTCCCCGATCGTCAGACGGTCCGTCACGGCAGCTTCCTCGTCGTTGTCGTCCGTGTCGTCATCCCGTGCCTCCCCCACTGGTCGCTGCCTGGTCAGCCTAGGGTTCGATGCCCAGTGACGTGATCTTCCCCCGCGCATTCCGTTGGAAGGAGAAGCGCAGGATGATCGGACTGCCGGGGAAGTCACCAGAGACCTCGGCAGCCGCCAGGAACGCGGCCGGGTCCCCGGTCGCCTCGTGCAGGTCGTAGCGCACGGGCGGGGCCTCGGAATGCCAGGCGCGCACTTGGGCCAGGCCGTGGTGTGTCCGACCGTCATCGTGCACGATGACGTCGTCGGAGAAGAGCGCGAGGTAGCGCTCCTGGTCGTGGGCGATCGCCGCGGCGAAGTACTCCTCGACGAACTCCTGGATGGTGGACGTGTCGCCGGTCATGTCCTGCTCTGCTTTCACGTGTCTCCTCGCACGAGCCGGGCTCAGACGGTCGGGATGGTGCCGCCGTCGATGACGTACTCCGCACCGACGACCGCACTAGCACGGTCCGAGGCGAGGAAGGCGATGACCTCGGCCACTTCCTCGGGCTCGGCCGGTCGGCCGAGCGGGACGCCGCCGAGCACGCGCATCAGGTCGGCGACGGCCGCCTCGCGGGTCACACCGCCCTCGTTCATTCGGCGGCTGATCAGGCCTTCGGCGCCGTCGGTCCGGATCCATCCCGGCACGACGCTGTTGACTCGGACCCCGGCCGGCGCGACCTCGTTTGCCAGGCCTTTGCTGTAGGTCGACAGTGCCGCCTTTGCTGCGGCGTAGGCGAGTGTCGACTCGTACAGCGGCATGCGCCGCTGGATGGAGGTGACGTGCACGACCGCTCCCGAGCCTCGCTCGACCATCCCCGGTAGCAGCGCCCGATCCAGCCTCACGGCCGCCAGCAGATTGAGCGCAAGTTCCTCACGCCACAGTTCGTCGTCGATCGCCGCGTAGCCGCCGGCCGGGGACTTGGAGCCGCCAACGACATGCACCAGGACATCCGGCACGCCGATCGCGGTCACGGCCGTGGCGGCGACCTCGACACCGTCAGGCGTGCTCAGGTCAGCTTGTACGGAGAGCGGGCCGGGATCGAGCGGTGTACGGGCGAGGGCCATGACACGGGCTCCGGCCTCGGCGAGCCGACGCACCGTGGCGAGCCCGGTCCCCCTGCTTCCCCCGGCCACGACGGCCAGGCGTCCTTCGAGGTCACCGTTGTTCACGTTGTTCATGGTGACGACGATGAACCCTCTCGCGGGGAGAGACTCAAGCCGTGAGGCGGTCCGCGTGCTCGGGCGCGTCGACCGGCCGGCGATTGCGGTGGAGGAGCACGCCGGCCAGGAACGGCGTACTCGGCGCACTCCTGCCGGTGCGGAGCTCCACCGCTCGGGATGTCGTGCCCGGCCGGATCCCCCGGAGGGCAGCGGCGTGTGGCTTCACAGGCTAAGAACACGGGACGTGTCTTGACTCACATCTGACCAAGTGATTTAGTCACTATATGAATCGAACTGAGCCTTCGCTGTCGGAGCGGCTGGCAGACGACATCGTCGACATCATCGGTCGGCAGCGGCTGGAACCCGGGGACGTGCTGGCCTCGTCCCGTGAGCTCGCCCGGCGCTTCGAGGTCACCACGCCCACGGTCCGTGAGGCGCTGCGACGCCTGGAGGCCACCGGAATCGTGGAGTTCCGTCACGGTTCGGGGACCTACGTCGGTCCAGGTTTCGCCCGTACCCTTCTCGTGAACCCGCACCGGCCCCGGGGCGGCAGGGACTCCGTCCTCGAACTGGCCGAGGCCAGGCTGGTCATGGAACCCGCCATAGCCGCCGCCGCGGCGCGCACACGGGACGCCGAACAGGTGGCCCAGCTGGAGAGATCCGCGCACAACGCGCTCCAGCCGCCGAGATTCGACGCCCCGGACCGAATGCACTTCCACGTCGCACTGGCCGCCGCCAGCGGCAACGCACTGCTGCGCGAGGCCGTGGAGGCGCTCCTGCACGTGCGTGCCCGTGAGCAGGTCGAGATCCGCTACCGCTACGACGATCGCGAACGCGACCACGCCGAGCACATGGACATCTTCGCGGCGGTGCGGGACGGCGACGCCGAGGCCGCCGAGCGCCTCACCCGGGACCACCTGACATCGATTCGGGACGCGGTCGCGGCGGCGTCCCAAGCCGCCGCAGCAGCGGGGGAGGAGGAATGAGCGCGGCCCCGGGCGGCCACCGGCTCGCCGAGATGACCACGGTCGAGGCCGAGCACGCCGTGACCGCCAGTCCCCTCGTCCTCGTTCCCGCCGGGGCCTTCGAACAGCACGGCCCCGGCCTACCACTGGCCACAGACCTCGTCCGCGCCGAGAGCGTGGTCCAACGAGTGGCCGACCGCCTCCGGGGCCGCGCCGTGATCGGACCGTCCCTGCCGGTCGGCGTCTCCCCGCACCACCTCGCCTTCGCCGGCACCATCAGCCTGAGCACGACCGTCTTCCGGGCGCTCGTACGGGAGTACCTGGACGGGCTGTACCGGCACGGATGGCGCAAGGTCCTCGTCATCACCGGCCACGGCGGCAACAACGCGGCGCTGACGACCATCGCCCAGGACCTGCTGGCCGACCTGCCGGACCTGGAGTTCGCCTGGACACCGCTGACCCCGCTCGCCGGCGACATCGTCGCCGGCATGGCCACCAGCGAGGTCCACGGCCACAGCGGTGAGGCGGAGACCGCGCAGATGCTGCACCTGGCCCCCGAGCTGGTGCGTGACGACCGCCTGGCCCCCGGAACCACCGAACTCTCCGAACTCGACGGGCTCGCCCGTCTCGCCCGGCGTCCCGGCCACCCCGTGACCCAGGTGCGCTATGACCGCCTCAGCGCCGGCGGCGTCCTCGGTGACCCGTGTACGGCCCGACCCGAGGACGGGGCCGCCATCGTCGCCGCGATCGTCGACCGCGTCACCGACTACGCCGAGGAATGGCTGAAGGTCTGACCGGCCCGGCCCGACACGCCTGACAGAGGCGCCCCCTACCGGCACACCGCAACCGCGCCGGGCCCGCGTCCACGCGGGCCCGGCCTCGCCCGAACCCTGACGACCCGCACCCCTGGCGGCCCATGCGGCACGCGCCGAGGGTAGCCCCGCCGTGCCCGGCGCAGATCGGTCGGGCCCGGCCACCCCCAGAGAATCGCGTTGGAGGAGAACACCAGTGAGCATCCGTCACTCTCAGCCAGGAACCCGATGCGGGCCCCGGGGCGCAGGCCTCGCGGTCGCACTCGCCGCGGCCGCACTGCTGCCGGTGTCCGCCACGGCCGCGTCCGCGACCGCCGCGTCCGCCACGGCCGAACCGGCACCTCCCGCCATCGGCACCGCCGCCCCCGAGGCCGCGACGCGGGAGAGCGCCCGCGACTCCGCCGGCTGCGGTACGGCCCCACCCCAGGAACCGGGTGAGAGCCTCCAGCACTCCATCGCCAGCGGGGGACTGGACCGCTCCTATCGGCTCCACCTGCCCGACGACTACAGCGAGGACCACGCCTGGCCCGTCGTCATGGCCTTTCACGGCCGCGGCAACACCGGCGCGGGCACCGAGGAGTTCTCCGGCCTGTCCGAGCTTCCGGCCGTCGTCGTCTACCCCGAGGGCGTGGTCGGATCCGGTGACCGGGAGCGCCAGGCCTGGCAGGGCGCCCCCTACTCCGCGCCCGGCGTGGACGACGTCGCCTTCACCCGCGACCTCCTCGACACCCTCGAAGCCGACCTGTGCGTCGACCAGCGGCGCGTCTACGCCACCGGCAAGTCCAACGGCGGCGGGTTCACCGGCATCCTGGCCTGCGCCGCCTCGGACCGCATCACCGCGATCGCCCCCGTCGCGGGCGCGTTCTACCCCAACGACCTGGGCTGCGACCCCGAGCGCCCCGTCCCGGTCATCGAGTTCCACGGCACCGACGACGCCACCATCCCCTACGACGGCAACGTCGGCCGCGGCCTGCCCGCGATCCAGGACTGGAGCGCCGACTGGGCCCGGCGCAACGGCTGCCGCCCCGCTCCGCGCACCACCCGCACCGAACCCGACATCACCACCCACCACTGGCGTGGCTGCGACCGGGGCGCCCAGGTCCGGCACGTCGCGATCGACGGCGGCGGCCACACCTGGCCCGGGGCCGACTCCTACAGCGGCGGCGGCCACACCACGCAGACCATCGAGGCGCACGAGGAACTGTGGCGCTTCATCAGCCGCCACCGCCTGCCCCTGCGCTGACTCGCGCCCCACCCCCCCCGCACAAGGAGTTCCCGTGTCCCGACAGAAGCCCTCCGCCGCCGACGGCGGCACCACGACCGCGGGCGAGGTCCCCCTGCCCCGCATCATCCGCGCCATGGCGGTGATCGAACGCGTCGGCAACGCGCTGCCGCACCCGTTCTGGCTCTTCTGGCTCCTAGCCGCGATCCTCGCGGTCTCCAGCGCGATCATGGCCGCCCTCGGCGTCTCCGTCGTCTCACCGAGCGACGGCGAGACCGTGGTGGTGCGCAACCTGCTCAGCGGTGACGGCCTGGCCATGGCCGTGTCCACGATGATCGACAACTTCGCCTCGTTCCCGCCGATGGCGACCATCGTCGCGGTCATCATGGGCGTGGCGGTCGCCGAACGCAGCGGCTTCCTGGCGGCCCTCATGCGCGTCAGCGTCTCGCGGGTGCCGACCGGCTGGGTCGTGTTCGCCGTGGCCTTCGCCGGAACGATGTCGCACGTGGCCTCGGCCGCCGCCTACGTCATCCTGGTCCCTCTCGGTGGGCTGGCCTTCCGCGCGGTCGGCCGATCGCCGATCCTGGGCGTCGTCGTCGCCTACACCGCCATCGCCTCCGGCTACGACGCCAGCCCCATCCCCACGCCCAACGACGCGATCTTCGCGGGCATCACCACCGCCGCCGCGCAGATCATCGACGCCGAGGCGTACGTGTCGCCTCTGAGCAACTGGTTCTTCAACATCGCCTCGTCGCTGGTCCTGGCCACGGTCATCACGCTCATCACCAAGTTCGTCCTGGAGAAGCGGCCCGACCTGGACCCCGACCCCGACGCCGACCTGGAGGACCTGGGCGCCCTGCGCCTGAGCACCGAGGAGCGCTCCGGCCTGCGCCGCGCGCTGCTCGCCCTGGGCGTGGCGCTGGCCGTCCTGACCGCGATCACGGTCCCGGCCGGCTCGCCCCTGCGCGGTGCGGACGGCGGGCTCGCCGAGTCGCCGCTGTTGGCCGGCATCGGTGCGGTGGTGGCACTGCTGTTCGGCCTCGTCGGCATCGTCTACGGGCAGCGGGTGGGCACCATCAGGAGGCCGGCGGACGTGCCCGCGCTGATGGTGCAGGGGATCCGGCAGATGGCGCCGGTCCTGGTGCTGTTCTTCGCCATCGCCCAGTTCCTCGCCTACTTCGCCTGGACCCACATCGGCGACGTGATCGCCGTGCGGGCGGCGGAGGCCCTGGAGACCAGCGGTATCCCGATCGTGGTGCTGTTCCTGTTCATCCTGGTGCTGCTGACCCTGATCAACATCATCATCACGAGCGGTTCGGCGATGTGGTCGATCTGCGCCCCGGTGCTGGTGCCGATGCTGATGCTGGTCGACGTCCCTGCCGAGACGACCCAGGCGCTGTTCCGCATCGCCGACTCCGGATCCACGGCGATCACCCCGATGAGCCCGTACTTCGTGATGGCGCTGGGCTTCCTCCAGCGGTACCGCAAGAGCGCGGGGATCGGGACCCTGGCCTCCTACACCCTGCCGCTCGCGGTGGGCATGACCCTGGTCTGGACGCTCCTCTTCTTCGCCTGGTGGGCTCTCGGGATCCCGCTCGGCCCCGGCGCACCGGTGCGCTGAGCCCGTCGGCGGTCGCAACACCGAGGCGCTACGGCTGCTGCGACGGCGGTCGTCCGAAGCCAGGCCGGGCTCCGGAGCCGCCGTCGCAGAACCAAGGGCCATCGAGCTTCGACCGGCTGCCTGGCGGGGCCGGGCTTGACATAGGAGCATCGCGGAACTGGTCTCCCGGATGTCTCCCGTCCGGCGGGCACCGGACACGCGAAAGGCCAGAGCCGAAGCTCTGACCTGCGGTGATGCTGGCGGGCGATACAGGACTCGAACCTGTGACCTCTAGCGTGTCGAGGTAGTCACGGCTCCGGGACGACCTGCGCAAACTCGAATCCGTGCAGATCAGAGGGTTCCGTTGACGGACCTTCACGGCGGTTGGGAGCCGTTGGGAGACGTTCGCGTCTCCCAAGAATCTCCCAGTCCGGGGTGGGAGACGCTCGTCTCCCACCCCGCCCATCAGGGCGCTTCTTATCCCGAGAAGGTCCATCGGTCGCCAGGAAGGGGTGATCGGGATGGAGTCCTCCCGTTGGTCACGATGGGTCACTATCGCGGCCGTGCTGCTGCTCGCGGGCATCGCCGCGGTGGTGTCCTACTCCCACATGTACGAACTCGCACCACGCCACGGAGAACCCGAGTGGCGTGCTGCCCTGGACGCTACTGATCCTCGGGTCAACCGCCTCGCTCGCGGCCAACGTCGCGGTCGCCGACCCCACGATGTAGTCGCGGCAGCAGGGTGGCCAGCTCGGCATCCACCTGTGCAATTTCGACGCGAGAGGACCAGGCGTCATTCTCGGCCCGGTCACCTTCTACCAGACCAGAGGGGCTGACCACGGCGGCCCTCCGTTCTGGACGACCTCGGTGCTGGACATCGCCGATGCCTTCATCCGGGACAGTCTGCGAAGTTGAACTGTTCGACCACCTCGAACCCACCTGGAGCCGTGGCCGCCCGAACGATCTTCGCCCAGACCAACGACGAGGTGGTGCGAACCCGACTGGACCCGGCCGCCACCATGCTCGGTCGTCAGTCTCCGCAGGTGGAACAGATGCTGCCCGGGGCGGCTGTGGACATCATTCCTCGCGATATGAAGGGCAGCGCACCGCCATCTGACAATCAGGAAGACGGACACGATGATCAAGCACACGAAGGCATTCGATTCAATGAAGCCGTCACGAAGTTGGACGTAGACGGGATCGCCGCGCCTTGCCACGAGGATGCAGTCGTCTGGCGGTCAGTCTCGGCGAGGAGGATCCTCGGCGGCGTGTTCGGTGGTGTCCACGAGGTCCCCGCCCCAGCTCATGAGGATGCCCAGTTTCTCCTGCGACGGTGAGCCGACGTCGGCGGTGTAGGTGGACAGGAACCGGCCGCCGGAATCGGGGATGAGGAGTGTCTCGTAGTTGAGGGTCATCACTCCGACGGTGGGGTGGAAGATCCTCTTCTTCCCGTGACCGTGCTTGAACAGACGGTAGTCAGCCCAGTATCGGGCGAACTCCTCGGAGGCGACCGAGAGCTCTCCTACGAGGCGCTCCAGCGTCTCGTCCGGAACGCGCGGATCGTGGTAGGCGCGCAATGCGGCGACGGTCGGAGCGGCGATCTCCTCCCAATCCGGGTACCGGGTCCGGGTGGTGGGGTCGAGAAAGAGCCAGCGGGCGATATTGCGGTCCGAGGGCGCCATGGCGCCGAAATCGGTGAGCAGGATCGTGGCGGCACGGTTCCAGGCCAAAACCTCCATCCGCGGACCCTGCAACATCGCGGGCACGGGATCGATGGCATCGATGAAGGCCCGCAGACTCGGCCGGACGCTGGCTCTGGCGGGCCTTGCCGGGGTGCGCTGCGGCTTCTCCGCGGGTACCGCGCTCACGAGGCCGCGCAGGTACTCCTTCTCCAGGTTGTCCAGGCGCAGGGCCTCCTCGACAGCGGTCAGGACCTGATCGGAGACGTTACCGATCCGTCCCTGCTCCAACCGGGCGTAGTAGTCCACACTCACGCCCGCCAGCGCGGCCACTTCCTCCCGGCGCAGTCCGTGACCGCGTCGCGGTACCGGTGAGGGCGGGAGCCCCACAGTGTGCGGGTCCAGCCGGGCGCGGCGCGAGC
This sequence comes from Nocardiopsis aegyptia, assembly GCF_013410755.1. Taxonomy (GTDB): domain Bacteria; phylum Actinomycetota; class Actinomycetes; order Streptosporangiales; family Streptosporangiaceae; genus Nocardiopsis; species Nocardiopsis aegyptia. The sequence continues at coordinate 5,532,839 of NZ_JACCFS010000001.1, forward strand.
GCAGAAACTCTCCGAGCGGGTTCGAGGAGGCCATGGCTCCATTGTCCCCCACCACCCAGCTCGGGGGCAGCTTCCAGCAGGTACTGCGAGTACCAGGTACAAGGGTGCGAGCTAACCCGTTCCGCAGATTCGGCTGCGCTGTTGACATGGGTGGGACACAGATAGTTTCGAGAGGAAGACTTCCCATGGCAGAGAAGCTGAACGGAACAGTCGCGCTCGTCACCGGGGCTTCCAGCGGTATCGGAAGGGCCACCGCGCGGCGCCTGGCGGCCGAGGGGGCCGCGGTCGCCTTGGTGGCGCGCCGCGGGGAGAGGCTCGAAGAGCTCGCTTCCGAGATCTACGCCGACGGTGGCACCGCCGAGACGATCGTTGCCGACCTGACCGACGCGGCCGCTGCTGCGGCGGCTGTTGAGCGCACGGTCATCGGGCTCGGGGGGCTGGACACCCTGGTGAACGCCGCAGGGGTGATGCTCAACGGTCCCTCGGAAGAGTCCCCGTTGGAGGAATGGGACCGCATGGTCGACATCAACCTGCGCGGTCTGCTCTACGTGACCAAGGCGGCGATCCCGCACCTGCTGGACACCGCCGGGGAGGGGCCTCGATCGGTGGCCGACGTTGTCAACGTCTCCTCGGTCGCAGGCAGGTTCGCCGCCCCGACCGTGGCCGTGTACAGCGCAACCAAGTTCGCTGTCACCGCGGCGACCGAAGCTTGGCGGCAGGAGTACACCGGGCGCGGTCTGCGCTTCTCGGTGGTCGAACCGGGCCGGACCGAGAGCGAGCTGTTCGACCACAAGGAGAACTCCGTGCGCGACTTCAACGCCGCGTTCGGTGAGATCGAGGCCCTGCACGCTCAGGACATCGCCGACGCCGTCGGCTACATCGTCACCAACCCGCGTCGGGTCGCGGTGAACGAGATCGTCATCCGCCCCACCGAACAGGCATGACCGGTGCGGTCGCCCCGGCGGCACCCGCGCCGTGCCGAGGATTCCACTGAGCATGGCTTGAGTACCGCCCCGGGGCTCACACGTGCACCGAAGGCACCACGCGGACGCGGACGGATTTTCGCGGGCCGGGGCGCCCTCGAGGGTGGCCCGGCCCGCCGCGGTCGTCCGAGGCGAGCCGTGGGGCGTCCTCGGTGAGCTGGCCGTCTCCCCGCCGGTCGCGGCCACAGCACTCACCCGCTTTGGGGTGGTTCGGCACGCCTCTGCGCGTCCCTCGACAGCGTACGGGCGATGACGGCCGCGTGGTCCGCCACGTCCTCCGGAGTGGCGTGCCGCCGGGTGAGGAAGCCGCCTCGCAGGAGTGAGGCGTAGCCGTGGGCCGCGGCGACCTGGCGCTCCAGGAGTTCCAGCGCCCTCTTGGCGTCGCCGTCCGTGACTGTCAGAACGGCCGGAAGCATGGCGTCCATGACGCTTCGCCCCGCCTCGAGCAGTTCCTCGCTGCCGGCGTCCTGCAGCTCTCCGGCGAAGATCAGGTCGAACCCCGATCCGTGCTCCGCGGCGAAGCGCGTATAGGCCGCCGCGGCCACGGCCGTGGCCTCAACCGGGTCGGGGTCTCCACCGGCGGCTTGTTCGAAAAGCACGCGGGCCCGCCGCAACTCGCCGGTCAGCTGTCGCGCCGCGCTGACGGCACACGCGACCAGGAGGTCCTTGCGGCCCGCAAAGTGCCGGTAGGGAGCCCCGCTGCTGACACCCGCGCGACGTGCCACCTCGGCGACGGAGAGCGCGCTGACGCCTCGCTCCGCAATGATCCCCAGCCCGGTCCTGACCAGTGTGGCCTTGAGATCACCGTGGTGATACGTGTTGCGCTTGGGCATCGGCACTCCTCTCCACTCAATGTAAGAGATATCTTACATTGGGCTGCCCGAAAGAGCCAGAAGCCAGCCTGAAACGCCTTCAGTCCGCGCACCGCACTCTACGAGCGGACACCACACCCAACGCAGTCGCACAGCACCACGCGACCACTCGGCCCCAGTAGCCACTTGACCTCATGTATGTGACCTCTTACATTGAAGTAAGAGACCTCATACATGACGACCGTCCCGACCGGTGGGCACGGTCGCCGAAGGAGTTCACGTCCGTGGAGAACTTGCCAACGACCAGGTCAGACCCTGGAAATTCCGGTGTCAGCTCGGTGACCCTACGGGTCAACGGCGTCGACCACCGGATCAGAATCGACAACCGTACGTCCCTGTTGGACGCCCTGCGGGAGCGGCTCGGACTGACCGGCAGCAAGAAGGGCTGCGACCACGGTCAGTGCGGCGCCTGCACCGTGCTTCTCGACGGCCGGCGCGTCAATTCCTGTCTGATTTTCGCGGTCACCCTCGACGAACGTGAGATCCGGACCATTGAGGGAATCGCCGACGACGATTCCCTCCATCCACTGCAGCAGGCCTTCCTCGACAACGACGGTCTGCAGTGCGGCTACTGCACATCCGGTCAGATCTGCTCAGCCGTGGGCGCCCTGGCGGAGGCGGACCGCGGCTGGCCGAGCTACGTCACTGAAGACGTCACCGAGGGAATCGCCTCCTCGGCGGCCTTGAGCCGTGCGGAGGTGTCGGAACGCATGAGCGGCAACCTGTGCCGATGCGGCGCGTACGTCGGCATCGTCGACGCCGTCCTGCAGGCCGCCGACACACACTCAGACCAGGGGAGGCAGAAGTGAGGTCCTTCGCCTACGAGCGCACAGAGGATCCAGCGGCGGCCCAGCGCCTGGCACACGACCATCCCGAAGCCGAGTTCCTGGCGGGCGGGACCAACATGACCGACCTGATGCGTCTCGGAGTCCTGCGGCCCGATCTGCTGATCGACGTGTCCCGACTGCCCTACGACACCGTGGAGCACCGTCCGGACGGATCGGTCCTGATCGGCGCACTCGTTCGGAACAGTGAGCTGGCCGGTGACACAGGCGTTCGCGACCGGTTCCCGATGGTCAGCAAGGCGGTACTGTCCGGGGCGTCCGGGCAGGTGCGGTCCATGGCCACGACCGCCGGGAACCTGATGCAGCGCACTCGGTGTGTGTACTACCAGGACGTCTCGAAACCCTGCAACAAACGGGTACCCGGCAGCGGTTGCTCCGCGGTACACGGTGCCAACAGGGATCTCGGGATCCTGGGGGTGTCAGACGACTGCATCGCCACACACCCCTCGGACCTGGCCGTGCCGCTGGTGGCCCTCGACGCCGTCGTGCACATCCGCACGGTCGACGGGGGAACCCGCTCGACGTCCCTCGACGACTTCTTCGTCCTCCCCGGCAGTTCTCCGGAGACCGAGACGACCCTCGCCGCCGGCGAGCTCATCACCGGTGTCGAACTGCCCCCGCCGCCCCCGGGCCCGTCCACGTACCGGAAGGTGCGCGACCGCTGGTCGTACGCCTTCGCGCTCGTCTCCGTAGCCGCCGCCCTCAGCCTCGACGACAGCGGATCCGTGACGGCGATCCGGTTGGCCCTGGGCGGGGTCGCACCCAAACCCTGGCGCGCCCGAGAGGCTGAGCGGCTCCTGCTCGGAAGGCCGTTCGACGAGGACACCGTCCGCGCCGCGGCCCGAGCCGAACTGCGGGCGGCCCGTCCCGCTTCGGACAACGCCTTCAAGATCGATCTGGCGGTGGACGTGATCACGTCCGAGGTGCTCACACTGGCAGGGGAGGGGTCACGATGACCACGACCGGACAGCAGCCGACCGCGCGGTCCACCGTCGGCCGGTCCGTGGAACGTATCGAAGGAACCGCCAAGGTCACCGGGGCCGCCCGGTACGCGTTCGAAGTCCCCGCCGAAGGCGCTCTCTACGGCTGGCTGGTGACCTCGACCGTGGCGTCAGGGCGCATCACGGCGATCAACCACACCCGCGCGCTCGCCGACCCCGAAGTCGTGGCCGTACTCGACCACACCACCGCACCCCGCCTCGCCGAGGTCGGCGACACGGAGCTACAGATCATGCAGTCCGACCAGGTCCGGTTCCACGGCCAGGTCATCGCCGTCGTCGTGGCCGGCTCGCCCGAGGCGGCCCGGGAGGCCGCAGGCCGGATCGACGTGACCTATGAGCAGCGAACCCACACCGTGGTGCTCGACGGCCAGAGCCCGGACGTGTACGTCCCCGAACTGGTCAACGGCCTCAACGAGCCCGCCGTGACAGAGGACGGCGACGTGGACCGGGAGTTCGGAAACTCCGCCGTGGTGGTCGACGGCGAGTACACCACCCCGCCGGAGCACACGGCCCCGTTGGAGCCGCACGCGGCGCTCGCCCGCTGGGACGGCGGCGACCTGCTGCTGTACTACTCCGACCAAGGGCCCTACACGACCGCCGAGATGCTGGCCCCGCTGCTGGGCATCCCCCGGGAGCGCGTGCGCGTCGTCGCCGAGCACATCGGCGGCGGTTTCGGATCCAAGTTCGTGCCCCGAGCCCTGCCCGTCGCGGCCGCACTTGCCGCGAGGATCGTGGGCAGGCCGGTGAAGGCAGCACTGACCCGACAGCAGATGTTCGCGCTGAACGGGCACCGCAGCGAAACCCGGCAACGTGTCCGACTGGGCGCGGACCGCGACGGCCGGCTCCGCGCACTCGAGCACACGGCGCTGATGCACACCTCGCGATCGATGGAATTCGTGGAGAACACCGCGACCAGCAGTCGGATGATGTACAGCAGCGCGGCCCAACGGACCCTCCACCGCGTCGGACGGCTGGACATCCCCACCCCCAGTTTCATGCGCACACCGGGACACGCGCCGGGGATGTTCGGGCTGGAGACCGCGATGGACGAGCTCGCGGTCCGACTGGGGATCGACCCGATCGAACTACGCCGACGCAACCAGCCCGACGTCGACGCCACCAACGGCCTGCCGTTCAGCAGCCACGGGTTGCTGGAGTGCCTCCGGGTGGGAGCCCAGCGTTTCGGCTGGACAGACCGCGCCCCGTACCGCCGCGGGCGCTGGCTGATCGGGAGCGGCGTCGCCGCCTCGACCCACCCTGACTACACGTTCCCCGCCAAGGCCACAGTACGAATCGACGATGACGGGCGCATCAGCGCCCGCGTCGCCGGGTCCGACATCGGCACCGGCGCCAGGACCGCGCTGACCCAGCTCGTCGCCGAGGAGTTCGGCCTACCCGTGTCCCAGGTCGATGTGCGTATCGGCGACAGCGCCTTCGGTGTGGCTCCACCCGCGGGAGGCTCCGCGGGCACCTCCTCGTGGAGCTGGCCGCTGCTCACCGCCGCACGCCAGATCCGAGAGCGGATCGAGGCGGCGGGCGGTGCCATTCCCGTGGGCGGGCTGGAGGTCGCCGCTGACTCCACCGACGACCTCGCGAAGCGGCCTTCGCTCGCCCGGCACACCTTCGGAGCCCAGTTCGCCGAGGTCTGGGTGCACGCCGACACCGGAGAGGTGCGGGTCGAGCGGCTCTACGGCACGTTCGCCGCGGGTCGGATCATCAACGCCCGGACCGCTCGCTCACAGCTGCTCGGGGGGATGGTCATGGGTGTCGGGATGGCCCTGACGGAGATCGGTGAGCTGGACCGGGAGTTCGGTGACTTCGCCAACCACGACTTGGCCAGCTACCACATACCGAGCAACGCCGATGTGCGGGACCTGCGAGCGGACTGGATCGACGAGGTTGACGATCAGCTCAACCCGGCCGGGGTGAAGGGCATCGGCGAGGTCGGGATCGTGGGCACCGCGGCGGCCATCGGTAACGCCATCCACCACGCGACCGGGGTGCGCCTGCGCCGTCTGCCGTTCCGCATCGAGGACGTTCGCTCCGGGATGAGGCCGACACCGGCCTGAGTCGAACAGGGGCTGGCAGGCCAGGTCGATCAGCCCCAGCTCGGGGTGGTCACCCCTTTTTCGGTAGCTTCCCCGGTGTGGGGGACGACCTGCGCGGGGCTGTCCCGGAGCAGATCCCAAAAGGCGCAGCAGACCGGTGGAGGGCCGCTCCTCGGGCGGCTCGGAGGTGGGCAACTGCCGACCCGCCAGTCGGAAGAGGTAGTCGCGTTCGTGCGGGGAGAGCCGCAGACCTCGGGCGATGGCGGTGAGCACGGATTCGGACGGCGCCGGTCCACGCCTCTGCTCTCACCGAGCCGGCCGCATCCGTGGAAACAGCGAAAGCGGGCTCCAGGAGGAACCCGCTTCGAAGGTGGTCTCCCGGATGTCTCCCGTCCGGCGGGCCCCGGACACGCGAAAGGCCAGAGCCGAAGCTCTGGCCTGCGGTGATGCTGGTGGGCGATACAGGACTCGAACCTGTGACCTCTACCGTGTCGAGGTAGCGCTCTAACCAACTGAGCTAATCGCCCTCGGCCTCGTCGTGAGACGAGGTCATGCGAGGCGGAGACGGGAATCGAACCCGTGTGCAGGGATTTGCAGTCCCTTACCTAAGCCACTCGGACACTCCGCCAGAAAGCACCGGGGAGCCGTGAGTGACACCCGCATGGGCCTCTCCGAGCGGACGACGGGATTCGAACCCGCGACCCTCACCTTGGCAAGGTGATGCTCTACCAGCTGAGCCACGTCCGCGTGCGGCCGGAGCGGACTCCGGCCCGATGGCTCCGCCACCCTGGGATGGCGGAACGCACCGTTTCCGAGCGGACGACGGGATTCGAACCCGCGACCCTCACCTTGGCAAGGTGATGCTCTACCAGCTGAGCCACGTCCGCGCGGCGAGTTCCCGGGGCGTTCACCGGTTCGACCGGCCGTCCCCCTCGCTGCGTTAAGAACTCTAGCGGATACCCGGCGAAGCGCGAAATCGGATTCCTGAGGGCGTGCTCACACCCCCCTGGGCGGGCGCGAGCCGCCCGCCTACTGCTCCAGGTGCGCGGGCGTCGAGGGCATGTCCGGGCGCGGTGGCGCGGACAGGTACTGCCCGACCCGTTCGATCACCTTGTTCATCTCGTAGGCGATCAGGCCCACGTCGCTGTCGGCGTCCGACATCAGGGCCATGCACGCCCCTTCGCCGGCGGCGGCCACGAACAGGAACGCGCGGTCCATCTCGATGATGCTCTGCCGGATGCCTCCCGCGGAGAACTGCTTGCTCGCGCCGCCGGCGAGGCTGTGCAGGCCCGAGGCGATCGCCGACAGGTGTTCTGCGGCGGGCCGGTCCAGTCCGCTGGAGGTGGCCATGAGAAGCCCGTCGGTGGACAGAACGATGGCGTGCTGTGTACCGGAGGCCCGGGTGAGGAGATCGTCCAGCAGCCAGCTGAGTTCTCCGCGGGCGGTGCTCGGTGGGGTCATGTCTCTCTTTGCTCTGTCTGGTGGTCGGGCGTGAGGGGGACACGCGCACTCTGGACCGTTGGCCGGACCTCTGTGGGGGAAAGGCACGGGCCAGCCGTCACTGGTCCCGCATAAGCGTTGCCCAGATGATAGTCATTCGTAACTTATCTGTCTGGGCGCGATGGCGTCGCCAGGGTCCGCCTCAGTGGTTCCACACCGTTCTGACCTGCGTTGACGCCCTCGCCATAGTCTGTCGGATTCCGTCACCGCGGCCGGTGCCGGACAGGGGCCTTGCCAACACCGTGTTGTCCCGGGTAGACCTCCCTTCCCCGTCGGGTGCCCCCGGACACTCCCGAGTGGGAGGATCGTGGTGTCGCCGCGCGCACGCGGACCGCTGAGAACTGGGGGGTTTGCCATGAGGGTGTGGATCGCTGGGGCCGGCTACGGCTGCGGAACGGTCGTCGAGGGGTCCGAGGCCCGCATTCCCGTGTCCGACCACGGCATCACCGTCGGTGACGGCGTCTTCGAGACCGTGCGCGCCCAGCAGGGGCGGCCGTTCGCGCTCACCCGCCACCTGCGCCGCCTGGCGCGGTCGGCGCAGGGGCTCGGCATGGCCGAACCCGACCTGGACCTGATCGCCGACGGGGTCGCGCAGGCGCTCGCGGCCAACCCCGAGCTCACCGACGCGCGCGTGCGCATCACCGTCACGGACGGGGCCGGCCCGCTGGGCTCGGACCGCGCGTCGGGCGAGCAGACGGCCATCGTCGCTCTGGGCCCCTTCCCGGACATCCCGCCGCACACCGACGTCGTGGTGGCCCCCTGGCCGCGCAACGAGTTCGGTGCGCTGGCCGGGCTCAAGACCACCTCCTACGCCGACAACGTGCGCGCGCTGGCCTACGCCAAGGAGCGCGGCGGCAGCGAGGCGGTCTTCCGCAACATCGCCGGGAACCTGTGCGAGGGCACCGGCAGCAACGTCTTCGTCGTCCTCGACGGGCGGCTCGTGACGCCGCCCCTGTCGGCCGGGCCGCTGGCGGGCATCACCCGCGAGCTGGTCCTGGAGTGGTTCGGCGGCGAGGAGGAGGACGTCCCCATGGAGCGCCTCCCCGAGATCTCCGAGGCGTTCCTGACCTCCACCGGGCGCGACGTCCAGCCGATCCTGCACATCGACGGCCGACAGGTCTCCGCGGGCGTGGGGCCGGTTTCGGCCAAGGCGGCCGCGGTGTTCGCCGAGCACGCCGCCGAGCGCCTGGACCCCTGACCGCCGGGGACCCGACGGGGCCGGACACGACCGAGGGGCGGCGCTGGTGGGCGCCGCCCCTCGGTCGTCGTCGCTGCGTACCGTCGTCCTGTGCCGTCGCTCGGTCCCGCGCGGGCGCCGGGTGGGCGCGGCGGGAACGGGGCGGGTCCGGCGCGAGGGCTCTAGGAGTACAGGTGCTGCTGGATCTCGTCGTCGAGGTCCACGAACTGCGCCTCCTGGCCGGCGGGCACGATCTCGTACGTGCGGTGCAGGAACTCCGCGAGCGGGGACACCTGCGTGTCGAACTCGGCCTGCCCGAAGGGCGAGGAGAGGGAGATGCTGACGGTGCGCTCGCCGCTGTCGTCCTTGGAGGGCCACACGCGCACGTCGCCCTCGCCGACCGGGCGGACGATGCCCACGGTCAGGAGCTCGCGGGCGAAGATCCACTCCACGGGGGTGTCCTCGCCCGTGTGGAAGGCCACGCGGATCGCGTACGGGTCGCTCGAGCCGTAGTCGAGTCGCGCGACCAGGGGAACCGCGGTGCGCTCCGGGACCACGAGCCGCAGGCCCAGCTCGGCGGTGGCAGTGGTGTCGCTACTGTTCATGTTCGCCAAACCTTTTCTCGTCCGGCCCAGCTGTTCCGGCGCGGGTCGGTTGCCGTCTCACTCGCTCCAACGCGGTCGTTCGCGGACTATGACGTGAGTACGGAGACTTTCTTGGTCGGACCGGAGGTCTCGCTGCCCGCCCAGCGGGCCCAGCGCGCCGCATGGCGGCTCCACGATCCTTCGTCACTGTAATGACCAGGGGAAACCAAAGATTTCCCCATGTCGCGTGGCCCGCGTCACGTAATGGTAATGACTCGGTGCCCCGCGGTGGGTGAGCGGGGGCGGGAACTCCTTCTGTGAGCGGCCTGCATGACGGGTCGGCGACTCCCCGGTGAACGCACAGATCCCCTGATGTGACCTCTGTCACACAGTGGCTCCGTCGTCCGGTGGGACGGTGTGCGCGGACACCCTCGAACATGCGCTAGAGTTCTTGTTGTCCGGCCGACAGGGCGGACGGGGCAGCAGCTCAGGGCGATTAGCTCAGTTGGCTAGAGCGCGTCGTTCACACCGACGAGGTCACTGGTTCGAGTCCAGTATCGCCCACAGCGCAGAGGGGCCGACTCCGTATCGAACGGAGTCGGCCCCTCTTTCGTGGTTTCGGTCCGGTCAGGACCAGGTAACGTGGAGCCTCATCTTCAGGACCGGGTTCCGGCTCGCTGGTAGCGGCGTATCGGGCGCGCCTATTCCGGGCGTGGGGACGTTCGGCGGGCCCTGGCGGCGCGGCGGGTCCGCCAGCGCGCGAGGTACTCGTCCTTCTTGCGGTGGCCGAAGCGCTCGACGCGCCTGCTCCACACCCGTACCGGCCGCACCAGGCTGTTCGCCCAACGGAACTCGGTGCTGAGGATGACCAGTCCCAGCAGGAGCGCGGCGACGCCCGGTCCGGGGAAGACCATCATGACCAGTCCCGCGAGGATGACGACGGTGCCGACCGTCCCGACGAGCACGCGCCAGGGGAGATGGAGCGCCGGATGGGTGTGCATGCGCCTGCGGAAGAGGCGCAGCCGTGCGCGCAGGCGCCGCCATCGGCGGACGTGGGCATGGTGAGTGGGGGATGTCTCCGGGGCCGGTGGGCCGCTCGATGGGCTCGGTGACATGCGCTCACAGTATTCGGTCGGAGTGAGTGGGAGCATTCGGTCGGCGGGGGAGGAGGTCGGATGTCTGCTGATTCTCACCGATCTTGCATCCGTGATCAATGGTCTTCCGACACGCTGTGGGCGCGTGCCGGTGAACGTGATGATTCGTGACAGATCGTCCTTGCATCTCCCTCTTCGGCGTTCTGTCCGCTGAGGGGTGTATCCCCCCGGGGTGGCCGAATCACGCGGACCGAATCGTGGGTCCGTGTGCCCCGAGGGCCCGGGACGCGGGCCTGTGGACGGCCGAAGCGGCCCCGGTCGGGAGCCGATAGCATCGAAGGCGAAACGCCAGGCCGCCCGCGGTGGTGGCACGCGCTCGCGTGCGCATCGCGCCCTGGTGTGCCACCCGACCCACGTCACCTCTAGGAGTCACCGTGTCCGCCGCGCCTGAGCTGCACATCACCCTCGCCGGAACCCCGCGTGCGGTGGCGGCCACGACCACGGCGGGACAGGCGCTGGACGCCGACGGCAGGACCGTCATCGCGGCACTGGTCAACGGCGAGCCGCGCGACCTCGCGCGCGAGCTGGCCGACGGCGACGTCGTCGAGCCGGTCACCATCGAGTCCGAGGAGGGGCGGGCGATCCTGCGCCACTCCACCGCGCACGTCCTCGCCCAGGCCGTCCAGGAGCTCTTCCCCGAGGCCAAGCTCGGCATCGGCCCGCCCGTGGAGAACGGCTTCTACTACGACTTCGACGTCGCCGAGCCGTTCACCCCCGCCGATCTCAAGAGCATCGAGAAGAAGATGCAGCAGATCATCAAGCAGGGGCAGCGCTTCGACCGCCGCGTCGTCACCGACGAGGAGGCGCGCGCCGAACTCGCCACCGAGCCCTACAAGCTGGAGCTCATCGGCATCAAGGGCAGCGACGCGGCCGAGGCCGCCGAGGGCGCCGGCGTCGAGGTGGGCGCGGGCGAGCTGACCGTCTACGACAACGTCCATCCGCGCACGGGCGAGCAGTGCTGGAAGGACCTGTGCCGGGGTCCGCACGTTCCCACCACCAAGGCCATCCCGGCCTTCAAGCTGATGCGCACCGCCGCCGCCTACTGGCGCGGCAAGGAGACCAACCCGCAGCTGCAGCGCGTCTACGGCACCGCCTGGGAGGACAAGGACGCCCTCAAGGCCTACCTCGCCTTCCTGGAGGAGGCGGAGAAGCGCGACCACCGCAAGCTCGGCTCCGAGCTGGACCTGTTCTCCATCCCGGACGAGATCGGCTCCGGCCTGGCGGTCTTCCACCCCCGGGGCGGCATCATCCGCCGCGTGATGGAGGACTACTCGCGCAAGCGGCACGAGGAGAGCGGCTACGAGTTCGTCTACTCCCCGCACGCCACCAAGAGCACGCTGTTCGAGAAGTCGGGGCACCTCGACTGGTACGCGGACGGCATGTACCCGCCCATGCAGCTCGACGGCGGCCAGGACTACTACCTGAAGCCGATGAACTGCCCGATGCACAACCTCATCTTCGACGCCCGCGGGCGCTCCTACCGCGAGCTGCCGATGCGCCTGTTCGAGTTCGGGACCGTGTACCGGTACGAGAAGTCCGGCGTGGTGCACGGACTCACCCGTGCCCGCGGCTTCACCCAGGACGACGCGCACATCTACTGCACCGAGGAGCAGATGGCGGACGAGCTCGACTCGCTACTGACCTTCGTGCTCGACCTGCTGCGCGACTACGGCCTGGACGACTTCTACCTGGAGCTGTCCACCAAGGACCCGGAGAAGTACATCGGTGACGACACGGTCTGGGCCGAGGCCACCGACACCCTGCGCCGAGCCGCGGAGAAGCAGGGCCTGGAACTGGTGATGGACCCGGGCGGTGCCGCCTTCTACGGCCCCAAGATCTCGGTCCAGGCCAAGGACGCCATCGGCCGTACCTGGCAGATGTCCACCATCCAGCTGGACTTCAACCTGCCCGAGCGCTTCGACCTGGAGTACACCGCCGCGGACGGTACCCGTCGGCGCCCGGTGATGATCCACCGCGCCCTGTTCGGTTCCATCGAGCGGTTCTTCGCGGTTCTGCTGGAGCACTACGCGGGCGCCTTCCCGGCCTGGCTCGCCCCGGTGCAGGCCGTGGGCATCCCCATCGCCGACGAACACGTGCCCTACCTCCAGGAGGTGGCCGCCAGGCTGCGCGCGGAGGGGGTCCGGGTCGAGGTCGACGCCAGCGACGACCGCATGCAGAAGAAGATCCGCAACGCCCAGAAGCAGAAGGTCCCGTTCATGCTGCTGGCCGGCGACGAGGACATCAGCAAGAACGCCGTGTCCTTCCGCTACCGCGACGGCTCCCAGAACAACGGCGTGCCGATCGACGAGGCGGTGGCGGAGATCGTGGCCGCCGTCCGCGAGCGCCGCTAGGGCGACTTCGGCGCGCGCCGCTCCGCGGGGTGATTCTCCGCGGCACAGGGCTTGGGGACGTGTCCGACGCAGGAGCGCCCGCCCGGAATTCCGGGCGGGCGCTCCTCGCGTTCGGGTCGGCGTCGGCCGGGGGCCGCTCCGCCCGCGATCCGGGGCCGGGATCCGCCGGTCGCCGGGACGCGGGGCGGGGGAGAGGGCGCTCAGCGGGCGGTGTGCGCCCCGGGACGCCGGGGCGGGCCCTGGGGCAGGCTCAGGAGTGTTCCCGCGGCGTCCGCGGCTCCTGGTCGTCCCGGAAGAGGTCCTCACGGGAGATGCGCGCCGTCGCGTTGGGGTCCGGGGCGGTCGCGGTCTCCTCCTCGTCGTCACTGAACAGGTCCGCACGCGAGATGCGGTGGGTCGCGTTGGGGTCGCTCATGCGTTCTCCTTGTGCGTTGGGGCAAGCCGGAGTTTATCCGGACCACATGACGAACACCGCACGTCGGTGACCGTGCGCCGGGAGTTCTGGCGCACTCCCGCGGGCGGTTCGTCCGGCGGGCCGGTGTCAGGCGCCGGGGGCGCGCCGCTTCCAGGCCTGTTCCGGGATCCGGTTGACGAGTTCGATGAGGTAGTCGGCGGCGGTCAGCGCCCGGTCCGGGTCCAGGCCCATCGGCGCCCAGGTCAGGACGTAGTCGCCGGTGAAGCGCACCGGCAGCGACCGCGACCGGGAGTCGGCCAGCAGCCAGGCCGCGGTGTCGTGGTCCAGGACGGAGCGGGTGAACTCGTCGTCGCTGCCCACGGCGTGGAAGGCGCTGCCGAACGCGGGATCCACGTCGCCGATGTCGTGGTCGGGCACGGTGCGGGGCAGGTCCCGGCGGCGGATCTCCAGTTCGGCGACGGGGCCGGGGGTGCGCACGGCCACCACGCGGTAGGTGTGCCGGGTGCGGCCGGTGCCGCGCCGGTCGGGGGCGGTGGCGGTGTGGGTGTGCTCGAACGCGGTGACCAGGTACTGCCCGCGCCGACCGGTGAGAACGTGCTGGGCGCGGGCGTGGTCACCGTGGACGGGGCGGGGGAGGACGGCGTCCTCCAGCGGGCGCGGGTGGTGTTCGGTGTAGTGCCAGCCGTGCTCGCGGGCCCAGGCACGCATCTCCGAGGAGCGTTCGGTGCGAAAGTGCGCGGCGACGGTGATCGCCCCCGCGGAGACCACGACGGCGACCAGTGCGATGACGGCGAGTACGCCTTCCATCGGGTGACTCCTCCGGCCGGGTGGACGCTCGACCATGGACTCGCGGCGGGACCCGCTGTGGGCGGGACGGGTCGTCGGGTCCGGTGTGGACCCGCACTGGCCTTTCGGGTCCATTCTGTGTCGGTTGCGAGTGCTTGTCACCCCTTCGAGTCGTCCTCCGGTGACCCTCGGGCACCACCGGCCGCTGCGGGTCCCACCCGTCCTCCGCGTCGCGGGTGGTCCACGGCGGCACCGGCGCCACACGTGCGCCGACGACCAGCGGAAACCCGCTGCTGGGGCGGGTTCCGCGGTGCGCGGTCGCGATGGTCGGCGCGGCGCTGCGCGGTGCGCAGGGGCCCGGCCGGCGCCCGGATTCGGTCCTGACCGGAACCGGCCACGGTCGACCCGTGCCCCGGCCCGACCGACGACCGGTACGGGCCGTCGGACCCCCGAGCCTTCACTGCGCGGTGCCGTTCCGGTTCGCGCAGGTGTAGGTGCCGTCGTCGCCGCGTCCCACGCTGTCATAGGACCAGCAGTGCAGCACGGGTGCGAGCGTCCACATCCGCAGCGCCATCACCACGACGAGGCAGGCGACCGCGGCCCGGCCGCCGAAGGACCGCCATCCGGAGAGCAGCAGCCCGAGGGCGGTCGCCGCGAGCGCGAGCACCAGGAGGAGGACCACCATCCACGACCGGTTCTCCCGCAGCCCGGGGAACGTCTCCATCTCCGTGGTCGCCCCGAAGCTCACCAGCACCAGGAGGACGGCGAAGCCGAAGAGCGCGGTGGCGGCGCAGCCGCGGAGTGCCCGGATCATCGGTGGCTCGGGCGGGCGGGGCGTTCGGTTCCTCATGCGGCTCATCCTCGCCGGTCCCGCCCGCACCGCGAACGGGGCGGGTGGTCGCGGTGGACCGCCCGCCCCGTTCGATGTCCTCGGGCTTAGGCCGGAAGTCCCAGTTCGCGGGCGATGAGCATCTTCTGCACCTCGCTGGTGCCCTCGCCGATCTCCAGGATCTTGGCGTCGCGGTAGAACCGGCCCACCGGGAACTCGTTCATGAACCCGTATCCGCCGAACACCTGCGTCGCGTCACGGGCGTTGTCCATCGCCGCGTTGGAGGCGATGAGCTTGGCGATCGCCGCCTCCTTCTTGAACGGCTCGCCCGCCAGCATCCGCGAGGCCGCGTCGTAGTACGCCAGCCGCGCGGTGTGCGCCCGGGCCTCCATCTCGGCGATCTTGAACTGGATCGCCTGGTACTCGCCGATGGTGTGCCCGAACGCGCTGCGCTCGTGGGCGTAGCGCACGCTCTCGTCCACGCACCCCTGCGCCAGGCCCACCGACAGCGCGGCGATCGCGATCCGGCCCTCGTCGAGGATCCGCAGGAACTGCGCGTACCCGCGCCCCCGCTCGCCCACCAGGTTGGCCTCGGGCACCCGGCAGTCCTCGAACACCAGCTCGTTGGTGTCCGAGGCGTTCCACCCCACCTTGGAGTAGTGCTGCCCGATCGAGAACCCCGGTGTGCCCGCCGGCACCAGGATCGCCGAGATCTCCGGGCGCCCGTCCTCGCGCCGGCCGGTCACGGCCGTGACCGTCACCAGCGAGGTGATGTCGGTCCCCGAGTTGGTGATGAACGACTTCGTCCCGTTGATCACCCACTCCCCGCCCTCCAGGCGCGCCGTGGTCCGGGTGCCGCCCGCGTCCGAGCCGCCGCCGGGCTCGGTGAGGCCGAACGCGCCCAGCGCCTCTCCGGAGCACAGCCGTGGCAGGTAGGTCTTCCTCTGGTCGTCGGACCCGAACCGGTACAGCGGCATCGCGCCCAGCGACACTCCGGCCTCCAGGGTGATCGCCACCGAGGAGTCGACCCGGGCCAGTTCCTCCAGGGCCAGGCACAGCGCGAAGTAGTCGCCGCCCATCCCCCCGTGCTCCTCGGGGAAGGGCAGCCCGAACAGCCCCATCCGCCCCATCTTCGCGACGATGTCGTAGGGGAAGGCGCCCCTCTCGTAGAAGTCGCCGATGACCGGGGCGACCTCGGTCCGGGCGAACTCCTCCACGGCGGCCCTCAGGTCGGCGTGCTCGGTCGACAGCTCGTGACGGTTCATCACTGGTTCTCCTCGCTGGTGGCGGGGGTGGGGTCGGAGGCCGCCGGCGGGTGCGCCGCGGCCTCCGGGGCGGGCTCGACGGTGACCAGGACGGCGTCCATCGGTACGGACGCCCCCGGCCGGACCGCCACGGTGGCGACGGTTCCGTCGATCGGGGAGGGCACGGAGTGCTCCATCTTCATCGCTTCGACGACGGCCACCGGCGTGCCCGCCGTGACCGCCTGGCCCACCTCGACCGGGACGGCGAGCACCGTGCCGGGCATGGGGCTGCGCACGGTCCCGTCGCCCGCGGCGGCGTCGTCGCGCAGGGCGGCGGCCACGGGCTCCTCGTGCAGGGTCCACGCGGTGCCGTCCGCGCCGAGCCACCGGTGGTCGGTGGCCGGGTCGAAGGCCCGCGTGTAGGTGCGGCTGGTCCCGTCGTAGCCGACCGTCAGGCGGGTGCCGTCCGCGGCCCGGTGGGCGCGGGCCGCGACGGGCGCGACCGGCTCGGCGGAGTCCGCCGGGGCGCCCGGCACTTGCGCCGCGTCCTCCTCCACCCGGACCAGGAAGGCTCCGGGCCCGGTGCGGCGGACCCGCACCACGGCGGAGTCGTGCCGGGGCGCGCGCAGCCGCCACCGGGTCCAGGCCGGCCCGCCCATGCGCCAGCCGTCGGGGACGGCGAACCGGTCCGCCGCCGCGCCGTCGGACTCCTCCAGGTCGAGCTGGTGGTCCAGTGCCGCGGCCGCGTACACCTCCGGGGGCACCCGGTCCGGGGCGGGCTCCGGGGGCTCGGTCTCGATGAGGTCGGTGCTCAGGTCACCGGCCACCACGCGCGGATGGCGCAGCAGGCGGCGCAGGAACGCGGTGTTGGTGACGCAGCCCAGCAGCAGGTACCCCGCCAGCGCCTCGTCCATCCGGCGCAGCGCCTCGGCGCGGTCCGCGCCCCACGTGACGACCTTGGCGAGCATGGGGTCGAACGACGACGTGACCGCGCCGCCCTCGGTGATCCCCGAGTCCACCCGCACCAGCGCGCCCGAGGGCTCCGACAGCGACAGGATCGGCCCGCCGGTGGGCAGGAAGCCCCGGTCGGCGTCCTCGGCGTAGATCCGGCACTCCACGGCGTGCCCGCGCAGGGACACGTCGGCCTGCCCGAACGGCAGCGGCTCGCCCCGGGCCACCCGGATCTGCAGCTCGACGAGGTCGATGCCGCGCACGCCGTCGATCGCCACGGCCTCCTCGGTCACCGGGTGCTCGACCTGCAGGCGGGTGTTCATCTCCAGGAAGGAGAACGACAGGGACCCGTCCGGGTCGGCCTCGGCGATGAACTCCACGGTGCCCGCGCCCACGTAGCCGCAGGCCCGGGCGGCGGCGACCGCGGACTCGCCCATGAGGGCCCGCTGCTCGGCGGTCAACAGCGGCGAGGGGGCCTCCTCCACCACCTTCTGGTGCCGCCGCTGCAGGCTGCACTCGCGTTCGCCCAGGTGCACGACGTTGCCGTGGGCGTCGGCCAGGACCTGCACCTCGATGTGGCGGGGACGCTGTACCAGCCGTTCCACCAGCAGTGTGGCGTCGCCGAAGGAGGCCGCGGCCTCCCGGCGGGCGGCCGCGACGCTGTCGGCCAGGTCGGCGGGGGAGTGCACCGCGCGCATCCCCTTGCCGCCACCGCCGGCCGACGGCTTGATGAGCAGGGGGTACCCGGTGTCCCGGGCCGCGCCGAGCAGGTCCTCGTCGCTCATCGGCTGCCCGGGTTTCTCAGTGAACCCGCCCAGAACCGGGACGCCGGCGCCGGCGACGGTGTCCTTGGCGCTGATCTTGTCGCCCATGGCGTCGATGGCGGCGGCGGGCGGGCCGACGAACACCAGGCCCGCCTCGGCGCAGGCCCGGGCGAAGGCGGCGTTCTCCGACAGGAAGCCGTAGCCGGGGTGGACCATCGTGGCGCCGCTCTCCACGGCCGCGGCGACGATCGCGGCGGAGTCGAGGTAGCCGTCCACGCGCAGCGCCCGGTCGGCGGCCAGCGTGTGCGGTGCGTCGGCGTCGGCGTCGGTGAACACGGCCACCGAGCCCAGGCCCATCCGGCGCAGCGTGCGCATGACGCGCAGGGCGATCTCGCCCCGGTTGGCGACCAGCACGGTGGCAGGCCGTTCGACGGGTACCGGAGGTACGGAGGGTGCGGACGTCGTTGTCAAGGGTTCCTCACATCCGGAAGACGCCGTAGCCCACCGGCTCCAGCGGAGCGTGGCGGGCGGCGGACAGGGCCATGGCGAGAACGTCGCGGGTGTCGGCGGGGTCGATGACCCCGTCGTCCCACAGGCGCGCGGTGGAGTAGTACGGGCTGCCCTGCTCCTCGTACTGGTCGCGGATGGGCGCCTTGAAGGCCTCCTCGTCCTGCTCGGACCACTCCTCGCCGCGCGCGGAGAGCTGGTCGCGGCGCACGGTGGACAGCACCGAGGCCGCCTGCTCCCCGCCCATCACGGAGATGCGGGCGTTGGGCCACATCCACAGGAAGCGGGGCGAGTAGGCGCGGCCGCACATGCTGTAGTTGCCCGCGCCGAACGAACCGCCGACGACCACGGTGAACTTGGGCACGCGGGCGCAGGCCACGGCCGTGACCATCTTGGCGCCGTGCTTGGCGATACCGCCCGCCTCGTAGTCGCGGCCCACCATGAACCCGGAGATGTTCTGCAGGAACACCAGCGGGATGGAGCGCCGGTCGCACAGCTCGATGAAGTGGGCGCCCTTGAGCGCGGACTCGGCGAACAGGATGCCGTTGTTGGCGATGATGCCCACGGGGTGCCCGTGGATGTGCGCGAACCCGGTGACCAGGGTGGTGCCGTACTCGGCCTTGAACTCGGTGAACTCGCTGCCGTCCACGACCCGGGCGATGACCTCGCGCACGTCGTAGGGCGTGCGGGTGTCGGCGGGCACGACGCCGTACAGCTCCTGGGGATCGTGCGCCGGCGGGCGGGGCTCGCGCACCTCCCACGCCGGCTCGCCGACCGGCCCCAGGGTGTCGGCCACGCGCCGCACGATGGTGAGCGCGTGGGCGTCGTCGTCGGCCAGGTGGTCGGTCACGCCGGACACGCGCGAGTGCAGGTCGCCGCCGCCCAGCTCCTCGGCGGTGACGACCTCGCCGGTGGCCGCCTTCACCAGCGGCGGCCCGCCCAGGAAGATCGTGCCCTGGTCGCGGACGATGACGGCCTCGTCGCTCATCGCCGGGACGTAGGCGCCCCCGGCCGTGCACGAGCCCAGCACCGCGGCGATCTGCGGGATCCCCATCCGCGACATGGTGGCCTGGTTGTAGAAGATGCGTCCGAAGTGCTCGCGGTCGGGGAACACGTCGTCCTGCATGGGCAGGAACGCGCCGCCGGAGTCGGCCAGGTAGACGCACGGCAGCCGGTTGTGCAGCGCCACCTCCTGCGCCCGCAGGTGCTTCTTCACCGTCATCGGGTAGTAGCTGCCGCCCTTGACCGTGGCGTCGTTGGCGACCACGACCGTCGGGCGGCCGGCCACCCGGCCCACACCCGCGATCATGCCGGCTCCGGGCGCGTCCTGGCCGTCGGCGCCGTAGAGCCCGTAGGCGGCCAGGGGCGCGATCTCCAGGAAGGGGGAACCGGGGTCGAGGAGGAGGTCGACGCGGTCGCGCGGCAGGAGTTTGCCGCGTTCGACGTGTCGTGCCCGGGTCTTCTCCGGGCCGCCCAGGGCGGCGGTCGCGATCCGCTCGCGCAGCTCCAGGGCGAGGGCGCGGTTCGCCGCGTCGTTGGCGGCGAACGCGGGCCCGGCGGTGTCCACCGCCGAGCCGAGCACGGGTGCCCTGCTCATGGTGTCCTCTCGTGGAGGGATGTTAATGCTCACTAACACGAGTGATGTTAGTAACTACTAACATGTGTGTCCAGACCGACGCGCGAAACGGGCGCGACCACCGCGGGAGAGGCGGGCGTACATGGGGTCCAGACCGACGGGGGAGCGCCGGACGGCGATCCTGGGGGCGGCCGCGGAGCTGTTCGCCGAACGCGGGTTCCGCGGGGTGACCATCGACGACCTCGGTCGCGCCGTGGGGACCAGCGGTCCCGCCCTCTACCGGCACTTCCCCGGCAAGGAGGCCCTGCTGGGCGAGGTGCTGGTGGACATCAGCGACCGACTGGCCCGCCAGGGCGCCGAGCTCGTGGCCGCGGCGCGGGACTCGCGGGAGGCCCTGGACCTGCTGTTGCGCGGGCACATCGCGTTCGCCCTGGACGAGCCCGCTCTCATCACGGTCCACGACCGCGAACTCGGCCACCTCACCGAGGCCGACCTGTACCGTGTCCGTCGCCTCCAGCGCGGCTATGTCGAACAGTGGGTGGGCGTCCTGGCCGACCTGCGCCCCCACGACTCCGACGACGTTCTGCGCGCCGCCGTGCACGCCGCGTTCGGCCTGCTCAACTCCACCCCGCACAGCCGCGGCGGCCTCGGCCGCGAGGAGATGGCGGACCTGCTGCGGACCATGGGGACCGCCGCGCTCACCGCCCCGGTCGCGGTCGCGGCGAACAGCGCCGCTCATTGACCGTAGCTTGACCCGCTCGTGGGTAGGTCGGCGCCGACAGCTCCCCCGGGGAGCCGCGGGGGAGAGCAGGCGAGCGAGGGAGACTGCTCCATGTCCGACGGACCGAACACGCGTCCCGGCGCGTCCACCACCACCAACGCGGGGCGCCCGGTGTCCAGCGACGAGCACTCGCTGAGCGTGGGCCGGGACGGGCCGGTGGTCCTGCACGACGCGTACCTGATCGAGAAGATGGCGCACTTCAACCGCGAGCGCGTGCCCGAGCGCGTCGTGCACGCCAAGGGCGGCGGAGCCTACGGGACCTTCCGGGTGACGGGCGACGTCCGGGAGTTCACCCGCGCCGACGTGTTCCAACCCGGCCGGGAGACGCCCCTGCTGGCGCGGTTCTCCAGTGTCGCGGGCGAGATGGGCAGCCCGGACACCTGGCGCGACCCACGCGGGTTCGCGCTGAAGTTCTACACGCGGCACGGCAACTACGACCTGGTCGGCAACAACACCCCGGTGTTCTTCATGCGCGACCCCCAGAAGTTCCAGGACTTCATCCGCTCCCAGAAGCGCGATCCGCGGACCGGTCTGCGCGACCACACCATGCAGTGGGACTACTGGTCGCTGTCGCCGGAGTCGGCGCACCAGGTCACCTGGCTCATGGGGGACCGCGGCATCCCCAGGAACTGGCGCCGCATGGACGGCTTCGGCTCGCACACGTACATGTGGGTCAACGCCGAGGGGCGCCGCGTGTGGGTGAAGTACCACTTCCTCACCGACCAGGGCAACGACTTCCTGCCGCAGGCGGAGGCCGACCTCCTGGCCGGGCAGGACGCCGACTTCTACCGGCGCGACCTGTCCACGGCGATCGAGAGGGGCGACCACCCGTCGTGGACGCTCAAGGTGCAGATCATGCCGGCGGAGGACGCGGCCGACTACCGGTTCAACCCGTTCGACCTGACCAAGGTGTGGCCGCACGCGGACTACCCGCTGATCGAGGTCGGCCGGATGACGCTGAAGGAGAACCCGGAGAACCACCACATCCACGTCGAGCAGGCGGCCTTCGAGCCGTCCAACCTCGTGCCGGGCATCGGGCCGTCGCCGGACAAGATGCTGCTCGCGCGGATGTTCTCCTACCCCGACGCCCACCGGTACCGGATCGGCGTCAACTACGACGAGCTGCCGCCCAACCGGCCGCGCGTGCCGGTGCGCTCCTACGCCAAGGACGGGCGGATGCGCTCCTTCGCCCCGGACACCGCGGCGCCCTACCACCCGAACTCCTTCGGCGGCCCGGACGCGGGCGAACAGACCGGCGTGGACGAGGCGTCGTGGCCGGTGGAGGCGGGTGAGCTGGTGCGCGAGGCCTACTCCGCGCACCGGGACGACGACGACTTCGTCCAGCCCCGGGCGCTCATCCGCGACGTCATGGACGACGCCGCGCGCGAGCGGCTGGTGTCCAACATCGCCGGGCACATGTCCTCGGTCGCCGACCACGGGGTCCTGACCCGCGCCCTGAAGTACTGGCGCGACGTGGACTCCGACATCGGTGAGCGGGTGGCCGCCGCGCTCAACGGCGGCTGACCGTCCGGCCCGGAGCACGGGACGGGGCGGACGGTCCTCGCGGCCGCCCGCCCCGTCCCGGCGGTCCCTACGGCAGGGCGCCCGTGACGTCCCCGACACCGCCGGCCGGGGCCTCCGGCGCCTCGACCGGGGCCTCGGGCAGTTCGGCGTCCGGCAGTTCGGCGTCCGGGAGCTCAGCGGGTGCCTCCGGCAGCTCGACCGCCTCCAGCGCGCCCGCCGGGTCCTCCATGGCGGCCAGCTCGGCGATGACGGCGACGGCGTCCTCGTCGCCCAGCAGCTCGACCACGGCCGGGTCGCTCAGGAGGGCGACGACCTCCTCGTCCTCCAGCAGGGCGAGCGCCTCCTCCGACAGTTCGCCGGCGGTCTCCTGGGCGGTTCCGGTGCCGCCCTCGACGGCGTCGACGGCCGCCTCCTCGGGCGGCGGCTCGGCGAGAGCGGTACCGGTGCCGGCGATGCACAGGCCGCCGGCCACGGCGGTGGCGACGGCGATCTTGGTGAACGCACGCATACGCGTTGTCAGTCCTTCCGATGAGAGGGCCACGCATCTGGTAGTCGCGTGACCACACACAGTCAACAAGTCTGCGTGCTGTGCGGTCATGCGGGGGTTACATGGCGGAGAAGCGGCAGTATTCCTTTTCGCGCCAGCACAAAAGACGGACAAAGAGCGCGGAACGTCCGGTGCGGGAACACGCGCGAAGGGTTCCCGCGCACGTACATTCGGCCGCGGTGAAGTGGGTACGCCCCACGTCCCGGCCTCGTCCGGGTGTGACGGACGTACCGCACCACGACACGAAGAAGGAGCGGTGTACCAATGTCTCGGCCTCGGATCGTGGTGGTAGGCGCGGGTTTCGGCGGCGTCCACACCCTGCGTCACCTCGAACGCCGTATCCCGACAGGGGCGGCCGACATCGCCCTCGTCGCACCACACGACTACATGCTCTACAGCCCCTTGCTGCCCCAGGTGGCCTCGGGGCTGCTCACGCCCCAGTCGGTCGCGATGTCCGTGCACCGGCTCACCCGGGACACCCGGCTGATCCCCGGGCACGCCGTCGGCGTCGACACCGCCGACCGCACGGTCGTCGTACGCCGGCCCACCGGGGAGCTGGCACCGGTGCCCTACGACCGCCTGGTCCTGGCCCCCGGCGGCCTGACCCGGGGCTTCGACATCCCCGGCCTGACCGAGCACGCGTACGGAGCCAAGACCCTCGCCGAGGCGGTGCTGCTGCGCGACCACGTCCTGGCCCAGCTCGAACTCGCCAACGACAGCCGCGACCCGGTCGAACGTGAGGAGCGCTGCCGCTTCATCGTCGTCGGCGGCGGCTACACCGGCGTGGAGACCGCGGCCTCGCTCATGCGCCTGACCGAGGAGGCCGCCCGGCGCTACCCCGAACTGCGGTCGGTGATCCGCTGGCACCTGGTCGACATCGCGCCCAAGGTGCTGCCGGAACTCGGCGACCGGCTCGGCCGCCGGGCGCTGGACATGCTGCGCTCGATGGGGATCGAGGTCAAGCTCAAGGTCAGCGTCCGCGAGGTCACCGCCGACAAGGTGGTCCTCACCGACGGGCGGGCCCTGCCCTGCCGCACGCTCATCTGGACCGCGGGCGTGGCGCCCAGCCCGCTCATGGAGACGCTGGGCAAGCCCACCCAGCGCGGGCGCCTGGAGGTCGACTCCGACCTGCGCGTCCCGGGCCTGCCCGAGGTCTTCGCGGTCGGCGACGCCGCGGCGGTGCCCAACCTGTCGCACCCCGAGAGCCCGTACTGCCCGCCGACCGCCCAGTACGCCAGCCGGCAGGCGGCGACCGCGGCGGAGAACGTGTGCTCCTCGATCCTGGGGCGGCCGATGCGGGAGTTCCGGCACCGCGACATGGGGCTCGTGGTGGACCTGAGCGGCAAGGACGCCCTCGCCCGCGTGCTGCAGTTCGAACTCACCGGGCTGCCCGCGCTGGCCGTCACCCGCGGCTACCACGTGGCGGCGGTGCCCTCGGCACCCGCGCGGGCCCGCATCATGGCCAACTGGGCGATCAGGGCGGCCACCGGCGGGGAGGTCTCGCGGCTCGGCTTCGCCGACGACGGGCGCCCGGCGTCGTTCGTGGCCAACGAGGACGTGCACTACCTGGACACCGAGAGCGCGGGCCGGGAGGGCGCCCGGCTGCGGGAGAACCTGCGCGAGCGCTACGGCGAGGACTGAGGCGGACGCGGCGCGGCGGTGCGCGCCCGCACGGCGCGGACCCGCCGCCAGCGGTAGCAGAGGACCACGGCGGTGGCGGCGACGGTGACCGCCACCGCCAGCGCGGTCGGCCAGGGCCCCAGGAGGGCGACGGCCCGCTCGACGTAGCCGCGGCTGGCCGAGGACGGGTCGGCCAGGACCGCGGTCACGAACGCGGCGGCCAGCAGCGTCGTCGCGGCGGCCACCGCCCGGCCGATCCGGCCGGTCAGGCCCATGCGGCGGCGCAGGATGCCGCCGGCTTCGATGATCCGGGTGACGCGCAGCAGAGGGAGGGCCCCGAAGGCGCGCACCATGCGCAGGACCTGGGCCGGGCCGAGGGCGAAGAGGACGGCGGGCACGGTCACGGCCGCGATGACGGTCGCCCACCAGTGCGTGCGCAGCCACTCCCGCTTGTTGTCGGCCAGCGCGATGAGCATGATCCACTCGCCCCACAGGACGATGCCGGCCGCCCAGTTGATCCGGTCGCCGACCGTGGCCCAGGCCCCCTCGCCCCAGACACCGAGGAAGAGGGCCGGCACGGACACGACCGCCGCGATGAGGACGGGAACCGCCAACCGCCGCTCCAGGGCGGTGGAACGGCGGTTGGGCGCGGGGGGACGCGGCTGTTCTTCGGGGGACATGGCGCCCAGAATAGGCGGTGGGGCACCGGTCGGCCGGGGTCGTCAGGGCGGCCGGAACCGGTCACGCGCGGCTCAGGAGCGGACCAGTCGGGCGATGGCGTCGGAGGCCTCGCGGACCTTCTCGTCGGCCTCGTCGCCGCCGTTGGCGACCGCGTTCGCCACACAGTGCTTGAGGTGTTCGTCCAGCATGGACAGCGCGAAGGAGCGCAGCGCCTTGTTGACCGCCGAGGTCTGGGTGAGGATGTCGATGCAGTACTGGTCGTCCTCGACCATGCGCTGCAGGCCCCGGATCTGACCTTCGATGCGGCGCAGCCGGTTGATGTGGCTCTGCTTGTCGTCGCTGTAACCGTGGTTGCCCACCATGCCGCCGTCTCCGTGTCGTCCCTGATCAGATGCCATAACCATACCCCCTCAAGGTATCCAACCGCGGAAAGTCGGACAGCATTCCGCGCGCTCGTACCCACTCGCCGCCGTGAACACGGCCGTAGTAGGAGTTTCCCAGACATTGCGGGGCGGGACGCCGGGTGCCGCCCGGCGGGCCCGGGCGCGAGCGCTCGTCAATTCCGGGTCCGCACTCGGCAAGCCGGGGCCCGGAGCCTTGCCCCCGGCACGGCACCGGCCGACCATGGCGGTATGAGCCACAGTGCCGAGAACGAGATCCTGGCCACCATCCGGGCCCTGATGGACGAGGAGCACACGCTCCGCTCCCGGCCCGGAGGACTGGAGACCGCCGAGCGGTCCCGGATGAGGGAGGTGGAGGAGTCGCTCGACCAGTGCTGGGACCTGCTCCGGCAGCGGCGCGCCCGCAGTGAGCACGGACAGGACCCCGACGAGGCGCAGGTGCGCCCGGCGCCCGAGGTGGAGCAGTACTGGCAGTAGCGGAAACGGCGAAACCGCAGAGCCTTCGCGAGCGTCCACTCCGATGAGGACGGCCCCACGGGGCCGCGCCCGAGCGCGGCCCCCGCCGTCGCACGCAGCTCACGAAGGAAGCCATGATCGCCACCCTCACCGGCCTGGGACTGTCCTCCGCGGCCGGGCTCAACGCCTACATCCCCCTCCTCGCGGTCGGGTTGATCGCACGCTTCACCGACCTCCTCCCCCTCGGGGCCGCCTGGCAGTGGCTGGAGCACCCGGTCACGCTCGTGTCCCTCACCGTGCTCCTGGTGATCGAGTTCGCCGCGGACAAGCTCCCGGCCCTCGACAGCCTCAACGACGCCGTCCAGACGGTGATCCGGCCCTCCGCGGGCGGCATCACCTTCGGCGCCGGCGCCTCCGCGGTGGACCTCACCGAACTCACCGGCACCGCCTCCGCCTCCGCCTCCGCGGCCGAGACCGGTGACGGCGTGAGCTGGCTCCCGGTGATCGCGGGCATGGTGATCGCGCTGGCCTTCCACGCCGCCAAGACGCTGGCGCGCCCGGTCCTCAACTCCGTCAGCTTCGGTATGGCCGCGCCCGTCGTGTCGTTCCTGGAGGACGTGGCCAGCTTCGTGACCTCCCTGGTGGCGATCCTGCTGCCGCTGCTGATCCTGGTGGTGTTCCCGCTGATGGTCGCCACCGGGGTGTGGGCGGTGCGCCGGCGCCGCAGGCGCCGCGCGGAGAGGGTCGAACAGGACGGCGCCCCCGCCGGGTGGCGGGGGCGCCTGGGCCGCGGCGGCCGGTGACCGGTCAGCGGAGGGCGTCGTGCCCCTCGGCGACCGGCAGGGTCACGTGCGCGGTGTTGGTGTCGACGCCGACCTCGGTGCCGGCCGGGTAGCGCAGCGTGTGGTCGTAGTCGGTCGAGACCAGCATGACTCCGATCCGGTGCCCGGCCGGGAACACGTGGTCGCCCGGCTGCAGGTCCCACCGGTAGCGGTAGTACTGCCCGGCGACCACCGGGCGCTGCCGCTCCAGCGAGGTGCGGTTGCGCGCGTCCAGCCAGCCGCGCGCGACGATCCGGTGGTCGGCCTCCTCGGTGACGTGGTGCCCGGTCGGGATACAGCCGGTGTCGCCCGGCACGGACTCGCCGTAGCAGTTCATGTCGTCGAAGTCGTAGCGGAGGCGGCCGGTCGGCCGCTCGGCGGTGCCCAGGTCGACCAGGGCCGCGGTGAGGAACGGCGAGGGCCCGTCCATCGCTGCGCGGATCGAGATCCGCGCGGACCCGCTCAGGCGTACGTCCTCGGTGAGTTCGCCGGTCACGTACACCAGCGACGACGTCCCCGGGGAGTCCGGGTCGCCGAGCAGGTCGTCGGGTGAGAGCGTGCGGCCCTGGTCGGTGAACGACTCGGTGCCGTCGCGTACCGGCCGCGGACGCGGTGCCAGCCCGCCGGTGGCGGTGTCGGGGTCGGAGTTCAGGTGCAGCTTGACCGGCACCGTCCCCTCACCCGGCCAGTCGGCCTGCGACGTCCACGTGCCGTCGGTGCCCTCCACGTCCACGGCGGGCTCGTCGGTGATGCCGTTGTCGATCTCGTAGAGCCAGTGGTCGAACCAGCCGTGCAGCTGGTCCAGCCACGGGTCGGTCCGCAGGTAGAGCTGGTTGATGTGCGCGCCCTGGTGCAGCCACAGCTTGCGCGGGACGTCGTTCTCCTCCAGGGCCGCCCACAGGTCGGCCGCCTGGCCCGGCATGACGTTCCGGTCGTTGAGCCCGTGCACCAGGAACACGCTCGCCCGGATCTCGTCGGCGTCGGAGAGGTAGTTCCGCTCGTCCCAGAACTCGGTGTAGTCGCCGCTGACCCGGTCCTGCTCCTCGGTGAGCCCGTCGATCACCGGACGGCAGATCTCCCCGTCGTCGCGGGTGTACACGTACTCCGCCAGGACGTCGGCGTCCTCGCCCTGGTAGCCGCCGGGGGCGCGCACGGCACCGCCCTCGCGGTAGTAGCCGTACCAGGACGAGATCGCCGCCTGCGGCACGATCGTCTTCAACCCCTCGACCCCGGTCGTGGCGGCGGCGGTGGGCAGCGTCCCGTTGTAGGAGATCCCGGTCATCGCGGCCGCTCCGTTGGACCAGTCCGCGGTGACCTCCTCCCCGTCGGCGTCCCAGCCGACGGCGTCGCCGGTCAGCCACTCGACGGCCGCCTTGACGCCCAGCGACTCGTTGTGCGCGCCCGAGGTGGGGCAGCCGGTGGAGTCGCCGCTGCCCAGGCTGTCGAGCTGGGCCACGGCGTACCCGCGCGGCAGGAAGTAGTTGTCGTAGTAGCCGGAGAAGGACGTGTTGGGCCCGGAGCGCTCGGCCGCGGCCTCCGGGTCGCCGGTGCCCGCGGGGTCCAGGGCCGCGCCCAGGGCGGTCTCGTCGGCCCGGGGCCCGCCGCGGGGTCCGCCGCGCGGGACCGTGCCGGCCTCGTCGGTGTCCAGGTCCACGTCGTGGTTGGTGACCGGGTTGCCGCCCGCCCAGTAGGGGCTGGGCTCGATGATGGTGGCGACGTCCAGGCCCGCGTCGCTCTCCTTGGGGCGCAGGATCCGCATCCGCACCGTGTCCAACGCACCGTCGCCGTCGCTGTCGGCCTCCGTGCGGATGTCGACCTCCTGGTAGATCGCGTCCGCGAACTCGAAGGCGACCTGGGTGCGGCCGTCCACGATCTCCAGCGAGGGGGGTTCGGCCGCGGCCGGCGCGGTCAGCACCGTGGCGGCGGTCAGCGCGGCGGTGGTGACGGCGCCCGCGCGCGTGAGGAGGAATCGTGCTCTGCCGGGGGATGGTGGCAAGGGGTGGCTCCTCGTCGAAGGGGTCATCAACTGACGAGCGGTCTATCAAAATGCGTCAACTCTGCCCAGGGGGTCATTGCGATGCAATGCGGCAGAACAAGCGGCTGAGCTGGTTCGCCCACCTGCCTCGGGAAAGTCGAGGTGTTTGTGGATTCGCCAGACG
Source organism: Nocardiopsis aegyptia (assembly GCF_013410755.1). GTDB lineage: Bacteria > Actinomycetota > Actinomycetes > Streptosporangiales > Streptosporangiaceae > Nocardiopsis > Nocardiopsis aegyptia. The sequence goes on from NZ_JACCFS010000001.1 coordinate 5,561,416, forward strand.
AATGCCCGTCCTGCCCGGTAGCGTGTCGTTTCGAACGCGTGAACGAAACGCCGGGGAAGGGGGGCGGGACCAGTTGGCCCAGGACACCGAGCAGCAGCCGAAGAAGAAGCGGCGCGGGTTCGAGCCCCGCCCCGGCCATGTGGTGCAGGCGTTCGTTTTCGCCCTCGACCCGGGCGTGGCGGCCGAGCGGAAGCTCAGGTCGCACTGCGGGGCCGCCCGGACCGCCTACAACTGGGCGGTGTCGTCTGTGCTGGCCTCCTGGGACCAGCGCAAAGCCGAGGAGACCTACGACATCGGCGAAACCGAGCGCACCCCGTGGCGTTCGTGGTCACTGCCGAGCCTGCGCAGGGCGTTCAACGCCGCCAAACGGGACGACCCCCGTTTCTGCGACTGGTGGGAGGCCAACTCCAAGGAGGCGTACAGCACCGGGCTCGCGAACGCCTCGGCCGCCTTCGACGCCTACGCCAAGTCCAAGCGCGGTGAACGCCGGGGACCTAGAGTGGGGCGTCCGCCACATCCCCAACCCCCGCCACCTGGGGCGAGAGCTCAAGCGCCTCCGCCGCGCCTCGCGGCGGGTGTCCCGGCGTCACGGACCGGACCGGCGCACCGGGCAGAGACCGTCGAACCGGTGGCGTGAGGCCGACGCCGACCGCAACCGGATCCACCACCGCATCGCGAACCTGCGCCAGGATGCGCTGCACAAGCTCACCACCAACCTGGCCCGCGAGTACGGGACCGTGGTGGTCGAGGACCTGAACGTGGCGGGAATGCTCAAGAACCGGCGTCTGGCCCGCCATATCGCTGACGCGGGGTTCGGTGAGGTTCGCCGCCAGTTGGCCTACAAGACCGTCTGGGGTGGCGGTCGTATGATCGTGGCGGACCGGTGGTTCGCCAGTAGTAGGACCTGCTCGGGGTGTGGTGCGACGAAAGCCAAGTTGCCGCTGCACGTGCGGGTGTTCGACTGCGACGAATGCGACCTGGTGTTGGACCGGGACGTCAACGCCGCACGCAACCTCGCCAAGCTGGCGGGGGATTGCTTGACCGGTACCGGAGTGGCCGGAGACCGGGGCGCGAGAGCGCCGAAGGCCCGTGGAGCCGACCGTCAGACCCGCGCCACCCGTACCCGCCGCACGGCGGGTACGGGGCGGGCAGGTGGCGCGAGACCGCGTAAGCGGAAGGAAGCGGGACACCGTACTCAAGACACCGAACAACTCTCGTCGTGGTGACACTGTGACGGACCTCCTGGGCGGAAACGCCCTGGATGCCGAGAGTCGATGACTCAAAGCAACGGATTCGATTCGGGCCATCGTCTCCGACCCCGTCCGTCCGCCCAAGGGGGCCACGGCGGGGTTATCGAAATCGCCATGGCCCCCGTCACACGTGCCCGATCCCCTCGGAGGCAGGGGTGCGAGAACGCACGGAAGCGACGCAGGTCATCCCCGAAACACGGGGCGCTCCAGGGGTCGGTTGTCCTACAGTGCGAGCAATGACTGAGATGACATTCGACCGAAACGACATCACGCACATCGTCTGGGACTGGAACGGCACGCTCCTGGACGACAACCACGCCAACCTCGCCGCGGTGAACGCCGTGTGCGCCGCGTTCGGCCGTGCCCCGGTGGAGATGGAGTACTGGAAGTCGGTCTTCCGGCGCCCCCTCGTCCCCTGCTACGAGGAGCTCCTCGGGCGCAGCTTCGTGGACGGCGAGTGGGAGCGGTGCGAGCGGCTCTACGACTCCCACTACCTGGAGCACCTGCCCTCCTGCTCCCTGTCCGAGGGTGTGCCCGACGTGCTGCACACCTGGCGCGACGGCGGCGGCAGCCAGTCCCTGCTGTCCATGGCCTCGCACGACCACCTCGTGCCGCTGATCGACGAGCGCGGCCTGACCGGCCACTTCGAGCGGGTGGACGGGCGCCAGTTCGAGACGGAGCAGGACTCCAAGGCCGAGCACCTGGTGCGCCACCTGGACCGGCAGGGCATCGATCCCGCCAAGGTCGTGCTCATCGGCGACATCGACGACGACGCCCGGGCCGCCCGCGAGGCGGGCGCGAACGCCATCCTGGTGACGAGCGGGCTCATGGCCCGCGAGCGCCTGGCGGCCACCGGCGCCCCGGTCGTGGACACCCCCGTGGCGGCCGTCGCGGCGCTGCGCGCGGCCTGACGGGCCGCGGCCGGGCCATGCGCGCCCCGTCGCGTCCGGCCGTCACACCCTGCGAGGTGGGATGGTCCCACCCCTCGTGGGGCGGAACACCCGGCGGTTGTCAATGGGGGACTCCCACCCTTGGCGCGCGCCCGACACGTGGGGCGTCCACAGCCCCGGAACCCCCGTGCTGACCTGCGCACACGCCCCCGTGCCCCGGTGCTCGCCAGGGCGAGGCCGGGGCGTCGCCGCCTCCGGGCCGTGTTGTTAGATGGGTCTCAGAGCCATACGCGACACACAGATCTGGAAGGCGGGCCAATGACGGAGAGCAGCGTCCCCCGGGTGCTCTGGGAACCCGACGAGGCGACGGTCGAATCCTCCAACATCGTCGCGTTCGCCCGATGGGCCGCGGAACACAGGGGCGTGGACGCCTTCGGCGCGGCCGGGGCCTTCGACTACGACGCCCTGTGGCGGTGGTCGACCAGCGACATCGAGGACTTCTGGGCCGCGATCTGGGAGTACTACGGGGTGGAGGCCGACACCCCCTACGAGCGGGTGCTGGCCGAGCGGGTCATGCCCGGGGCCCGCTGGTTCCCCGGATCGACCCTCAACTTCGCCCGGCACGTGTTCGCGGGCCGCGACGACGACACGGTCGCGATCCGCCACGCCACCGAGCTGCGGCCGCTGGGGGAGTGGACGTGGGGGCAGCTGCGGCGCCGTACCGCCGCGATCGCGGCGGGCCTGCGGGAGCTGGGTGTGGGTCCCGGCGACCGGGTGGTGGGCTACCTGCCGAACCTGCCCGAGACCGTGGCCGCGTTCTTCGCCGTGTCGTCCCTGGGGGCGGTGTGGTCCTCGTGCTCGCCGGACTTCGGGGTGCGCAGCGTCATCGACCGGTTCGCGCAGATCGAGCCGAAGGTCCTGCTGGCCGTCGACGGCTACCGCTACGGCGGCAAGGACTTCGACCGCCGCCCCGTGGTGGAGGAGCTGCGCGCCGCCCTGCCCACGGTGGAGCACACCGTGCTGCTGGACTACCTCCGGCCGGGCCGGCCGATGAAGGGCACCGTCGAGTGGGGGGACCTGGAGGCGTCGGGCGGGGACGCGGAGCTGGAGTTCGCCTCCGTGCCCTTCGACCACCCGTTGTGGGTGCTCTACTCCTCGGGAACCACGGGCCTGCCCAAGGCGATCGTGCACGGCCACGGCGGCATCCTGCTCGAACAGCTCAAGAACCTGCACCTGCACCTGGACGCCCGGGAGGACGACCGGGTGTTCTGGTTCACCACCACCGGGTGGATGATGTGGAACTTCCTGGTCAGCGTCCTGCTGACCAGGGCCTCCATCGTCCTGTACGACGGCAGCCCCGCCGCCGCGGGCGCCACCCCCGGCCTGGACGGGCTGTGGGACCTGGCGGCCGAGGCCGGGGTGACGGTGTTCGGCACCAGCGCCGGGTACCTGTCCTCGTGCATGAAGGAGGGGGTGCACCCCCGCCGCGGGCGCGACCTGTCACGGCTGCGGGCGATCGGCTCGACGGGCTCCCCGCTCAGCCCGGAGGCGTTCGCCTGGGTGTACGAGGAGTTCGGCGACGAGGTGTGGCTGTTCTCCACCAGCGGCGGCACCGACGTGTGCAGCTGCCTGGTGGGCGGCACGCCGACCCTGCCGGTCTACGAGGGCGAGATCCAGTCCCGGGCGCTGGGCATGGCCGTGGCGTCCTGGGACCCCGAGGGCAGGGAGCTGGTGGGCGAGGTCGGTGAGCTCGTGGTGACCGAGCCCGCGCCGTCCATGCCGATCTTCTTCTGGGGCGATGACTCCGGGGAGCGGCTGCGGGACAGCTACTTCTCGGTGTACCCGGGCATCTGGCGCCACGGCGACTGGATCGAGATCACCGAGCGCGGCACCGCGGTCATCTACGGCCGCTCGGACTCCACCATCAACCGCGGCGGGGTGCGGATGGGCACCAGCGAGATCTACCGCGCGGTGCTGGCGCTGGACGAGGTCGTGGACGCTCTGGTGGTGGACGTGCCGCAGGGGGACGGGTCGTCGCGGATCGAGTTGTTCACGGTGCTGCGGCCGGGCGCGGACCTGGAGGGGGACCTGCCCAGGGAGATCGCGCGCAGGATCCGCACGGACTGCTCGCCGCGGCATGTGCCCGACCGGGTGCGCGCGATCGCCGCGGTGCCGCGCACGCTGTCGGGGAAGGTGTTGGAGGTGCCGGTCAAGCGCATCCTGATGGGTGAGGATCCGGGGAAGGTCGCCAGTCGCGACTCGCTGGCCAACCCGGAGGCGCTGGACCACTTCAGCGAGCTCGCCGACCAGGGGTGATCCCGAACCGGGCGGGAGGCGGTGGCTCCCCACCTCCCGCCCGGCCTGACGTGGGGCCTTGGGCAGGCGTACGGAACACGCATACGCTGACGAACGTGGCACAGAACCGATCCGACGACACCGCCGCCTCCCCCGACGCGGCCCCCTCCGGTCCCGCCCGCATCGACGGTGTCGACGCGGCGCGCGCCATCGCGGTCTTCGGCATGTTCACCGTGCACCTGGGCGTGGAGTCCATGGGGCTGCTGTCCCCCGAGGGCTACGCGTGGACCCTGCACGGCCAGGTGCGCGGCAACTCCTCGGCGCTGTTCGCGCTGCTGGCCGGACTCTCCCTGGCGCTGATGACCGGCCGAACCGAACCCGTCACCGGCGACGGCCGGCGGCGCGCCGTGGTGCGGGTGCTCACCCGCGCCGTGCTCATCGGGATGCTCGGCCTCCTGCTCGACCTCACCGGCGTGCCGGTCGCCATCATCCTCACCTACTACGCCGGCTTCTTCGTCCTGGCGCTGCCCCTGACCCGCCTGCGCACGGGAGCGCTGTGGGCCGTGGCGGGCGTCCTGGCGGTGGTCGGGCCGCCGCTGTCCTTCCTGCTGCGCGATACGGTGATCGACGCCGGGCCCCGCACGTCCTCGCTGTCCTCGCTCACCGAGTTCCTCCTCACCGGCTACTACCCGGCGATCACCTTCATGGCGTTCGTGGCGGCGGGCATGGCCGTGGGCCGGACGGACCTGCGCTCCACGGCGGTGCGGCTGCGGCTGCTGGCGGCGGGCGCGGGACTGTCCGTCTTCGCCTACGGGGGGTCCTGGCTGCTGCTCCACCCGCTGGGGGGCCTCGACCGCCTGGTGGAGCAGGGCACCGCGTTCATGGGGGGCTACCCCATCACCCCGGGCATGGACCCCGTCCTCCTGGAGCAGCTGCGTGCGGGCGTGATGGAGGAGGCCAACTCGATCTCCGGACAGGTCCCCACCGACACCTGGTGGTGGCTGGCGGTGAACACGCCGCACACCGGGACGACCTTCGAGATCGCCGAGGCGGTCGGCCAGGCCCTCATCGTGCTGGTGGCGTGCATGTGGCTGGCCGAGCGCGTGCGGTGGCTGATGTACCCGCTCGCCTCCGTGGGCCGGATGCCGCTGACCGTCTACACCGGGCACATCCTGGTGCTCATGGTGATCGTCGGGGTCGACCCGGTCGACTGGCGCCAGCCCTGGCTGCTGGAGTGGTTCGTGCTCGGCGCGCTCGTCCTCGCCACCCTGTGGCGCCTGGTCGCGAGCCGGGGGCCGGCCGAGGCGGGCCTGGCCGTGGCCGCCGACGGCATGGTCGACATCGTGGAGGAGCGGCGCCGGGGGCTGTGAGCGCGGCCGGGCCGTGCGCCCGCCACACACGCCCTAGGACTCGTCGGGGCGGGTGATGTGGTGGGAGGTGCGGTCGCGCAGGGCCAGGGAGTCGGTGGTGGTGCGCGTGTTCTGCCGGATCAGGCGGCGCGCGTCGTCGGCCGCCGAACGGGCCACCGCACGGCTCGCCACGGGGCGCTGGGCGACCTCCGCGTCCTCGGGCAGGCCGATGTCCATCGGAAGCCCCGCGCGGCTGATCACGCGCAACTGGGCGGCCTCCTGCGAGTGCGAGGGGCGGATGTCGCCGTTGGCGGTCCGCCACGCCTTCAGCCGCGCCTGGAGCCAGTCGGTGCCCTGGTACTCCGGCCCCTCGGGCCAGGCCGCGCCGTCCGGCCGCGCGGCCAGGGCGTACAGCACGTCGGCGACGGTCCACCCCGCGGAGAAGAACCGCGCGGTGACGTCGCGCAGGACCCGGAAGTCCACCCGGCGCAGCGAGGCGTCCTCGTGGCGCAGGTACTCGCACGCCTCGTGCACGGCGCGCGGCGTGTGCCGGGGGCGGTGCAGCGGGTCGACCTCGCGCTTGCGCAGCAGCGCGTCGTCGACGGTGACGATGACCTCGCCCTGCCGGTTGTCCCAGATGCTGACGTCCTCGCGGGCCCAGCCCTGGGACTCGGCCAGCGCGGTGGCCATTCTGCGCAGGTCGATCTGGGTGTCGTCGCTACTGATCCGGAACTCCGCCATGCCCCCAGGTTAGGACCTCCGCGCCGCCGGACGGGCGCGCTGCGCCGCCGGGGCGCGGTGGACTGTCCGGTCTAGACCGGACGTCGTCCCAGGTGTGCCCGACGTCTCGGCCGCGGCGGCGTTCTCCGGGGTTTTCCGGCCCAGGTTGGAGTATCCGCCAAAGGTGGGACGTCTCTGTGCTTGGAGCCTTCTCCAACCTTCGGTGGCGCGGTCCGGGCGAGTACTGACGTCGGCGGCGCCCGGGGTTATGGTGACTGCCTGACGGCCCCGGGCCGGGGGAGACCCCGTCGGCACCGGGCCGCCGAGGCCCACGTTTCCGCTGGCCACAGCGCTCGCGGGCCCCGTGACCAGCACACCGACCCACCGAGCAGTAGGTGCCCGTGTCCCACACCGCAACAGCGCCGGAGGCGACGACCAACCGCGCGCTCCGGGCGTTCCTGCACGGCCTCCCGGGCGTGGACGAGGTCGGCGCGCGTGCCCGCGCCCAGGACCTGTCCACCCGGTCGATCAAGACCACCGCCAAGGCGCAGGCGATCGACCTCGCCATCTCCATGGTGGACCTGACCACCCTGGAGGGCGCCGACACGCCCGGCAAGGTGCGCGCCCTGTGCGCCAAGGCCGCCCTCCCCGACCCCGCCGACCGCACCGTGCCCCGTGTGGGCGCCGTGTGCGTGTACCCCGACATGGTGGCCACGGCCGTCGGGGCCCTGCGCGGCACCGGCGTGGGCGTCGCCTCGGTCGCCACCGCCTTCCCCGCGGGCCGCGCGCCCCTGGAGGTCAAGCTCGCCGACACCCGGCGCGCCGTGGCCGACGGGGCCGCCGAGATCGACATGGTCATCGACCGCGGCGCGTTCCTGTCCGGGGACTACCTGAAGGTCCACGACGAGATCACCGCCGTCAAGGAGGCCTGCGGCCCCGCCCACCTGAAGGTCATCCTGGAGACCGGCGAGCTGGTCACCTACGACAACGTCCGCCGAGCCTCGCACCTGGCGATCCGCGCCGGCGCCGACTTCATCAAGACCTCCACGGGCAAGGTGGCGCCCGCCGCGACCCCGCCCGTGGTCCTGGTCATGCTGGAGGCCGTGCGCGACCACCACGCCGCCACCGGAGCCCGCGTGGGCGTCAAGCCCGCCGGCGGCATCCGCACCACCAAGGACGCCATCCGCCAGCTGGTGCTGGTCAACGAGATCGCCGGCCCCGCCTGGCTGACCCCGGACCTGTTCCGGATCGGTGCCTCCAGCCTGCTCAACGACCTGCTCATGCAGCGGACCAGGCTGACCACGGGCACCTACCCGGGCCCCGACTACTACACGCAGGACTGAGCCGTGATCTTCGAGTACGCGCCCGCGCCGGAGTCCCGCTCCGTCGTCACCCTGCGCGAGACCTACGACCTGTTCGTCGACGGTGAGTTCGCCCCCGCCGAGGGCGGCGAGTACCTCACCACGCTCAACCCCGCCGACGAGACCAAGCTCGCCCAGGTCGCCGTCGCCGGGGAGGCCGACGTCGACCGCGCCGTCGCCGCCGCCCGCCGCGCCTACGACACCGTGTGGAGCAGGATGAGCGGTGCCGAGCGCGGCAAGTACCTGTTCCGCATCGCCCGGATCATCCAGGAGCGCTCGCGCGAGCTGGCCGTGCTGGAGTCCATGGACAACGGCAAGCCCATCAAGGAGACGCGCGACGTCGACCTGCCGCTGGTCGCCGCCCACTTCTTCTACTACGCGGGCTGGGCCGACAAGCTCCGCCACGCGGGCCTGGGCCCCGACCCGCGCCCGCTGGGCGTGGCCGCCCAGGTCATCCCGTGGAACTTCCCGCTGCTCATGCTGGCGTGGAAGATCGCCCCGGCGCTGGCCACCGGCAACACGGTCGTGCTCAAGCCCGCCGAGACCACCCCGCTGACCGCGCTGGTCTTCGCCGAGATCTGCCAGGAGGCCGACCTGCCCCCGGGCGTGGTCAACATCCTCACCGGCGCGGGTGAGACCGGACGCGCGCTGGTCGAGCACCCCGGTACCGACAAGGTCGCCTTCACCGGCTCCACCGAGGTCGGCCGGCGCATCGCCCGCTCCGTCGCGGGCACCGACAAGCGCGTCACCCTGGAACTGGGCGGCAAGGGCGCCAACATCGTCTACGACGACGCGGCGATCGACCAGGCCGTCGAGGGCATCGTCTCCGGCATCTTCTTCAACCAGGGCCACGTGTGCTGCGCCGGGTCCCGGCTGCTCGTCCAGGAGTCGATCGCCGAGGAGCTGCTGCCCCGGTTGAAGGACCGCGTGGCCAAGCTGCGCCTGGGCGACCCGCTGGACAAGAACACCGACATCGGCGCGATCAACTCCGCCGCCCAACTGGAGCGCATCCGCGCGCTGACCGACTCCGGCACGGACGAGGGCGTCGAGCGCTGGTCGCCGGCCTGCGACCTCCCCTCCACCGGCTACTGGTTCGCGCCGACCCTGCTGACCGGCGTCAGCCAGGCCCACCGGGTGGCCCGCGAGGAGATCTTCGGTCCGGTGCTGTCCGTGCTGACCTTCCGCACGCCGGAGGAGGCGGTGGCCAAGGCCAACAACACCCCCTACGGCCTGTCCGCGGGAGTGTGGACCGAGAAGGGCTCGCGCATGCTCTGGACCGCCGAGCGCCTGCGCGCCGGCGTCATCTGGTCCAACACGTTCAACAAGTTCGACCCGACCAGCCCCTTCGGCGGCTACAAGGAGTCGGGATACGGCCGCGAGGGCGGACGGCACGGATTGGAGGCTTACCTTGGCTGAGCGGCGCAAGGGCAACGCCGGGAAGAACCCCGGGAAGGGCGCCGCGGAGACGGCTCCGGTCCCCGGGCGCCTGGCGGTCCGCAAGACCTACAAGCTCTACCTGGGCGGGGCCTTCCCGCGCTCGGAGTCCGGCAGGAGTTACCCGGTGACCTCAGCCAAGGGCGACCACCTGGCCAACACCTCCCTCGCCTCGCGCAAGGACGCGCGCGAGGCCGTCGTGGCGTCCCGCAAGGCCTTCGGCGGCTGGTCGGTGCGCACGGCCTACAACCGCGGCCAGATCCTCTACCGGGTCGCCGAGGTCCTGGAGGGCCGGCGCGAGCAGTTCGTCGCGCAGGCCGTGGCCGCCCAGGGCCTGTCCCGCGACGCCGCCGAACGCGTGGTCTCGGCCGCCGTCGACCGCTGGGTGTACTACGCCGGCTGGACCGACAAGGTCGCCCAGGTGCTCGGCGGGGCCAACCCGGTCTCGGGGCCGTACTACAACCACTCCGCGCCCGAGCCCACCGGCGTCGTGGCCGTGTTCGCGCCTCAGGACGCCCCGCTGCTCGGACTGACCAGTGTGGTCGCCCCGGTCATCGCCACCGGCAACACCGCGGTCGTGGTCACCTCCGAGCGCGCGCCGCTGGCCGCGGTCGACCTGGCCGAGGTCCTGGCCACCTCGGACCTGCCCGGCGGTGTGGTCAACCTGCTCACCGGCCGCGTGGGCGAACTCGGTCCGCACCTGGCCGCGCACGCCGACGTCAACGCCCTGGATCTGACCGGGGCCGGCGACCTGGCCGCGGAGTTCGAGGAGACCGCGGCCACCACGCTGACCAGGGTCGTCCGGCCGGGCCCCGAGGCCGGCGGGGGCGAGGACGCCTGGCTGGACGCCGACCCCGGCACCGCCCGAATGACGCCCTTCCTGGAGACCAAGACCGTCTGGCATCCGATCGGGGTGTGACACTGTCGGACCGGGGCCCGTCCGGGTCCCGGTCCGACGTGGCCGACGAGGAGCGAAGGTGCCGACCAACACCCGAGGACAGACCGACCCCCCCAGACCCGACTCCGAGGACGTGCCGGGCCTGCGCCTGGTGCGCCTGGACCGGACCACGCCCGAGGTCGCACTGCTGCGCCAGGCGGTGCTGCGCCACCGGCTGGCGCCCGGGCAGTCCAAGTACACGGGCCTGCCCGTGGCGACCCTGCCCGCGGCCGACGCCGACCCCGACCGCTTCCCGTTCGCCGTGGTGCGCACCGGTGCCGGGCCGACCGATCCGGCCGCCGCCGGACGGGCCTGTGTCGGCTTCGGCATCATCGACCGGGGCGCCGCCCTCGTGCCGCTGGTCGACGCGCCGGAACGCGCGGTACTGCTGCGCGCCTACTACGTCACGCCAGAATGGCAGGGCCGGGGGGTCGGACGGGCGGCGTGCGCCGCCCCGCTGCTCGACCTCCTGGTCGCGGGCGTGGCTCCCACCACCGCCGAGATCGTGCTGTGCGTCAACGAGGCCAACCGCCAGGCGGAGCGCGTCTACGCGGCCGCCGGGTTCGTCCCCACCGGACGGCGGATCGTGGGGAGCGAGGGTCCGCAGGCCGTCATGTCCCGCCCCCTGTCGACGGGAGTGCACCACGCGCCGCTCCCGCGGCACGAACGAACGGAGAACACCCAGTGACTCGCACACCCCAGGCCGCCGCCGCGGAGGCCGCAACCGAGCTGCGCTCGCGCACCGGTGTGGACGCCTACGACGTCGCCCTGGTCATGGGCTCGGGCTGGGCCCCCGCCGCCGACCTCCTCGGCGACTCCACCCACGAGTTCCCCGCCGCCGACCTCCCGGGCTTCCTCCCACCGGGTGTCGCGGGCCACAGCGGCACCGTGCGCAGCATCAGTGACGGCGACCGCCACATCCTCGCCTTCCTCGGCCGCACCCACCTGTACGAGGGCCACGGCACCGACGCCGTCGTCCACGGGGTGCGCACGGCCGTGGCCGCCGGGGCGCGCACGGTCGTGCTCACCAACGCCGCGGGCGGCATCAACCCCGCCTACCCCGTGGGCTCCGCGGTGCTCATCGCCGACCACATCAACATGACCGCGCAATCCCCGCTGACCGGCGCCACCTTCGTCGACCTCTCCGACACCTACTCCGGCGAGCTGCGCGCACTGGCCCGCTCGGTCGCGCCGGAACTGCCCGAGGGCGTCTACGCCGCGATGCCCGGCCCGCACTTCGAGACCCCCGCCGAGATCCGCATGCTCCGGTCCATGGGCGCCGACCTGGTCGGCATGTCCACCGCGCTGGAGGCCATCGCCGTGCGCGAGGCGGGTGCCCGGGTGCTGGGGCTGTCCCTGGTCACCAACGTCGCCGCCGGGCTGGAGGGCGCCGACCTCGACCACGAGAAGGTGCTGACCACCGGACGCGACGCCGCCGGGACCGTCGGCCGCCTCCTCACCGACATCGTCGCCAAACTCTGAAGGGACCGCGACCGCCGATGACCGACGCCGAACTCCTCACCCGGGCCCGGGACTGGCTCGACCAGGACCCCGACCCCGACACACGCGCCGAACTGGCCGGGCTGCTGGCCCTGGCCGAGGACGGAGGGCGGGCCGCGCTGGCCGACCTCTCCGACCGCTTCGCCGCGAGCCTGGAGTTCGGCACGGCCGGCCTTCGCGGGGCCCTCGGCGCCGGACCCAACCGGATGAACCGGGCGGTGGTCATGCGGGCCGCCGCCGGGATCGGCGCCTGGCTGGGCGGCCGGCTCGGCGGCGGCCGGCACGTGGTCGTCGGCTACGACGCCCGGCACCGCTCCGCCGACTTCGCGGCCGACAGCGCGGCCGTGCTCACCGGGGCCGGGCACCGGGTGTCGGTCCTGCCCGGGCCGCTGCCCACACCCGTGCTGGCCTTCGCCGTGCGCGACCTGGGCGCGGACGCCGGGATCATGGTGACGGCCAGCCACAACCCGCCGCAGGACAACGGCTACAAGGTCTACGTCGGCGGTACCGGCCCCGACGCCGGGGCGCAGATCGTCTCCCCGGTCGACACCGAGATCGCCGCGGCCATCGACGCCGTCGGCCCGGTCGGCTCGCTGCCCCTGGGCGAGGACTGGACCGTGCTGGGCGAGGAGGCCGTGGAGCGCTACCTGGACGCGGTCACCGCGCTGCCGCTGGGCACCGAACGCGACCTCTCCACGGCCTACACCGCCATGCACGGCGTGGGCGGGCGGGTGCTGCTCCGCGCCATGGAACGGGCCGGTTTCGCCCGCCCGGCCGTGGTCGCCGCCCAGTTCGACCCGGATCCCGACTTCCCGACCGTGGAGTTCCCCAACCCCGAGGAGCCGGGCGCCATGGACATGGCCGCGGCCGAGGGGGAGGCGGCGGGGGCGGACCTGGTGATCGCCAACGACCCCGACGCCGACCGCCTGGCGGTGGCCGTACCCGGGCACGGGCTGCTCACCGGCAACGAGGTCGGCGGGCTGCTGGCGGAGTACGTGCTCGACCACACCTCCGGGCCGGACCGGGTGGTGGCCACCTCGATCGTCTCCTCCAGCCTGCTCGGCAAGATCGCGGCGGACCGCGGTGTGCACTACGAGGAGACCCTGACGGGGTTCAAGTGGCTGGCACGGGCCGGGGCACCGGGGCAGCGGCGGGTGTTCTGCTTCGAGGAGGCCCTGGGGTACTGCGTCGGCGGGGACGGCGGCCGTCCGGTGTCCGACAAGGACGGGATCAGCGCGGCGCTGGTCGTGGCGGCCCTGGCCGCGGGTGCCAGGCGTGAGGGGTTGACCCTGGTCGACCTGCTCGACGCGCAGGCCCGACGGTACGGGCTGCACCTGAGCGACCAGCTGTCGGTGCGGGTGGACGACCTGTCGGTCATCGCCGCGGCGATGCGGCGGTTGCGCGCCGAACCGCCCGCCGCGTTCGGCCCCCTGAAGGTCGCGGGAGTCGATGACTTCGCCGGTGGCCGCGGGGATCTGCCGCCGACCGACGCGCTGCGCTTCCGGTTGGAGGGCAGCGTCTGGGGACGCGTGACGCTGCGGCCCTCGGGAACCGAGCCCAAGCTGAAGGCCTACGTCGAGGTGGTGTTGGACGTGGACGGCGACGTGGCGGCCACCCGCGCGCGCGGCTCGGAACTGCTGTCCGAGCTGATGGCCTCGGTCGCCGGTGCGGTCAGTGCGTGATCGGGGACCGGTGGGTCTCCGCCGGGCATGCCCTAGTCGGTCGTCGTGGGCTCCACGACCGGTCGGTGTACGACCTCGTCGATGACGGTGAGCGTCTGGGTGGACGTCACACCGGGGAGCGACTGCAGGCGGGTCAGGATCAGATCGCGCAGCTGGTTGGTGTTGGCGACGCGGACGAGCAGGACGATGTCGGCGGATCCCACCACGTACCAGCAGTACTCGATCTCCGGGTAGGAGGACAGGATCTCCCTGTTGGCCCTCCAGTCGGGCTGGCTGCCGGAGATGAGCACGAGAGCGGTGACCCCGAGACCCATCTTGGAGTGGTCGGTCACCACGGAGTACCCGCGGATGACGCCCTCGTCGGTGAGCCGCTTGATCCGGTTGTAGGCGGTGGCCCGGGAGACGTTCGCGAGTGCGGCGATCTCCGTGATCCCGGTTCGCGCGTCCTTGGCGAGCGCGCTGAGGATGGTCTGGTCGGTCGTATCCGGCCGCCGGCCGTTCCTGCGCTGTTCGCCCATGGCCATGTGCGTGCTCCTCGTGTGCTCTTGTCGTAGCTGTGACCCCTGGTGTCGTCATTGACGGGGGCTAACGAACTACCAGGTAAACGTTGTTTTCGTCCATTGTCGTCTCATGTGGCGAGACGGATGGACCGGAATGCGGACCGGGTCGGGGGGTCGGGCGGAGCGGGCGCTGGGCCCCGTGCTGGCCCGACGTGCCGGGGAGCGCGCCGGGCGTCTGACTGTACTCATGGGTGGATGCCCGCGATGGGAGGGGGGTTTCCCTGACTGGTGAGTAACTACACCGGGCCGTGAAGAACATGGCAGAAGATCTCGCCCCACGCCGTTTTCGGGACTGTTCGTCGCATTTATCGGCCATTTCGTCGACGACTGGTAGGTGGGAGCGCCACCATGGCCGTTCTGGTCCAGCCGGTCACCGGGTGCGTCCCTCGAGGGGCGATCGGTGCTGGTTCGTGGGTGTAAAGGCCGTGGTGTCCTTTTCGGGCTCAGAGTGTCCCTCATTCTGGACGCTTGCGAACAAGAAGCCCTGACTGGTGCTCGTATGTATCAACTATGAGCGGATATCTAGCGCATCTGTCGAGTCTTGCGGAGAATCAGGGAGTAGACCGTGAACCACCCCGAGCCCTGACCGCGCCAGCGACGGGGCCACGTTGGGAGCCGCTCGCATGCCCACCCGTCGCCCGCCATCGCCCCAGGGCCCTCACGGGAAGAGTGGGGCTAACCCCCTCAACGGAGACGCTGCGCGTCCGGAAGTCTCCGACCGTCGCCCGCCATCGCCCCAGGGCCCTCAGGCACCCCACGGCCCTCAGGCACCCCACGGCCCTCACGGGAAGACCTCCACCGGCGACGGATCGATCGCCGTGGACCATCTGCCCGCCGACCTCACCCGTGCGCTCTACCGTCACATGCGGACCGCGCGCGACCTCGACACCGAGGCCATCGCCCTGCAGCGCCAGGGCGTCTTCCCCGCCTACGTCTCGGTCCGGGGCCAGGAGGCCGCCCAGGTCGCCAGCGCATCGGCCCTGGACCCCGCGCGCGACTTCGTCTTCCCGACCTACCGCGAGATGGCCGCCGCCCTCGCCTACGGCGTGGAGATGGTCGGGTACATGGCCACCCACCGCGCCCTCTGGCACGGCGGCCTCTACGACGTCATGGCCTCGCGCTTCGGCGCCGTCAACGCCGTCGTCGGCGGTCCCGTCCCGCACGCGGTCGGCTGGGCGGTGGGCGAGCGGCTGCGCGGCGACGACGGCGTCGCCCTGGCCTACTTCGGCGACGGCGCCAGCTCCGAGGGCGACGTCCACGAGTCGATGAACTTCGCCGGCGTCTTCCGGGCCCCGGTCGTCTTCTTCTGCCAGAACAACCAGTGGGCGCTCTCGGTCCCCAACGACCGCCAGGTCGCCGGCGGTTCGGTCGCCGCCCGCGCCGAGGGCTACGGCCTGCCCGGCGTGCTGGTCGACGGCAACGACGCCGGCGCCGTCCACGAGGCCACCGCCGAGGCCGTGGCCCGTGCGCGCAGGGGGGACGGACCCACCGTCATCGAGGCGCTCACCTACCGTGTCGAGCCCCACTCGACCTCCGACGACCCCACCCGCTACCGCGACGAGGCCGAGACCGCCCGCTGGCGCGAGCGCGACCCCGTCGCCCTCCTGCGCGACGCCCTGCTCGCCGCCGGGCACGCCGCGGAGGCGGACCTGGCCGAGGACGACGCCCGCGCCCGCGAAGAGGCGGCACGGATCCGCGACGGCGTCGCCGCCGCGCCCGAGCCGGACGGGTCCGAACTGTTCACCCACGTCTTCCGGGAGACCACCGAGGAGCTGTCCCGGCAGCGCCGCACCTGGCAGGAAGAGGTCGAGCTGTGACCGAGCTGATCGAGCGCGACGACGCCACCACCGAGCCCCCCACGGTCGAACTGTCCATGCAGCAGGCCATCAACCGCGCCCTGCGCGTCCTCCTGGCCGAGGACCCCTCCACCCTCGTCTTCGGCGAGGACGTCGGCGCGCTCGGTGGAGTCTTCCGCGTCACCGACGGCCTGCAGAAGGAGTTCGGCGACCAGCGCGTCTTCGACACGCCCCTGGCCGAGTCCGCCATCATGGGCATGGCGGTCGGCCTGGCCATGAACGGCTGGCGGCCCGTCCCCGAGCTCCAGTTCGACGGCTTCGCCTATCCGGCCGTCGACCAGATCGTCAACCAGGTCGCACGCATGAACTACCGGACTCGCGGCGCCGCGCCCATGCCGATCACCCTGCGCCTGCCGTCCTTCGGCGGGATCCAGGCCCCCGAGCACCACGGGGAGAGCCTGGAGGCGCTCTTCGCGCACACGCCCGGGCTCAAGGTCGCGGTGCCCTCCGACGCCGCCGAGGCCTACAGCCTCCTGCTGCAGTCGGTGCGCAGCGACGACCCGGTCGTCTACATGGAGCCCAAGGCGCGCTACTGGGACCGAGGCCCGGTCGAACTGCGCGAACCCACCGACCCCATCGGGACCAGCCGCATCGTCCGCCACGGCCGTCACGCCACGCTCATCGCCTGGGGCGCGATGGTGCACCGGTGCTTGAAGGTCGCCGAACTGGCCGCCGAGGACGGCGTCGACCTGGAGGTGCTGGACCTGCGGTGGCTCAAGCCGATCGACGCCGCCGGACTCGCCGCGTCCGTCTCCCGGACCAGGCGCGCGGTGGTCGTGCACGAGGCCCCGCTCACCGCGGGCCTGGGCGCCGAGGTGGCCGCCCTGGTCACCGAGAACTGCTTCCGGGACCTGGCCGCGCCGGTCCAGCGCGTCACCGGATTCGACGTGCCCTACCCCGCCGGACCCCTCGAACCGCAGTACCTTCCGACCATCGACCGCGTCCTGTTCGCGGTCCAACGGACCCTGGAGTACTAGACCGACCATGGCAGAAGAGAACGTCACCTTCACGCTTCCGGACCTGGGCGAGGGCCTGGTCGAGGCGACCGTCCTGGAGTGGCAGGTCGCCGTGGGCGACCGCGTCGAGCGCAACGCCCCGCTGGTGGAGGTGGAGACGACCAAGTCGGCCGTGGTCATCCCCTCGCCCAAGGAGGGGCGGATCGTGGAGCTGCACGCCGAGGAGGACGAGGTCGTGGCCGTGGGCGCGCCCCTGGTCACCTTCGCCGTCGAGGCGGACGCGCCGCAGGCGGGGATCGTGGGGCGCGTGCCCACCGAGGAGGCCAGGCCGGCCCGTCGCGTTCGGCTCAAGCCGCCCACGGACTGACTTTCCCCGCCGGCCGCCCGGACTGGACGTGTCCACGAACCGGGCGGCCTTCCGGGCGGTTCTTTTATAGGAACATCTGAATGGTCCTTCGGATTTTTCGGATCATTCTCCGACCCTGGCAAAGGACAGAAGGAATCATGACCGCGAATCTCGCCGGAGACGTAACAATGCGCTATGTGGATTTGCGGCCGGAGGAGCCGGGCGAGGCGGTCCCCGTCCTTCTCCTGCATGGTTTCGGCACCACCTTCGACATGAATTGGCGCGCCACGGGCTGGACCCAGGCCCTGGCGGACGCCGGGCGCCGCGTCCTGGGGCCCGACCTGCGGGGCCACGGCGCCAGCGACAAGCCCGCCGACAGCGGCTCCTACCTGCCCGAACACTACGTCGCCGACCTGGTCGCGATGCTCGACGAGCTGGATGTGGCCCGGGTGGACGCGGTGGGCTACTCCATGGGCGCCCGCCTGGCCTGGGAGCTGGCCCTGCGGCACCCCGGCCGGGTGCGCTCCCTGGTCCTGGGCGGCTTCGGCCCGGGCGACGCCTTCGCCGGCACCGACCTGTCCGATCCGGGCTCCGGCGACACCCCCTTCGACCATGTCTTCCGCACGGTCGCCGCGCTGCCGGGCAACGACCCCGCGGCCCTGGCCGCCTGCGCCCGGGGTCAGGCCTCGCGCCCCTTCGGCGCCGATCCGCTCCCCGTCGGCGTGCCCGTCCTCCTGGTCTCCGGGGCCCGGGATACCCTCGCCGCGGGCGCGGAGGGCCTGGCGTCGCGCTGCGGCGGGACGTACGTGGAGGTTCCGCGGAGGGACCACGCCAACGCGGTCTCCTCGCGGGCCTTCAAGGAGGCCGTCGTGGAGTTCCTGGGGGAGCGGGCCCATGGGCGGGGCGCCGGAGACGCTCCGCCGGTTGGGTAGGCCGGTCTAGACCGGTCGCGGTGACGTGCGTCTCGGCACGTTCGGTGACCTGCCGGGCGCGCGGGGTGGTAGTGGCTGCCAGGAAGGGGGAACAGGAGGTCGAAAACGGTCTCCCGATTCCGGGTTGGCCCGTCCGAGTGTGCTCTTGGTAACTTCCGAGTAAGGACCCGTGTCGCTCTGCTCTCGCCTTCATAACAACTCCGCCCGTTGGTTAGGTGTACTTTCGGCCAGCGGATATTGTCCGGCAGCAGAACTCAGGTCGGTTCCGCGCGAATGTGGGCCGCTGAGAGGGCGAAGGGGAGAGTTACCGAAGTGAAGCGCAGGAACGCAGCCAAGTTCGCCGCGATCGCGGCAGCGAGTGTGCTGGCCCTCACCGCATGCGACAACCCGGCCGGGGAGAGCGGCTCCGAGACGGAGGGCGAGGAGTCCTCCGACGTCCGCGTGGGGCTGGCCTACGACGTCGGCGGTCGTGGAGACCGCTCGTTCAACGACTCCGCCTACCGCGGTCTGGAGCGCGCGGCCGAGGAGCTGGGCGTGGAGACCCGTGACTTCGAGCCGAGCGACGGCGAGGCCGAGTCCGCCAAGGCCGACCGCCTGGCCACCATGGCCGAGGAGGGCTTCGACGTCGTCATCGCCGTCGGGTTCGCCTACGCCGAGTCCGTCGAGTCCGTGGCCGCCGACTACCCGGACGTCCACTTCGCGATCGTGGACTCCGAGATCGAGGGCATCGACAACGTCACCAGCCTGGTCTTCGCCGAGGAGCAGGCCTCCTTCCTGGCCGGTGCCGCCGCGGCGCTGTCCACCGAGGAGGACCACGTCGGCTTCATCGGCGGCGTGGAGACCCCGCTGATCCAGAAGTTCGAGGCCGGGTTCGTCCAGGGCGTGGAGCACGTCGACTCCGACATCAACATCGAGATCGACTACCTGAGCCAGCCGCCGGACTTCAGCGGCTTCTCCGACCCGGCCCAGGGCCGCGAGGCCGCCCAGGCCCAGTACGACCGCGGCGCCGACGTCATCTACCACGCGGCCGGCGCTTCCGGCAACGGTGTCCTGCAGGCCGCCGAGGAGAACGACTTCCTCTTCGTCGGTGTCGACAGCGACCAGTACGAGAACGCCGAGGAGTCCCAGAAGCCCTACGTCCTCACCTCCGCCATCAAGCAGGTGGACGTGGCCGTCTTCGAGATGATCGAGTCCGTCGTGGAGGGCGACCCGCAGTCGGGCATCCAGCGCTTCGACCTGGCCGACGGCGGCGTGGACTACACCAAGTCCAACGAGGAGCTGATCAGCCCGATCGAGGAGGAGCTGGACGGGCTCAAGCAGCAGATCATCGACGGCGAGATCGAGGTCTCGTCCACGCCGTAGCGTGAACCGTGCGCGGCCCGCGCCAGGGGGCAACACCCCCGCGCGGGGCCGTCGCACACACCCGAGGGCGGCACCGGACACGGGAGGGATCCCGCGGCCGGTGCCGCCCCGGTCGCCGTTCCGCGCCGGCGGCGGGCGCGCCCGGAGCGGGCCCCGCCCCGCCGCGATTCCCACAAGGAGACAGATGAGCAGCACGCCATCGGGCGTGGAGACCTCCGGTCCTCCCGCCGTTGAGCTGCACGGGATCACCAAGCGTTTTCCCGGCGTCGTGGCCAACCACGACATCGACATCACCGTGGCTCCCGGTACCGTGCACGCCATCGTCGGCGAGAACGGGGCTGGCAAGTCCACCCTGATGAAGACCCTCTACGGCATGCACCGCCCGGACGAGGGACGCATCCTCATCCGGGGCCAGGAGGTGCGCTTCCACTCGCCCTCCGACGCCATCAGGCACGGCATCGGCATGGTGCACCAGCACTTCATGCTCGCCGACAACCTCAGCGTGCTGGAGAACGTGGTCCTGGGCGCCGAGCGCGAGTACGGCATCGGCCGCCGCGCACGGGCCCGCATCCAGGAGCTGTCCGACCAGTACGGGCTCGGGGTCGACCCCGACCGTCTGATGGAGGACCTGGGCGTCGGCGACCGCCAGCGCGTGGAGATCCTCAAGGTCCTCTACCGCGGCGCCAAGACGATCATCCTCGACGAGCCCACCGCGGTGCTGGTCCCGCAGGAGGTCGACGAGCTCTTCGACAACCTGCGCGAGCTCAAGCGCGAGGGCCTCACCGTCATCTTCATCTCGCACAAGCTCGACGAGGTCCTGTCCGTCGCGGACGAGATCACCGTCATCCGGCGGGGCACCACCGTGGCCACCGCCGACCCCGGCGCCACCACCGCCCGCGAGCTGGCCACGCTGATGGTCGGCGGCGAGCTGCCCGTCCCCGAGCTGCGCGAGTCCACGGTGACCGACCACGTGGTCCTGTCCCTGGACGGCGTCACCGTCGCCGCCCCCGACGGCCGGCCCGTCGTGGACGGCGTCAGCGTCGACATCCACCGGGGCGAGATCGTCGGCATCGCGGGCGTCGAGGGCAACGGCCAGTCCGAGCTGATCGCGGCGATCATGGGCATGCGGCCCGTCTCCTCCGGCTCCATCGCCCTGGAGGGCCAGGACATCACCGGCTGGTCCACGCTCAAGGTGCGCGAGGCCGGTGTCGGCTACATCCCCGAGGACCGCCACCGGCACGGCGTGCTGCTGGAGTCCCCGCTGTGGGAGAACCGCATCCTGGGCCACCAGACCAAGGCGCCCAGTGTGCGCGGGCGCTGGATCAACAAGGCGGGGGCGCGCGCCGACTCCGAACGGATCGTCGAAGAGTACGACGTGCGCACGCCCAACATCGACGTGATCGCCGACGCGCTCTCCGGCGGCAACCAGCAGAAGTTCATCATCGGCCGGGAGATGAGCGGCACGCCGCGCTTCCTGGTCGCCGCGCACCCCACGCGGGGTGTGGACGTGGGGGCCCAGTCCGCGATCTGGGAGCAGCTGCGCGAGGCGCGGGCCGCCGGGCTGGCCGTCCTGCTGGTCTCGGCCGACCTCGACGAGCTGATCGGCATGTCCGACACCCTCCACGTGATCCTGCGCGGCCGCCTGGTCGCCCAGGCCGACCCGACCACCGTCACCCCCGAACAGCTGGGCTCCGCCATGACCGGCGCCGGCCTGCACGGGGAGGACGGTCCAACAGAAGGTGACAGCGGTGCTGACGGTGCAGACGGTGCCGACCGAAACGAGAACGGGGGCGGAGCATGACTGACGCGAACCGCCCCGCCCGGAGCCTTCCGGGCCCGGCCGCCCTGGCCATCGCCGCAGTGCTGGGCACGGCGGTCACCTTCGTCGTCGACATGGGGCTGCTCTGGTGGGCCGCGCTCATCATCGGCGTCGTCGTGGCCTTCGCGTTCGTGGGCCTGACCCGGAACATGGTGCCGGAGGAGTTCCGGAGCGGAGCCGACGGCACCCGGGAGGAGGGCACGGCCCTCCACAACACCCTGGTCGTCCCGATCGCCCTGGCGTTGTCGGTGGCCGGCGGCCTGCTGTCCGCGTGGCTGCTGGACCTGCAGCTCATCGAGCCGGTCGCGGCCGCCCTGGGCGGCCTCATCGGCTCGGCGCTGGCGTTCGTGCTGTTCCACCGGCTGGGCGCGATGCTGGCCCTGTCCTTCGCCGCGGTCATGGTCGCCGGTGTGATCGCCACGGCCGTCACCGCCGCGGTCCTGTTCTTCAGCGGGATCCCCCCGACGGCCACCTTCGCGCGCATGCTGGAGTACGGGACACGGCCCGACAGCATGGTGCAGATCATCAACGACAGCACCACGTACTACCTGGCCGCCGTGGCCGTGGCGATCGGCTTCAAGATGAAGCTGTTCAACATCGGCGTGGACGGCCAGTACCGGCTCGCGGCGCTGCTCGCGGCGGCCGTCGGCGGCTACCTGATCATGCCGCCGGTCATCAGCCAGATCGTCGTCATCGTCACGGCCGTGGCGGTGGGCGGCGCCTGGGCGGGGATCGCCGGGTACCTGAAGGTGGCGCGGGGCGTGTCCGAGGTGATCTCCACGATCATGCTCAACGCCATCGCCACCGGCATCACCGCCTACCTGCTGAGCACCGACCGGCTCGCGGTGCAGATCAGCACCAACAACATCGGCACCCCGCCGATGGAGGAGTCCTCGTGGGTGCCCGGCATCCCCGCGGGCTTCCTCGGCTCGGACCACAAGATCTTCGGCCTGGTGTTCCTGGCCGCCGCGGTCGGCGTCGCCTACTCGGTGATGCTCAACCGCACGCGCTTCGGTTTCGAGCTGCGGGCCACCGGCCAGTCGCAGTCGGCCGCCGAGGCCAGCGGCGTCAACGTCAAGAAGATGGTGTTCCTGTCCATGCTCTTCTCGGGCATGGTCGCCGGGCTGGTGGGCCTGCCCCAGCTGCTCGGGAGCTCGCACTACTACGCGCTGGACTTCCCGACCGGGATCGGCTTCATCGGCATCGCGATCGCGCTGCTGGGCCGCAACCACCCGGTCGGTATCGTCTTCGCCGCCCTGTTCTGGTCCTTCCTGAACCAGGCGGCGGGCATCCTGCCCTTCGACGCCATCCCGCAGGAGATCGCGGTCATCGCGCAGGCCACCATCGTGCTCACCGTCGTGGTCGTCTACGAGGTCGTGCACCGTTGGGGCCGGCGCTACCAGCAGCAGCAGATCGGTCGACAACTCGACGGCACCGTCGAGACCACGGGTGGCGGTGAGGCGAAGTGAGCCAGGAACTCGACGTGATGGAACCGGTGCGCAGGCCGGCGGCCCGCTCCACCGGGCTGGGCCGTTGGCGCCTGTTGTCCCTGGTGGGCGCGGTGTTCGTGTCCCTCGCGGGACTGCGGGTCATCACCGGCCAGGACATGCTCATCGACGCGGGCACGATCAACACCACGCTCACCTTCGCGGTGCCCATCGGCCTGGCCGGTCTGGGCGGCCTGTGGGCCGAGCGCGCGGGCGTGATCAACATCGGCCTCGAGGGCATGATGATCCTGGGCACCTGGTTCGGTGCCTACTTCGCCTGGGCCTTCGACAGCCCCTGGATCGGCCTGCTGGCCGGCGTCCTGGGCGGCATGGCGGGCGGCCTGCTGCACGCCGTGGCCACGGTGACGTTCGCCGTGGACCACATCGTCTCCGGTGTGGCGATCAACATCCTCGCGCTCGGCGCGATGCGCTACATGTCGATCCTGCTGTACTCGGACGTGCCCGGAGCGGGCGCGGCCCAGTCGCCGAGCACACCGGGCTTCCCCACGCTCGGCCTGCCGTTCGTGGGCGAGGCGCTGGGGCCGGTCGCCGACCGCGGCTGGTTCCTGGTCAGCGACCTCGCCTCGGTGGTGGTCGGCCTGACCACCCGCATGTCGGCGCTGACGCTCGTGGCGCTGCTGATGATCCCGCTGACCTACCTCGTGCTGTGGCGGACCGCGTTCGGCCTGCGGCTGCGCTCGGTGGGCGAGAACCCCGACGCCTCGGAATCCCTCGGTGTGCGGGTCTACAGCCTCAAGTACGTCGCGGTCGTGGTGTCCGGCGGTCTGGCGGGCATGGGCGGTGTGTTCCTGGCGCTGGTGGCCTCCAACATCTACCAGGAGGGGCAGACGGGCGGTCGCGGGTTCATCGGTCTGGCCGCGATGATCTTCGGCAACTGGCGGCCCGGCGGCGTCGCCATGGGCGCCGGTCTGTTCGGCTACACCGACGCGCTGCAGCTGCGCGGCGGCGGCGAGGCCATCCACGCGCTGCTGCTGCTCCTGGCGGCCGTGCTGCTGGTGGTGGCGGTCTGGCAGGTCCGCAAGGACCGCAAGGGGATCGCCGTCGCCAGTGTGGTGGCCGGTGTGCTGCTGTTGGCCTGGTACTTCACCACCGACTCGCTGCCGCGCGAGCTGGCGACCTACAGCCCGCACATCACCACGCTGCTGGTGCTGTCGCTGGCCTCCCAGAGGCTGCGACCGCCGGCGGCCATCGGCAAGCAGTGGAGGGCGAGCCGCTCATGACCGACACGTCACCGACGCACGGATCCGTGGACTGGGCCGCACTGCGCGAGGCGGCCCGGGAGGCCATGGGACACGCCTACGCCCCTTACTCGCAGTACCCGGTGGGGGCGGCGGCGCTGGTCGACGACGGCCGGGTCGTCACCGGCTGCAACGTGGAGAACGCCTCCTACGGGGTGGGCCTGTGCGCCGAGTGCGGACTGGTCAGCGCGTTGCACGCGACCGGCGGCGGCCGGCTGACCGCGTTCGCCTGTGTCGACGGGCGCGGCGAGGCCCTGATGCCGTGCGGGCGCTGCCGCCAGCTGCTCTTCGAGCACGGCGGTCCGGACCTGCTGATCGACACGCCCGAGGGCGTCTGGACCCTGGACCGGGTCCTGCCGCAGGCCTTCGGACCGCACAACCTCGCCTGATCCGCACTGGGCGTCCCCCCGGTACCGCCGGGGGGACGCCCTTCTTTCGTTCACGAAGGGCACTGACATGGACGCCATCGAGGTCATCCGCGCCAAGCGCGACGGGGCGGAGCTGAGCCCGGAGCAGATCGACTGGGTGATCGCCGCCTACACCCGCGGCGAGGTCGCCGAGGAGCAGATGTCGGCGCTGGCCATGGCGATCTACCTGCGGGGGATGAACCGGGCCGAGGTCAGCCGCTGGACCCTGGCGATGCTGGCCTCCGGCGACCGGCTGGACTTCTCCGACCTGGACCGGCCCACCACCGACAAGCACTCCACCGGCGGTGTGGGCGACAAGATCACCCTGCCGCTCACCCCGACCGTCGCCGCCTGCGGGGCGGCCGTGCCGCAGCTGTCGGGGCGCGGACTCGGCCACACCGGCGGCACGCTCGACAAGCTGGAGTCCATCCCCGGGTGGCGGGCGGAGCTCTCGCCCCAGGAGATGCGCGGGGTGCTGGACACCACCGGCGGCGTGATCTGCGCGGCCGGACCGGGGCTGGCCCCGGCGGACCGCAGGCTCTACGCGCTGCGCGACGTCACCGGCACCGTGGAGTCGATCCCGCTGATCGCGGCCTCCATCATGAGCAAGAAGCTCGCCGAGGGCACCGGGTCGCTGGTACTCGACGTCAAGGTGGGATCGGGTGCGTTCATGAAGGACGCCGCCTCGGCCCGCGAACTCGCCCGAACGATGGTGGACATCGGCAACGACAACGGGGTGCGCACGGTCGCCCTGCTCACCGAGATGGGCACGCCGCTGGGGCGCGCGGTGGGCAACGCGCTGGAGGTGGCCGAGGCCGTGGAGGTGCTCTCCGGCGGCGGTCCGGCCGACGTCGTGGAGCTGACCGTGGAGCTGGCGCGCGAGATGCTCGCCGCGGCGGGTCTCACCCCCGGTGAGAACGGCGTGAAGGATCCGGCGGAGGCGCTGCGCGACGGCAGCGCGCTGGCCTCGTGGGAGGCGCTGGTGCGGGCGCAGGGCGGCGACCCCGCGGCGCCGCTGCCGGTGGCGGCCGAGCGCCGGGTGGTGCTCGCCCCCGCCTCGGGCACGCTCACCCGCCTGGACGCCTACCAGGTCGGGCTGGCCGCCTGGCGCCTGGGCGCCGGCCGGGCCCGCAAGGAGGACGCGGTGTCCTTCGGCGCGGGGGTCACCCTGCACGCCAAGCCCGGTGAGGGGGTGGCGGCGGGCGAACCGCTGTTCACGCTGCACGCCGACGAGCCCGAGCGCTTCGACCGCGCCGCCCAGGCCCTGGAGGGCGCCTTCGACATCGGGGCCGACG
The DNA here is from genome assembly GCF_013410755.1 of Nocardiopsis aegyptia. Classification (GTDB taxonomy): domain Bacteria; phylum Actinomycetota; class Actinomycetes; order Streptosporangiales; family Streptosporangiaceae; genus Nocardiopsis; species Nocardiopsis aegyptia. Next base: position 5,587,113 of record NZ_JACCFS010000001.1, read on the forward strand.
TCGCCTTCGAGGAGCGCCCGCTGGTCATCGACCGCGTCGCCTGACTCCGGGGCGACCCGGCCGGGGCCGCGCCTGACCCCGGGCCGGCGCGGCCCCTGCGTGACCGAGGGCGGCCGCCGCCCGGGGAACGGCCCGCCCCGCCGGCACCCGACCCGGGGGACCGTCACCGCCCGGCGCGGGCGGCACGGATGGAGGCGGCCGCCACCGCCAGCGCCTCCGGGAACCGGTGGGCGCGCGGGGCTCCGTAACCGACGACCACGCCCGGGCGTCGCGCCCCCGCCGAGCCCTCGGCGAACCGTCCGAGCCCCTCCAGAGCGAGCCCGCGCCGGGCGGACTCGGCCTCGACCACGTCCTCCCGCACACCGTCCGGTAGTTCGACCAGGCAGTGCAGCCCCGCGCGCAGGCCGGTGACCCGGCAGTCCGGAAGGCGGTCGGTGACGGCGGCGTCCACGGCCTCCCTGCGCGACCGGTACAGGTGGCGCAGGCGCCGCACATGGCGGTCGTAGTCGTGGCCGCGGACGAACTCCGCGAGTGCGAGCTGGTTGACCGCGTCCTGGCCGCCGCCCGCCGTCCCCCGGGCCTCCATCAGTTCGGGCAGCAGCGACGGTGGCGCCACCGCCCACGCCAGCCCGATCCCGGGCGCGAGCGCCTTGCTGGCGGTCCCCGCGTAGAGCACGTGGTCGGGAGCCAAGGCCTGGAGTGCGCCGATCGCTCGTCGGTCGAACCGGAACTCGCCGTCGTAGTCGTCCTCCACGATCAGCGCGCCCGTGCGCCGTGCCCACCGCACCAATCGCCCCCGACGTTCGGCGGACAGGGGTACACCGGTGGGGAACTGGTGAGCCGGGGTGAGCAGGACCGCGTCGGCGCCGCACTCCTCCAACCGGGAGACGTCCGCGCCGTCCCCGTCCACCGGCAGCGCGGCCGTGCGGAGCCCGTGGGCGCGGATGATCCGCCGATGCCGCCCGTGCCCGTACTCCTCCACCGCGACCACCCGTGCGCCCCGCTCCCCCAGCGAGCGGCAGACCAGGGCGAGCAGGTCACCGAATCCGTGCCCCACGAGGTGGCGGCGGGGCCGTCCGCCTGGCACCTGGCCCTGCGCCGGGCCCCGGATGACCTGCAGGCCCAGTACCAGGCGGTGTTCGGCATGGCCGGGTCCGTCGCCCGCATCCTGGGCTCGGCGCTCGCCCTGCCGCTGGTGCTCACCGCGGGGGCGCCCGGATGGTGGGTGCTGGGCGCGGTCATGGCGTCCGCCGCCGGGGTCCTGGCCCTGGTCGCACTGCGCGGTGGCGGCCTCAGGCGGGTGCGGTGACCCGGATCTTCGACTGGCGGTGCGGCCGTTCCTCCCAGTCCTGCATGAACCGGGCGGTGAGCCCGTGCCGCTCGGCGAGGGACAGGAGCGTGCTCGTCCGGTAGTAGAAGTCCTCCCGCAGGACGTGGTGCTCGGTGCCCTGGGTGCGGTTGAAGGTGAAGTCGAAGAAGCCGCCGGGGGCCAGGACGCGGCCGACGTGGGCCAGGCACTCGTCGATCACCTCGATGGGCGAGTGGGAGAAGACGCTGTGCGCGTGGACCACGTCGAAGTGGTGGTCGGGCAGGAAGTCGAAGGTGAGGTCACCGGTGACGGTCAGGTGGGGCAGCTTGTCCTGGAGCCCCCGCGCGACCAGCTCCTTCTTGGCCTCGATCACGATGTCGGGCGAGATGTCGATCCCGTAGTAGCGGTGGGGGTCGAGGTGGGAGATGACGCGCCAGCCCGCCCGCAGGTTTCCGCAGCCGATCTCCAGGAACCGGTGCTCCGGCCGCAGCCCGTGCTCGACCAGGTAGTCGAACTGCATCTTGCCGAGCGCGAGCCACCGCTCCTCGTTCCGGCTGCCCACGGCCGCCTTCGGGTCGCGCGCGGTGTCGGCGGCCATCACCGCCCGGTAGTAGGCGACGTGGTCGCGGTGCAGGAGGCGCAGGCGCAGGTCGCGCGCGCCGCGCCGGACGTACGGCAGGACGCGCTCGGGATGGCGCGCCGCCTGCTGGATCCTGTGCAGCCAGGAGGCTCGGTTCACACGAAGGGATGCGGGCGTCCTCGTTGCCATGGGTGTCCCTCTCGGAGCCGGTTCCGGTGCCGTCGCACCGTGTACACCGTTCCGGTTGTAGCAGGTGGGACACTCCGTGGAACGGACGCGCGGCCCTGCCCGGGTGTCGCGGGGACCCGACGGGCCCGGCTCGGGCGAGCCGGGCCCGTGGCGTCGGTGTCAGCCCATCGGCATCATCGGGGGCTGCTCCACGCCGACCGGGACCATGACGTAGGTCGCGACCGCGACGGCGACGAACAGCAGGCCCGTGATCAGCGTCGCCGTGGCGGTCCAGCGGGCCCAGGTGCGGGTTCCCGCGCCGGACAGCACGAGCGCGAGCACGGCGAAGAGGACCGTGATGGCGGCCATCGCGCCGCTGGTGGTGATCTGCGTGTTGAGCTGGGCCACCTGCGCGGCGGCGACCTGCTGGTCGCCGATGGAGCTCACGGTGGCGAAGAGCTCGACCAGTCGGCCGGAGAGCATCGTCAGGATGAGCATGAAGAGGGCGACCAGGCTGAAGGTCTCAGCGGAGAGCGCGCCGCCGGGGCGGGGCTCGACCATGGTCGCGGTGGCGGGTTCCTCCGTCCCGGTCGCGGCCTCCCCGGTCGCGTCCGCCTCCTCCGCGGCCACCTCCTCCGAGGCGGTCGGCTCCCCCGTGGTGGTGGGCTCGGCCGGGGCGGCCGAGCCGTCGGTGGCCGCCGCGTCCTCGTCGGGCTGCGGAGTGTTGTCAGTGGGACTGTTGTTTTCTGGTGAGGTGCTCACGCCGCCAACGTACCCACGACTTGTGGTAAACCGCGCCTAAGAATCGCCTGGTCATCGTAGAGCGGTCGCTCTTCGGTCGGGTGACGTGCTCGTCCACCGCCCGGCAGGTCCCTCGGCGGGACGCTAACCGGCGTCGGGAACGCTCACCAGGGTCACGACGGCGAGGATGACGAACACCGTCCCCGCCAGCACCGTGGCCGAGGCGCCCCACCGGGCCCAGGCCCGGGTCCGGGCGTTGCCCAGGAACAACGAGAGCGCGCCGACCAGCACGGCCAGGGCGCTCAGGCCGCCCGCCACGGTGATCTCGGCGTTGAAGAGCGCGACCTCCTCCGCCGTGGCCGTTCCGGCGTCGGTCAGCCCGAACCAGGCGAACAGCGTGAACAGGCGCGAGTTCACGACGACGGGCCCCAGCAGGAGCAGCCCCAGCCCGCTGAAGCTCTCCGCCGAGAACACCCCGCCCAGGGCGGGAACGGGGGAGAGCGGCGCGCCGGAGACGAAGGCCCCGCGCGCGTCGGACGTGTCGGGGGATGTGGGGGATGTGGGGGAGGCGGAGGTGGAGGCCTCGCCGGGGGCAGCGGAGGAGGAGGGGGCCTCACCGGGGGTGCTGGTGTCTTCCTTGGAGGTACTCACGGCGCCAAACTATCGTGCCGCTCTCCCCGCGTCCGAGGCAGGCAACCCACTCTCTGTGGCCACATTCGGCCATACCGTGATCACTCCGGTCAAAACAATCACCGATGCTTGTTTTTTGGTGTGTCCGGTGTCACTCTCATCTCCATGACTGCGACACCAGCGCCCCCGCTGCGGGTCGGGAACGCCTCCGGCTTCTACGGAGACCGCCTCGCCGCCGTCCGCGAGATGCTCCAGGGCGGACCGGTCGATGTCGTCACCGGCGACTACCTGGCCGAACTGACGATGGCCATCCTCGGCCGCGACCAGCTCGCCGACCCCTCCCGCGGCTACGCCCGGACGTTCCTGCGCCAGATGCGCGAGTGCCTCGCGCTCGTCATGGAGCGCCGCATCAGAGTGGTGACCAACGCGGGCGGCCTCAACCCCCGAGGGCTCGCGGAACGCCTCACCGAACTCGCGGAGAGCCTCGGCTTCGACCCCCGCATCGCCTGCGTCACGGGCGACGACCTCCTGCACCGCGCCGAGGAGCTGCACCTGGGATCGCCCCTGACCGCCAACGCCTACCTCGGGGCCTTCGGCATCGCGGCCTGCCTCGATGCGGGCGCCGACATCGTGGTGACCGGGCGCGTCACGGACGCCTCCCTGGCCGTGGGGCCCGCCATCTCCCACTTCGGCTGGACGGGGGCCGACCTGGACGCCCTCGCCGGGGCCACGGTCGCCGGACACGTGATCGAGTGCGGCGCCCAGGCCACCGGCGGCAACTACGCCCTGGCCGACGACCTGCTGCGCGCCGGACACCGCCTCGACCACCCGGGCTTCCCCCTCGCCGAGATCCACGCCGACGGCACCTCCGTCATCACCAAGCACCCCGGCACCGGGGGCGCGGTCACCACCGGGACCGTCACGGCCCAGCTCGTCTACGAGGTGGCCGGCCCCCGCTACCCCGGCCCCGACGTCACCGCGCGACTGGACACCGTCCGCCTCACCCAGGAGGGGCCCGACCGGGTCCGGCTCAGCGGTACACGCGGCGAGGCGCCCCCGCCCGACCTCAAGGTGGGGCTGACCGGCCTCACGGGCTTCCGCAACGAGGTCGAGTTCCTCATCACCGGCCTGGACGCCCGCGCCAAGGCCGACCTCGCCGAGACCCAGCTGCGCGCGGCCCTGGACCACCGCCGCCCGGGCGACCTGAGCTTCGAGTTCGTGCCCGCCGAGGACCCGCACGGCGCCACCCAGGACGCGGCGACAGCCCGACTGCGCGTGGTCGCCCGCGATCACGACCCCGCCACGGTCGGCCGCTCCTTCGGTGCCGCGGCGGTCGAACTGGCGTTGGCGAGCTACGCGGGCCTCCACCTCACGGCACCGCCGCGCGAGGCGCGCCCCGACGGGGTCGCCGTCACCCACGCGCTGGTCCCCGCCGACGAGGTCGAGCACACCGTGGTGCTGCCCGACGGGGACCAGACGACCGTGCCGCACCCGGTGCGCACCCAGGTCGTCACGGATGTCCCCGAACCGCCGCTGCCGCCGCCCCCGGCCGCCGCCGCGCCCCTGCGCGAGGCGCCCCTGGGCGCGGTGCTGGGCGCCCGCAGCGGCGACAAGGGCGCCGACGCCAATCTGGGCGTGTGGGCGCGGGACGCCCGGGCCTGGCCCTGGCTGGCCCACACGCTGACCGCGGACCTGCTGCGCGAACTCCTGCCCGAGACCGCCGACCTCAAGATCACCCGCCACCTGCTGCCGAACCTGCACGCCGCCAACTTCTGGATCGAGGGGCTGCTGGCTCCCGGAAGCGCGCGCCGCGAGGGCCCGGACCCCCAGGCCAAGGGACTGGGGGAGTGGCTGCGCGCACGGCGGGTGCTGGTTCCCGAGGACCTGCTGCCGCCGCCACCGCCGCCCGGACGCGAGGTGCGACGGCCGTGACCGCCCCCACCCCCCGCAGAGGGGCTACCACCCTCAACGGAGAGCCGATGGCTCCAGCCCACCCGTCTCCCGTCATCGCCCCGGAGTCCGCTTCGCGGAACGGTGGGGCTACCACCCTCAACGGAGAGCCGATGGCTCCAGTGATTTCCACTCGCCTGGACACCTCCTCGTCCGACTACGCCGAGGCCCGGGAGTCCATGCTCACCCAGCTCGCGGAGATCGACGCCGAGCACGCCAAGGCCCTGGCCGGCGGGGGAGAGCGCTACGTCGAACGCCACCGCGCCCGCGGCGGACTCCTCGCCCGTGAACGGATCGAACTGCTCCTGGACACGGGCAGCCCCTTCCTCGAACTGTCCCCGCTGGCCGCCTGGGGCTCCGACTTCCACGTCGGCGCGAGCGTCGTCACGGGCGTCGGCGTCGTCTCCGGTGTCGAGTGCGTCGTCGTCGCCAACGACCCCACCGTGCGCGGCGGCTCCAGCAACCCGTGGACCCTGCGCAAGTCGGCCCGGGCGGCCGAGATCGCCGAGGCCAACCGCATGCCGCTGATCAGCCTCGTGGAGTCCGGCGGCGCCGACCTGCCCACGCAGAAGGAGATCTTCGTCCCCGGCGGACGCACCTTCCGCGACCTGACCCGGCTCTCCGCCGCCGGGGTGCCCACCATCGCCCTGGTCTTCGGCAACTCCACCGCCGGGGGCGCCTACATCCCCGGTATGAGCGACCACGTGGTCATGGTGCGGGACCGCTCCAAGGTGTTCCTGGGCGGACCGCCGCTGGTCCGGGCGGCCACCGGCGAGGACAGCGACGACGAGTCCCTGGGCGGGGCGCGCATGCACGCCGAGGTCTCCGGGCTCGCCGACCACCTGGCCGAGGACGAGCACGACGCCCTGCGCATCGGCCGCCGGATCGTCGCCCGCCTGAACCACCGAAGACCCGCGGCCTCCCGGCGCCCCGCCGGGTCCGCGCCGGAACCCCTCCACCCCGCCGAGGAACTGCTCGGCGTGATGCCGCCCGACCTGCGGGTGCCCGTCGACCCGCGCGAGGTCATCGCGCGGATCGTCGACGGCTCGGCCTTCGACGAGTTCAAGCCCTCCTACGGCCGCGGACTCGTCACCGGCTGGGCCGACCTGCACGGCTACCCCGTGGGCATCCTGGCCAACGACCACGGCGTGCTGTTCAGCGCCGAGGCGCACAAGGCCGCCCAGTTCATCCAGCTCGCCAACCGCGCCGACACTCCGCTGGTCTTCCTGCACAACACCACCGGCTACATGGTCGGCCGCGAGTACGAGCAGGGCGGCATCATCAAGCACGGCGCGATGATGATCAACGCCGTCTCCAACAGCACCGTCCCGCACTTCTCCGTGCTGATCGGCGCCTCCTACGGTGCCGGGCACTACGGCATGTGCGGGCGGGCCTACGACCCCCGCTTCCTGTTCGCCTGGCCCAGCGCCCGCTCGGCCGTCATGGGCCCGCGCCAGCTCGCCGAGGTCCTGTCGATCGTCGCCCGCCAGTCCGCGGCCCGCCGCGGCGAGCCCTTCGACGAGGACCAGGACGTGGCCCTGCGCGAGATGGTCGAACGGCAGATCGAGGCCGAGTCGCTGCCCCTGTTCCTGTCCGGCCGGGTCTACGACGACGGCGTCATCGACCCCCGCGACACCCGCACCGTCCTGGGCCTGTGCCTGTCCTTCGCCCACAACGCACCCGTGACCGGTACCGACCGCTTCGGCGTCTTCCGCATGTGAGGCCAGAGTGAACGACCTACCCGGGCCCGTGCCCGCCACCGACTCCGCACCCCCCGCCCCCGTCACCCGACTGCTCGTCGCCAACCGCGGTGAGATCGCCCGCCGGATCCTGAGCACGTGCCGGACCCTGGGCATCGCCACCGTCGCCGTGTACGCCGACACCCCCGAGGAGGCCGCCGCCGCGCACGTGGCCGAGGCCGACACCGCGGTCCGCCTGCCCGTCCCCGCGGGCAGAGGCCCGGTCGCCGCCTACCTGGACCCCGACGCCCTCGTCGCGGCGGCCCGCACCGCCGGAGCCGACGCCGTGCACCCCGGGTACGGGTTCCTGTCCGAGAGCCCCGCCCTCGCCCGCGCCGTCACGGCGGCCGGACTCACCTGGGTGGGGCCCGCGGCCGACGCCATCGAGCGGATGGGCGCCAAGACCCGCGCCAAGGACGTCGCCCGCGAGGCCGGGGTGCCCGTCGCCGCCGCCCTGGACCCCGAGGACGTCCGCCCCGAGCACCTGCCGGTCCTGGTCAAGGCGGTCTCGGGAGGCGGCGGCCGCGGCATGCGCGTGGTCCGCGACCTCGCCGACCTGCCCGCCGAGGCCGCCGCGGCCCGCGCCGAGGCGGCGTCGGCCTTCGGCGACCCCGCCGTGTTCTGCGAGCCCTACGTCGAACGCGGCCGCCACGTCGAGGTCCAGGTCCTGGCCGACACCCACGGCACGGTCTGGGCGCTGGGCGAGCGCGACTGCTCCGTGCAGCGCCGCCACCAGAAGGTGATCGAGGAGACCCCCGCCCCGGGCCTGCCCGACACCCTGCGCACACGCCTGCACGAGGCCGCCCGCCGCCTGGCCCGCGCCATCGGCTACACGGGAGCCGGAACCGCCGAGTTCCTCGTGCCCGTCGGCGAGGGCGCCGACCCCCTGGGCGAACCCGTCTTCCTGGAGATGAACACCCGCCTGCAGGTCGAGCACCCCGTCACCGAGTGCGTCACCGGCCTCGACCTGGTCGAGTGGCAGATCCGGATCGCCGAGGGCGAGCCCCTGCCCCCGGGCGGACCGCCCGCCCCGCGCGGACACGCCGTCGAGGCGCGCCTGTACGCGGAGGACCCGCTCGACGACTGGCGTCCGCGCACGGGCACCCTGCACACCTTCGAGGTGCCGGCCGCCACCGTCCGCCGCGCCCCGCTCACAGTGCCTGGAGTGCGCCTGGACAGCGGCGTCGAACCCGGCGACACCGTCGGTACCGACTTCGACCCGCTGCTCGCCAAGGTCGTGGCGTTCGGCCACGACCGCCGCGACGCCGTGCGCCGCCTCGTCGGCGCGCTCGCCGACGCCCGCGTCCACGGCGTGGGCACCAACCGCGATCTGCTCGTGCGGGCCCTGCGGCACCCCGCGTTCGCCGACGCCCACACCGCACCCGCGCGGCTGCACATCGGCCACCTGACCGGGGACCGGCTCACCGCCCTGGCCCAGCCGCTGGCCGACCCGGCGACCCGCGGCCTGGCCGCGCTCGCGGCCACCCTCGCCGAGGCCGAGGCGACCCGCACCGGCGCCACCGTCCCCGCGGGCGTGCCCGCCGGCTGGCGCAACCTGCCGTCCCAGCCGCACACGCGCCGGTACACCGTCACCGGGACCGGCGATGGGCGGGTGCCAGGCGGGACCGACGGCTCGGGAGCACCCGGTGGGAACGGTGGGACCGACTCGGAAGTGACCCGCGTGACCAGTGGACCGGTGACGACCGCCTCCTACCGCAGCGTGCGCGGGGCCTACGTCCCCGACCCTCCCGGCGTGCGCGTGCTCGCCGCCGCCACCGACCACGTGGTCCTGGAGGCCGACGGTCTGCGCCACACCTTCACCGTCCACCGCGCCGGCGGCGAGGTGTTCGTCGACTCGCCCCTGGGCTCGGTCGCCCTCACCCCCGTCGACCCGCTCCCGGCCCCCGAGCCCGCCGTCGCCCCCGGCGCCCTGCCCGCGCCCATGCCCGGCACCGTGACGGCCGTGGACGTGTCCGTGGGCGAGAAGGTCCGCGAGGGCCAGACCCTCCTGCGCCTGGAGGCCATGAAGATGGAGCACCGCGTCACCGCGCCCGCGGCCGGCGCCGTCCGGGACCTCCCGGTCGCGCCCGGCCAGAGGGTGCCCGCCGGAGCGCTCCTCGCCGTCCTCGACCACGACGTCCTCGACCACGAAGGGCCGAACCCGTGACCGCTGCCATGACCTTCAACGAGCCGACGGAACGCGTCCAACTGCGCTCGGCGGTCGCCGCACTGGCCGCCGAGTACGGCTCCGACTACTACAGAGCCAGGGCCAGGGAGGGCGCCTACCTCACCGACCTGTGGCGGGCGGCCGGCGGCCTGGGCTACCTGGGCGTCAACATTCCCGAGGAGTACGGCGGAGGGGGCGGCGGCATCGGCGACCTGGCCGCCGTGCTGGAGGAGCTCAGCGCCGCCGGGTGCCCCACCCTGATGATGGTCGTCTCACCCGCCATCTGCGGCACCGTGCTGTCCCGGTTCGGCACCGACGCCCAGCGCCGCCGGTGGCTCCCCGGCCTGGCCACGGGCGAGACCATCATGGCCTTCGCCATCACCGAGCCCGACGCCGGATCCAACGCCCACAACATCACCACCACCGCCCGTCGGGACGGCGGCGGCTGGGTGCTCGACGGACGCAAGACCTTCATCTCCGGTGTCGACGTCGCCGACGCCGTCCTGGTCGTGGGCCGGGTGCAGGACGAGTCCACGGGCCGGCTCAGCGCCGCGCTGTTCACCGTACCCACCGACACCCCCGGCTTCGAGGCCCGCCCCATCGAGATGGACCTGGTCAGCCCCGACCACCAGTTCCAGCTGTTCCTGGACGACGTCCGCCTGCCCGACGACGCCCTGGTCGGCGACCCCGACGCGGGACTGCTCCAGCTCTTCGCCGGACTCAACCCCGAACGCATCATGGCCGCCTCCCTGGCCACCGGCTCGGCCCGCCACGCCCTGGAACGGGCGGTCGCCTACGCCAAGGACCGCAAGGTGTGGCGCGACACGCCCATCGGCGCGCACCAGGGGCTCGCCCACCCCCTCGCCCAGGTGAAGATCGAGCTGGAGCAGGCCCGCCTGATGACCCAGCACGCGGCCCTCCGCTACGATGCCGGCGACGACGCGGGGGCGGGCGAGGCGGCCAACATGGCCAAGTACGCGGCGGCCGAGGCGTGCGTGCACGCGGTCGACCAGGCCGTCCAGACCCTCGGGGGAAACGGCCTCGCCAGCGAGTACGGGCTCGGCGCGGCGATCGCCGCCGCGCGCCTGGCGCGCATCGCCCCGGTCAGCCGGGAGATGGTGCTCAACTACGTGGCCCAGCAGTCCCTCGGCCTGCCCAAGTCGTACTGAGCCGAGGACGGGAGGGGCGCCGACGTGGACGCCGGGCGCGAACCACAGCAGGAACGCAGCAGGGCGACTCGCGCCCGGCTGCTGGACGCGGCCGTGCGCGTGCTCGCCGAGCGCGGAGCGGCCGGAGCCACCGTGGGCGCGGTGGCCGAGGAAGCCGGAGTCTCCCGGGGCGCCGCCCAGCACCACTTCCCCACCCGCGAGGACCTGTCGCTGGCCGCCCTGCGGCACATGCTGGACCGGCGCGGCGAGGAGCTCAGGCGCGGGGTGGCCGCCGTCCCCGAGGGCGCCGGGCGCACCGAGGCCGTGGTGCGCATGGTCGTGGACGCCTTCAGCGGTGTGGACTTCCGCGCCGCCCTCCAGCTGTGGGCGGCCGCCGCCAGCGATCCGGTCCTGCGCGAACGGATCACGCCGCTGGAGGAACGGATGGGGCGGGAGGTGCACCGGGCCGCGGTGGACCTGCTCGGCGCCGACGAGTCGGTGCCCGGCGTGCGCGAGACGGTGCAGGCCACCCTGGACCTCGCCCGCGGCCTCGGACTGGCCAACCTGCTCACCGACGACGGCCCGCGGCGGGCGCGCATCGTGCGCCAGTGGGCCCTGACCCTGGACAGCGTGCTGGCCCGTCCTCCCGGCGCGACGGACGCGCCGCCGGACACGGGCTAGACGAAGCGCGGACGGCCGGGCGGCCCGGCTCGGCCCGCTTCGGTCGCACCGGCACGAGGCGACCGGCCACCACGCGTCGTCGCGCTCGATCGGTTGATTATGATCGCAAAGGTGGGGCAAAACCCGCGCGGTGGAGGGCCTCCATGACCAGTGGTGCGGACGAGGACGGTGTGTCGGTGAGTGCGGATGCGGGCAGGGACCTGTCCGGCCTGGCCAGGAGCGTGACGGAGGCGTTCGAGGAGAGCGCCACCCGCCGCAGGGACCGCGACGCGCTGATGGACAACGCGTTCGCGGCGCTCTTCGAGCTGTACCGGGCGACCACGAGCGCCGAGCGCCGGTCGCCCGCCGGACAGAACCTCGGCGCCGCGCTCGCCCGGCTCCTGGTGTCGGGCAACAACCCCGACCGGCTCGGCCTGTACGTGGTGCGCACCCAGACCGCGGCCGAGAACGGTCGGCACGAGGGCTACCGGCCCGCCTGCTGGCGGCGGTCGATGCTGCAGATCCTGGGCGAGGAGTTCGTTCCCTGGGAGACCTTCCTGCGTCCGGGCGACCTGGCGGCCCTGCCGCGGATCGACGACGCCCTGGTCGAGGTCGCGGCCGAGGCGAGCCCGGTCAGCGGCGAGGAGGTACCCGCGTGGGTGCCGGAGTCGCACTGGTGGTGGTGGGAGCCGGCGCGCCGGCGCGGCGAGGACGCCCCCGACCGCGCCGACAGCGGCCCCCTGGACACCGTGCCGGGGGAGTAGCCGCCGTAGGGGGCCCGAACCCTTCGTCGGAGGCTGTGGATAATGTCCGCCGCATGGAATTCGACTGGGTTGGCCTCGAAGAAGTGCTCGGCCATCAGATCGTCGGTCTGGTCCGACGCGTGCGCGAGGAGCACCCGCGTGACCGGCTCTACGGAGCGGCCGTGCACATGTTCTACGCCGAGGAGGGCGGCACGATCTCCTGGACACTGGTCTCCGTCGCCAGCGAGGAGTGGCTCGCCGAGACCAAGTGCGAGACGGGCACCGGCACGTCCGGCGCGGATTGGCTTCGGTGGAGCCCCGCCGACTGGCCGTGGCAGGTCGACCCGGGCGAGGCCGAGGACGAGTGGGCCCGGCGGTTGGCGGCGCACGCGACCGCGGACGGTGGGCGGCGCTGGGACGAGGTCCATGACCGCTACCTGCGCACCGTCGTCGCGGTCTGCCGCTCGGCCCGCCACCGGCTGGTCACCGAGGGCGTCGTGGACCCGAACTTCGTCGTCGTCGCCATGGACGAGGCGTGGGAACTCGTGCCGCTGTCGCTGACACCTGACGAGGTCGTCAGGCACTTCCCGGAACTGGCCGCCGAGGAGCGCGAGGCCGAGCGCCTCGGCGCGATCGCGCCGGAGCGGCGGGCACACGAGCTGATCGCGATCGTCGAGTCGCCCGTGCCGGGCCCGTTGAGCGCGGAGAGGGCGACCGACGTCCTGCGTGCGCTCAGCGGCCCGACGACCCTCGCCGCCGTTCTCGACCACCTGCCGGGCGCGCGGGAGAAGTGGCGGTGGGCCAAGCTCCTCGCCGAGATCGCTCCGGCGGCCACCCCGGGGGCGCCGCAGGCCGTGATCGCCGCCCTGGAACCCGTCATGACGGACACCAGCCTGCCGGAACCGGACCGCGCCTGGGCCGCGGCGGCGCTCGCCCGGCTCGACCGGATGGACCTGGTGGCCGCGCGGCTGGACCGGCTCCCGGAGGGGGTCGCGGTCCGAGGGCTCACCGCCCCCTACACCTCCTTCCGCGACCACGGGGCGCACGGCGGACTCGACTACGAGCCCTTGGAACAGGCGCTGGCGGACCGGCCCGAGTGGCACGACGCGGTCCTGCGCCGCCTCTCCCCGGGCAGCGGATTCTGCGCGATCGGCCCTGAGGAGGTCGAGACCGCACTGGCCGGACTGGGGTCGACGCTGCCCGTGGTCCGGCGCCACGCGGTCCACGTCCTGGCGGACGCCCCCACGACCCCCGCGCAACGCGCCCGCTACACGGACCGTTTGCGGCGGCTGCGCCGCGAGGACCCGCATCCGGCGGTGCGCGAGGCCGCGGCCCTCGCGGGACGCTGACGCCCGCGAGGGCCGCCGGAGCCCCGCCCGGGGAGGGAGGCGACCCCCGCGACCGTGCCGGACCGGGCCCGGGAGGACCGCGGCGCCGTTCGCCGCGGGGCCCGTCACTTGGGTGCGGCCTCCTCCGAGGAAGCCGTGCGGTCGGCGATCAGCGACCGGTACCACTCGAAGGAGTCCTTGGGGCGGCGCCGCTGGGTCGCGTGGTCCACGTGGACCAGGCCGAAGCGCTGGTGGTAGCCCTCCGCCCACTCGAAGTTGTCGGTGAGCGTCCACACGAAGTACCCGCGCACGTCCGCTCCGCGCTCACGCGCCCGGTCGACGGCCCGCACGTGCCCGGCCAGGTAGGCGATCCGCTCCGGGTCGGCCACGCGGCCGTCCGGCGCGACGGCGTCCTCCTGGGAGCAGCCGTTCTCGGTCACGTACATCGGCACCAGCGCCTCCCCGTAGCGCTCACCGAGCAGGAGCAGCAGGCGTTCGAGGCCCTCGGGCACCACCGGCCACCCGAACGCCGTCGTGGGCACCTGGGTGATCTCGGCGAAGTCGAACGGTAGTGCCGATCCCTGCGGGGGAGCGGCGATCCGCGTCGGGTTGTAGTAGTTGACGCCGAGTCCGTCCACACTGCCCGCGATGGTCGCCAGGTCGCCCTCGCGCACGGCGTCGACCCCGTCCGCGCCGAACGCGCTCAGGTCCGGGTAGGCGCCGGTGAGCACCGGGTCGGTGAACAGCCGGTTGTGCAGGGCGTCGTAGGCGCGTGCCGCCGCCGCGTCGGCCTCGGTCCCGGTGGCGGGGCTCACGGGGGAGTAGTTGTTCGTGAGCAGCACCTCCAGCCCGCGCGAGCGCAGCTCCCCGGCGGCCAGCCCGTGCGCGAGCAACTGGTGGTGGGCCACCATCAGCACGTCCGGCACCTCCAGCGTCCGGCCGGGCGCGTGGACGCCGAACGCGTGCCCGTAGGCCGTGTGCACGACCGGCTCGTTCAGCGTGATCCACCGGCGCACCCGGTCGCCCAGGCGGTCGGCGACCGCGGCGGCGTAGTCGGCGAAGGCCGCGGCGGTCTCGCGCGAGGACCAGCCGCCCGCCTCCTCCAGCGCCTGCGGCAGGTCCCAGTGGAAGAGCGTCGGCACCGGCTCGATCCCGCGTGCGACCAGGGCGTCCACCAGGCGGTCGTAGAAGTCCAGACCCGCCTTGTTGACCGCGCCGCGACCCCGCGGCACCACCCGCGGCCACGAGACCGAGAACCGGTAGGCGTGCACGCCCAGCCGGTCGAGCAGGTCCACGTCCTCGGCCCAGCGGTGGTAGTGGTCGCAGGCCGTGGCGGGACTGTGGTCGTCGCGGACGGCGCCGGGCCGCGCACTGAAGACGTCCCACACGGACGGGCCCCGTCCGTCCTCGGCCAGGGCCCCCTCGACCTGGAACGCGGACGAGGCCACGCCCCACAGGAACGGTGACGGCACGGTCGACTCCTTCGTGTCGTGCGGGGCCACGCGAGCCCCGTTGTCGTGCGGGATCACGCGACCCCGCGGATCTTCCAGACCAGCACGGCCCCCAGCAGGGTGACCACGCCGCAGGCGGTGTAGAGCACCGGGTAGCCGCCCAGGTACACCACGATCGGTCCGGCCAGCGCCGGCGCGATCACCTGTGGCCCGGCACTGGCGATGTTGACGATCCCCAGGTCCTTGGCCCGGCCCAGCGCGCTCGGGAGCACCTCGGTGACCAGGGCGTTGTCCACCGACAGGTAGACACCGAAGCCCATCCCCAGCACCACGGCGCACACCAGACTCATCGGCCAGGTGGGGGCGAGGGCCAGCAGGAACGCGGGCACGGCCATGACCACCCCGGACAGGCACACCAGGGCGCGGCGGCGGCCGAGCCGGTCCGAGACGACCCCCGCCACCACGGTGGTCGCCACGACCGCCGCCGTGTAGACCAGGATCAGCACCAGCAGCCCGTCGGCGGCCGACGAACCCGGGAACAGTTCCTCGTAGCCCACGCCGTCGCGCAGGAAGTACAGCAGGTACAGCACGAACATGGCGTTGCCGGTCTGCATGAGGAACCGGGTCAGCCAGGCCCACCCGAAGTCGGGGTGGCGGCGCGGCGACACCCACAGCCCGCGGGTGAACTCGCGCCACGGCGGCCGGGCCTCGCGCGGCAGCGGCGGGTCGGGCGACGACAGGGCGAAGGGCAGCGCGCACGCCGCGGTCAGGACGCCGATCAGCGTGTACCCCGGCGCGATCCCGGTGGTCACGACCGTGACCAGCAGGACGGCGGCCACCACACCCGCCGACTGGGGGATGCCGATCCATCCGGAGACCGCGCCGCGCTGGCGGACCGGCACGTGGTCGGGGACGGCGGCGAGCAGGGTCGCGTTCAGGCAGGACAGCGCGGTCTGGACGAGCGACCAGCCGACCATCACACCGACGACGGTGTCCTGGCGGCCCAGGACCACGAGTCCGGCCCCGCCGAGGACGGCCCCCGCCACCACCCAGGGGCGTCGGCGTCCGAAACGGCCGGTGGTGCGGTCCGAGAGCGCTCCGGCCAGGGGCGTGGCGACCATGGCCAGGGCGGCGCCCACCCCGGTCACCCAGGCCAGGGCCGTCTCCTTGGCCTCGGGCGCGGCCAGGCCGATCTGCTCGGGCAGCAGGACCTGGAGGGGGCCGAAGAAGGCCATCCACATGCCGAGGTTGGCCAGGCTGAGCCCGCCCACCCACAGGGCGCGCACGGGCCGTCGGGGTTCGGCGAGCGCGGCGACCGGGGTGGTGTCGCGGGGCGGGGGTTCGGGCGCGGGCTGGGGCGCGGGGGGCGTGCGCACGTGTGACCTGCCTAACATGAATTTGCTTCATGTTAGGCAGTGGAAGCGGTGAGCGGAAGCCCTGGACGCGGACGGCGTCAGACTAGTCAACTTTGACTAGCCGGGAGCGGAGGCCTAGGCTCACCACCGGACGAACCCCACCAGCGAAGAGAGACGCCATGCCCGACCAGGCCGAACAAGCCGACCAGACCGCACCGGACGCACCGGACACGCCCTCCGACCAGCACCCGGGCGTCCAGGCCAACGAGACGGTCGTGCCCACGCTGCACTGCGCGTCGGCGGACGAGACCCTGGAGTTCTTCCAGGCGCTCGGGTTCGAGGTCACCTACCGGCAGACCCGCCCCTACCTCTACCTCGCGTTCCGGTGGAGCGGCTTCGACCTGCACTACTCGCGTCCGCCCGAGGGGCTGGACCCCTCCCGCGAGCACACCGGCGGCTGCCTGGTCATGGTCGACGACGTCGCGGCCTACCACGCCGCCCTCGTCGCCGCCATGCGCCGCCACTACGGCAAGGTGCTCGCACGCGGCCTGCCCCGCATCACCCGCTACCGGTCCGGCGCCACCCGCTTCAGCCTCATGGACCCCTCGGGCAACCAGATCATCTTCATCCAGCGCGACGAGCCCGAGGAACTGGAGTACGGCGGGTCCAAGGAGCTGGACGGCCTGGCCAAGGCACTCGATCAGGCGCGGATCTTCCGCGAGTTCAAGCACGACGACCGCGCCGCGCTCCGCCATGTGGGCTCGGCGCTGCGCAGGTACGGCAACCGGGCTCCCGCGGTGGACGTGGGTCTGGCCCTGGCGACCATGATCGAGCTCTCCACCGCCCTGGACGAGATCGGTGACCTCCCCGCGTGGATGGACCGCCTGCGCGGTCTCGACCTCACCGACGCCGAGCGCACACGCGTCGAGGCGGAGCTGAAGATCGCCGCCCACGTGCGCGGGTGGTTTCGAAGGCTCCCCTGATCCCGAGGACGCCCATGGCGACGGGAGCCGCACAGGCCTCCCCTGACCCCGGTGGTTCCACCCGCTCCGGCACCCCACCCGCCCACACCCGCCGACCGGCCGCCGGGACGTGATCAGCCCTCGGTCACCAGGCCGGCGAACGGCTCGCCGCCCTCGCCCGCGAAGGAGTAGGCGCCGCCCTCGATCCGTGCGATGAGGCCGCGCGTCCACTGGGCACCCGACTCGGCCGTGTGCACCCACAGGTCCAGGACCTCCCCGACATGGCCCTGCGACTCGGGCCCCCGCTCGGGCTCGTAGTGCTCCACCACGCTCCGCCGCCACTTCTCCAGGGCCGCCACCCGCCGCCGGAGCAGGGCGACCGCCTCCGGGCGCGGCAGGTCGACGAGGAACCCGACGGCGGCCGAGAGCACGTCCGGCCCGGCGTCGACGGACACCAGTGCCTCGCGCAGCAGCTCGAAGTAGGCGGCGGTGCCCTCGTCGGTGATCTCGTACTCCTTCCGGGGCGGGCCCCCGGCGGTGGAGGGCGCGACGTCGTGGTCGCGCAGCAGTCCCTGGCGCGCCATCTGCTTCAACGCGTGGTAGATCGACCCCGGCTTGGCCGTGGACCACTCGTGCGCGCCCCACGACTCCAGGTCGGCGCGCACCTGGTAGCCGTGCGCCCGCCCGCGGACGCGGACCGCCCCCAGGACCAGCAGCCGGATGGCCGACATCCGAGACCTCCCCACGCCGTGCGAACCGTCGACGCCGACGAGCCTAGTCAGCCCGTGGACACCGCCGCGCCGTCGCCTTGGCGGGCGTGCTCCGCGCCCAGGGCGATCGGCGCGCCCAGCCACTCGTCACGCAGACCGAAGGCGTCGGCCAGCGTGACCGCGTAGGGGCGCAGACCCCGGCACAGGTCGTTCACCGCCTGCGTCACCGCCTTGGCCCGGGACGTGGACAGGCGCTCGTGCTCCAGGAACCACGCGCGGTCCTCCTCCACGACGGAGAGCACGTACAGGTCGCACAGGCGGTTGAGCAGCTTGGTCGTGGACTGGTCGCCGCAGCGGTCGATGCCCGCCACGAACGCCTCCAGCACCACGCGATCCATGTGCGCGCGCCCGGCGGTCAGCACGTGGTCCTGAGCCTGGTTGAACACGTCGAAGGCGTCGCTGCCGTCCTTGCGGGCGCGGCGCAGGCGCCCGGCCAGCCCCTCGATGACGTGCTGCTCCCGGTCCTCCAACAGCTCCAGCTGCCAGCCGCGGTTGTACAGGCTCGTCTCGGTGCCCCGGCCCGGGGCGGCGGCCACCAGGCGTTCGATCAGCGGCGTCGCGGCGGTGCGTTCGATGACCGCCTCCACGAACCGGCCCGCCATGAACTTGACCAGCCCCAGCTGGTCGAGGTCGCCGAAGTGCTCCTGGAAGTTGGTCAGCAGGCCCTTGGTGAGCTGCTGGAGCAGGACGGTGTTGTCGCCCTCGAACGTGGTGAAGATGTCGGAGTCGGCCTTGAGCTGCGGGATACGGTTCTCGGCCAGGTACCCGGCCCCGCCGCAGGCCTCGCGGCAGGTCTGGATGGTGTCGGTGGCGTGCCAGGTCGCGATCGCCTTCAGCCCCGCCGCGCGCGACTCCAGTTCGCGCTGGGCGTGCTCGTCGCGCTCACCGCGCTCCTGGGCCGCGTACAGCTCGTGCAGCCGGGCGACCAGTTCCTCCTGGGCGAAGTGCAGGCCATAGGTGCGCGCCAGCGCGGGCAGCAGTTTGCGCTGGTGGGCGAGGTAGTCCAGGATCCGCACCTCCTGTTCCGGCCGGCCGTCGGCGGAGGGGCGGGTGAACTGGCGGCGGGTGTCGGCGTAGCGCACGGCGATCGCCAGCGCGGCCTTGGTGGCGGTGCCCGCGCCCCCGGCCACGCTGATCCGGCCGCGGATCAGCGTGCCGAGCATGGTGAAGAAGCGGCGGTTCTTGTTCTCGATGGGGCTGGTGTAGGTGCCGTCGGCGGCCACGTCCCCGTACCGGTTGAGCAGGTTCGTGCGCGGCACCCGGACCTGGTCGAACCACAGGCGGCCGTTGTCGACTCCGTTGAGCCCGGCCTTGGTGCCGCAGTCCTCGATGCGCACACCCGGCATCGGCCGGCCCTCGGCGTCGCGGACGGGCACCATGAGGGCGTGCACGCCGTGCTCGGCGCCGTCGGCGCTCAACTGGGCGAAGACCACCGCCATCCGCCCGTCCCGGGCGGCGTTGCCGATGTAGTCCTTGCGCGCCGACTCGTCGGGCGTGTGGACCACGAACTCCTCGGTGGCGGGGTCGTAGACGGCGGTCGTGCGCAGGTGCTGCACGTCCGACCCGTGGCCGGTCTCGGTCATCGCGAAACAGCCGGGCAGGTCCACCGACATCACCCCGGGCAGGTACTCGGCGTGGTGCGGCTCGGTGCCCAGGGCGCGGATGGCGCCGCCGAACAGGCCCCACTGCACACCCACCTTCACCATGAGCGACATGTCGCACACGAGCATCTCGAAGGCCACGACCGAGGCGCCGATGTCGTCGGACCCGCCCACGGATTCGGGGAACCCGAAACCGGGCACCTCGGTCCCGGCCAGGGCCTTGAGCTGGGTCAGCACGCGCGCGCGGTGGTCCTCCACCGACAGGCCGGAGACGGGGGCGAACTCCTCGCCGCGCAGGAGGTCGCGGGCGCGTTCGCGCACCCGCGCCCAGCGCCCGTCCAGCAGGCCGCGCAGCTCGGCCTCGTCCACCTTCAGTGCCTGATCCGTCATGGTCTCCCCCTGCGATTCGACGCGGCTTCCACGTGCCTACCACTCCCCGGTCCCGGCGGAGCGGGGGAACACGCCCGGGCCACGGGTACGAGACTCACGATAGGCGTGGAACGAGGGGGTGGACCATGGGGGACCGTACACCGATCCGCGTCGTGCTCGCCGGCTGGTTCTCGTTCCGGCACGGTGAGGCGACGGCCGGGGACGTCGGCGCCGCGGAGGCGGTGTCCGCCGAGCTCGGTGCGCACGGCATCGCCCACGACGTCGTGTGGAGCCCCCACTTCCGGTCCCGGGGGCCGACCCTGGAGGAGGTGGACCCGGACGCGTACTCGCACCTGGTCTTCGTGTGCGGACCCGCGTCGGGGGAGCAGGTCGCCGACCTGCACCGGCGTTTCGCGGACTGCACGCGGATCGCGGCCGGCGTTTCCGCCGTCGACCCGCGCGATCCCGCGCTGCTCGGCTTCCACCTCGTCCTGGCCCGGGACGGGCCGGGGCGCGAGCCGCGCCGGGACCTGGCCGCGGACGCCGCGCCGCCCGCGCCGGTCCCGGTGGTCGGGGTGACCGCGGCCCCGGGGCAGCGCGAGTACGGGGACCGGGGCGCCCACTCGCGCGCGCACCGCGCCCTGGCGCGGTGGCTGGTGGACAAGGACTGTGCCCGGGTGCCGCTCGACACTCGGTTGGACGCCGCCGACTGGCTGCACTGCGCGTGGCCGGCCCAGTTCGACGCACTGGTGGGTCGGATGGATCTGGTGGTGACCACGCGCCTGCATGGGCTGGTCCTCGCCTTGCGCAACGGTGTTCCGGCGGTGGCGGTGGACCCCGTCGTCGGCGGTGCCAAGGTCGCGGCCCAGGGCCGGGTGTGGGACTGGCCGGTGCTCACGCTCGACGGGCCGGAGGCCGCACCCGACCCCGACCGCCTGGAGCGGCTCTGGCGGTGGTGCCTGGCCGACGGGCGCGCGCGGGCACGGGCGCGGGCGCACACCCCCGCCGGGCCGTTGAACGGTCTGCTCACCGAGGCCCTGCTGGGCGGTGTCGGCGGTCTCAGACCGCGATAGCGGGCACGTCGTGGAGGCGGCGCAGCAGATCGTCCAGGGACAGGTCCAGCGCGTCGGCGATCGCCGCGACGGTGAAGAAGGCGGGAGTGGGGATGCGGCCGCCCTCGATCTTGCGCAGGGTCTCGACCGAGATGCCGGCCTGGTGGGCGACGTCGACCATCGTGCGCCGGCCCCTGGCCTCGCGGAGCAGCCGCCCCAGGAGATGGCCGCGGGCGATCTGCTCGGGGGTCAGCGGTTCTCGAACCATGCGACGAGTCTAACCGGGCGGGCCTCCACCGCACCGGTCGTCGCCCCGGTTCCCGCCTCGGCGCGCGCCCGGCGGCCCGGGGGAGGCGTGGCCGCCCGCGGCCCCCGCTCCGGCCTCAGAGCGTGCCCAGCGGCCGGGTGAAGCCCGCCATGCGCGGGTGGAAGGTCACCGGGAAGTCCGCGCGGGCCGGGCCGAGCCCGTCCGACACCGCCTGGGAGGTCAAGGGCGCGGCAGGGGAGACACCGGTGTGCGCCGTTGTGCGTCCGGACACGCTCACACCAGACCGGGAACGGCCAGCTCCAGGGTGCCGCGCTCGGCGTCGAGCTCGGCCGGCACGCCCAGGGGGATCGTCAGCTGGGCGGGGCAGTGCCCGAACTCCAGTCCCCACAGCACGGGGACGCCCAGCGGCTCCAGTCGTTCGCGCATCAGGTCGGCGATCACACCCAGGTCGGGCGGACAGTCCGTCCACGTGCCCAGCACGACCCCGGACACCCCGTCCATCCACCCGGTGCGCAGCAGGTGCGTGAGCATCCGGTCGATCCGGGCGACGTCCTCGCCGATGTCCTCCAGGATCAGGAGTCCGCGGTCGGCGGACAGACGGCTGTGCGGGGTGGCGAGGCCGTCGTTGAGCAGGCTGAGGTTCCCGCCGAACGTCACGCCCCGGGCGCGCCCGGGCACCAGCGCGTGCGCGCCCGGCGACGTCAGCACCATGCGCCGCTCCGGGGTGAACAGCGTCGTGCGCAGCTCGCGCTGGGCGAGCGCGTCGCCCACGAAGTAGCGCGTGCCCACGACCGGGCCGTGTACCGTCGCCACCCCGAGTTCCACCGCGAAGGCCTCGTGCAGCGCGGTCACGTCACTGAACCCGACCAGCGCCTTGGGCTCGGCCCGCCGCATCGCGTCGAAGTCCAGCAGGTCCAGGGTCCGGTGCGCGCCGTCGCCGCCGCGCACGCAGAACACCGCGGCCACGTCCGGGTCGCACCAGGCCGACTGGAGGTCGGCGGCGCGCACGGCGTCCTCGCCTGCCAGGTAGGGCAGGCGCGGATGCCGCTCACGCACGTGCGGTGCCAGGTCCACGCGCAGACCCCACTCGCGCAGCACCGCCACCGAGGCGTCCAGCTGGGCGGCCGGGACCGGGCTGCACGGCGTCACCAGCCGTACCCGGTCGCCGGAGCGCAGCCGCGGCGGCCGCGTCAGCGCGGGCACCCCGCGCGCGGGCACGGCCGACGCGTCCCGGGGCACGCCGCGGACCGCGGTCCCCGCATCGCCCACACGTCGCCCGTCGACCCCCGCGGACGCCTCCGGAACAGCCTTGTGCATGTCGTCCTTCCCTCGTCGGCCACCCGTTCGGACGCCCCTCGCCCCCGAACCGTTCCTGTCGGGCCCGGTCAGGCCCGCAGGAACGTGTCCAGCACGCGTACCCCGAACCGGAGCCCGTCCAACGGCACCCGCTCGTCCACGCCGTGCAGCAGTCCCGTGTAGTCCAGCCCCTCGGGCTGGCGCATCGGGGAGAAGCCGTAGCAGTCGATGCCCAACCGGTCGAAGACCTTGGCGTCGGTGCCGCCGGACAGGCACATCGGCACCACGTGGGCGTCGGGGTCGTGCGCGCGCAGGGCGGCGCCGATCGCCGCGAAGGCGGGGCCGTCGACGGGAGCCGACACCGCCGGCGACCGGTGCGCGTACTCCCAGTCCACCCGGTCCCCGGTCAGCGCGTCCATGGTGGACTCGAAGGCCTCCTCCGCGCCCGGCAGCACCCGCCCGTCCACGCCCGCGGTCGCCTCACCGGGCACCACGTTCACCTTGTAGCCCGCCGAGAGCATGGTGGGCGTGGTGCTGTTGCGCACCGCGGGGGCGATCAGCGGCGCGGCCTCGCCCAGCCGGGCGACCAGGGCGTCGACGGCCTCGTCCGTGGCGGTGTCGCCGGGGGCGCGTCCCACCCCCAGCGCCTTGGCGACCGTGTCGATCGAGTCGAGGGTCACCGGGGTCAGGTGCGACGGCCACGGGTGCCGTGCGATCCGGGCGACCGCCTCCGCGAGCGTCCCCACGGCGTTGTCGCGCGGGGGACGCGACCCGTGCCCGGCCGTGCCGCGCGCACGCAGCGTCAGCCAGGCGCTGCCACGCTCGGCGGCGCCCACCGGGTAGAGCCGGACCGGGCGTCCGTCGGCCCCCCGGGCGTGCACCGTCTCCCCGCCGCCCTCGCCGATCCCCACGGTGCAGCCCTCGAACAGGTCGGCGTGCTCGCGCACCAGCCAGTCGGCCCCGTAGGCGGCGCTGTCCTCCTCGTCGGCGACGAACGCCAGGACGAGGTCGCGGCGCGGCCGCAGGCCGTGGCGGGCCCAGTGGCGCACCACGGCGGCGACCATCGCGACCGTGTTCTTCATGTCCACCGTGCCGCGCCCCCACAGAGAGGGGACGCCCGTGACCGGGCAGTCGGCGATCTCGCCCGCGAAGGGCGGCAGCGTCCAGTCGGCGGCGTCGGCCGGGACCACGTCCAGGTGTCCGTGCACGAGCAGGGCGGCGGCGGAGGGATCGGTGCCGGGCACGCGCACGACCACGTTCGCGCGGCGGGGCGCCGACTCCAGGACCAGCGGGTCGAGCCCGGCCTCGCCGAGCGCCTCGGCGGCGTACTCGGCCGCGGCGCGCTCGTCGCCACGGCCGCCGCCGTGGTTGGTGGAGTCCTGGCGCACGAGACCGCGCGCCAGGCGGATCGCGTCCTCTCCCGCCGCGTCGAGAGCGGTCTCGGGGGACGTGACGGTATGGACCACGTGCGCGGCCTCGCTCTCCGATGAGTGGGTGCCAGAACGGGGGAGTGCCCTCCCGCCCCAGTCTTACCCGTAGTGCGCTTCCATTGCCTGGGAAACGAGCGTAGTCACGGTCTTGAAGCAGCGGATCATCTCGTAGGCGTCGGGCGAGGTGAAGCGGACCCGCCGCGCCCCCACGCGGGTCACCCCCGGCACCAGCGCGGCGGCCTGGGAGAGGTGGGCGGCGTCGACCTCCACCTCGACCGTGCGCGGACGCGGCTCGGCGGGCTCCAGCCGCCCGGCCAGGAGCATGGCGGCGCGTGCCCCGGCCCGGATGTCCTCCGCCGTGCGCGCGGGCGGCCGACAGCGCGCGGCGTAGCGGCTCACGTGCTCCTTGACCGCGACGGTCCGCGCGAAGGGGGCGTAGCCGGAGGTGTCCTCGCAGGCCCGGTCGTCCCCGGTGACGAGGATGACAGGGGTGCCGTACTCGGCGACCACCGCGGCGTTCAGGCGGCCCTCGCTCGCGGGCTCCCCGTCCAGCCACACGCCGGTGACGGCGTTGGGCAGGTAGGTGTGGGCGAGCACGCCCTCGTCCCCGGCGCCGCAGTGGTAGCCGAGGAACACCACCCCGTCGCAGTCGCCCGCCTGGACGCCCTCGACCATGGACAGGTCCTTGTGCCGGCCGGTGATCATGGTCGCGTCCTGGTGCAGGTCCTCCAGGAGCAGGTTGCGCATGGTGGAGTGCGCCTCGTTGACCAGCACCTCGTCCGCACCGCCCTCGAACAGGCCCGTCACGGCCGCGTTCACGTCGCTGGTGAACATGGCGCGGCAGCGCTGCCACTGCTCGGTGCCGGGCTCGACGTCGGCGGGCCACGTGACGCCCGTGGCCCCCTCCATGTCGGCGGAGATGAGGATCTTCATCAGGTGACCCTAGGGCATGTTCCGCCGATACTCGCCCTGCAGCGCGGCGTTCCAGCGGCGCGCCCGAGGCGCGCCGGTGGCCCGGGAGGCGGCCACGGGACGCGTCCTCGTGAGAACACGCCCTCGCGCGCCGCCCCCGGTGATCCACAGGGCAGAGCGGTCGGGCTCCGGGCGGTCGTGCCGTCCCTCGTGCCGGCGCGGTCCATGCCGACGCCTCGCTCCCACACCCCCGACGCAGCTGGAGCGAGGCGGCCCCGCGGGACCTGCGCGAGCCGGTGAGGACCGGAGCGCGCCCGAGATGCCACCTGCCCCGAAGTGGCCCCTGCCCTGCGGTGCCACCCGCCCCGCGACAGCCGAGGAGCCCCCGCGACGGCCCGTGGGACGAGCCGTCCGCTCAGGGCAGGGTGAGGATCTCCGCGCCGGAGTCGGTGATGACCAGGGTGTGCTCGAACTGCGCGGTCCAGCGGCGGTCGGCGGTGACGGCGGTCCAACCGTCGTCCCACATGTCGTACTCCACCGCGCCGAGCGTGATCATCGGCTCGATGGTGAAGGTCATGCCCGGCTCCATGACGGTGTCCGCGCGCGGGTCGTCGTAGTGCGGGATCACCAGGCCGGAGTGGAACTCCGGGCCCACGCCGTGGCCGGTGAAGTCGCGCACGACGCCGTAGCCGAACCGCTTGGCGTAGGACTCGATGACCCGGCCGATCACGTTGATCTGCCGCCCCGGACGGCAGGCCTTGATCGCGCGCATCGTCGCCTCGTGGGTGCGCTCCACCAGGAGCCGGTGCTCCTCCGTCACGTTCCCGGCCAGGAACGTGGCGTTGGTGTCGCCGTGCACCCCGTCCTTGTAGGCGGTGATGTCGATGTTGACGATGTCGCCGTCGGAGATGACGGTGTCGTCGGGGATGCCGTGGCAGATGACCTCGTTGAGGGAGGAGCACAGCGACTTCGGGTAGCCCTTGTACCCCAGCGTGCTGGGGTAGGCGCCGTGGTCGAGCAGGAACTCGTGGCCGATCCTGTCCAGCTCGTCCGTGGTCACGCCGGGCTCGACGTTCTTGCCGACCTCCTGCAGCGCCCGCGCGGCGAGCTGCGAGGTGGCCCTGAGCCTCTCGATGGTCTCCGGGGTCTGCACGTCGCCCAGGACACCCTCCACGGGGTACTTCTGACCGACGTACTCGGGCCGGACGATGTGGGAGGGAACCGAGCGTTGGGGCGATATGCGCCCAGGAACCAGCGGAGTAGTCATGAGATCCGATTGTAGTTCGTGGGCGTCCCCGGACGGGCTCGCCAAGAGGCGGCACCACGGGGGTGTGAGCGCGGTCCCACCACGGGTAAGGGCCCCACGACGGAGACCGAGAACGAGAGGCCGGGATGGACGAGAGAACGGACGAGGACCGCTGGTGGTACTGCCTCGTGCACCATCGGGTCGAACACGGTGCGGGCTGCCCCAACAAGAAGCGCATGGGCCCCTACGACAGCGAGGACGCGGCCTCCCGGGCCCTGACCACCGCGGCCGAGCGCAATTCGGCCTGGGAGGAGCAGGACAAGGAGGACTGGTGACCTGGGTGCGGTCGCGGGGGAGGCGCTCTGACAGGATCGGTGCATGAGTGAACAGAGCACGCCGCAGGGCGTGGACATCGCCGGTCGGACCATCGCCGTCCTGGGCGGCACGGGCGACCAGGGGCGCGGGCTCGCCCGCCGGTTCGCCCTGGCGGGCATGACCGTGATCATCGGATCGCGCAGTGCGGACCGCGCGGCATCGGTCGCCAAGGAGCTCGCCGACGCCGAGGACGCTTCCGTCGACGTTCGGGGCCTGGACAATGCCGCGGCCGCCGCGGAGGGCGACATCGTCATCGTCGCGGTGCCGTGGGAGGGCCACCGCGACCTGCTGGCCGGACTGGCCGACGAGCTCGCGGACAAGATCGTCGTCGACTGCGTCAACCCGCTCGGCTTCGACAAGCGGGGCCCCTTCGCGCTGGACGTGCCGGAGGGCAGCGCCGCCGAGCAGGCCGCCGAGGTCCTGCCGCGCAGCCGGGTCACCGCGGCGTTCCACCACGTGTCCGCGGTGGTGCTGCTGGACCCGGAGGTCACCGAGGTCGAGCTCGACGTCCTGGTCCTGGGCGAGGACCGCGCGGCCACCGACGTCGTGCGCGCGCTGGCCGACCTGATCCCCGGAGTGCGGGGCGTGTTCGGCGGGCGACTGCGCAACGCCCACCAGGTCGAGGCGCTCACCGCCAACCTCATCGCGGTCAACCGCCGCTACAAGACCCACGCGGGTATCCGCATCACGGGACTGTGAGCCCCGACCCGCGCTGACGCCGGCACCCGGCCCGGTGTCCGCAGGCCGGTCCCGGGTCCGGGGATCGGACGCTGGGAACCCGGGTCCATCATCCGATCCGTGGGGCGGGCTCGGGGACCCGGGCCGTGCCGCGCCCCGATCGGCGCGGCACGGCCGGGAGGCCCGGGTCAGCCGCAGAAGGCGGCGCGCTCCTGGTCCGTCATCTGCCTGGTGGACTGTGTGACGGTGCTGCCCTGGTCGTCCGCCGGTCCTTCGGCGGTGAAGGGCGCGTACCAGATGTAGTGGCCCCACTGGCGGCTGCCGAAGTGCAGCTCGTAGGTGCCGTGGACCCTCTGCATCCGCGGCCCGTAGTAGACGGTCGCCACCTCGCCCGGCTGGGCGGTGATCTGCGTGCGCTGCGTCTGCGTGTGCTCCGAGCTCCACTCGTGGCCGTAGGAGACCGTGAAGCTCTGCTTGAAGATCGCGCCGAACGTCGCCGTCATCGACAGGTTCACGCTGTTGGACTCGCCCGTGGTCTTGGACCAGGACACCTGGGACAGCTGCTCGTGGTCGGTGCAGTTGTAGACCGGCGCACCGACCTGCTCGGCGGTGTTCTGGAAGTACTCCGGCGGTCCCGAGGGGTGGAACTCGCACAGGTCGGTGCTCTCTCCGCACCTCTCCAGCAGTTCCCGGACCGTCGGGGTGTCCTCGTGGTCGGCCGCGGCCGGTGCGGGCGACAGCACCAGGGCCGCCGCCACGGCGCTCGCGGCGAGGGTTCCCAACGCCGCCCGGCTTCTGGTGATCAGGGGCACGCCGCCTCCTCCGCGTCGGTCATCGGCCGGACGTTCTGCGTGACGACCTCGTTCGGTGAACCCGGGACGGGTCCTTCGGCGGTGAAGGGCGCGTACCAGATGTAGTGGCCCCACTGGCGGCTGCCGAAGTGCAGTTCGTAGGTGCCGTGGACCCGCTGCATCTGCGGTCGGCGCTCGACCCAGCCGACCTCACCGGGGCCCGTGTTGACGAACGTGGTCTGCGACTCGGTGTGCGAGGTCGTCCAGGTGTGCTCGAAGGACTGCTCGTAGGACACCGAGAAGACCTCGCCGAACCCGGCCTCGGTGGTCAGGGCCAGGCCGACACTGTTGCTCTGGGACGTGGTGTCGGACCACCGCACGGCCATGTTCTGGCGCCCCGAGGTGCAGTTGAACACCTCCGATCCCACGACGCGGCCGTCGGTGGCGAACAGCTCCGGCGGTCCGCTCGGGTGGAACTCGCACAGGTCCGTCGACACGTTGCAGCGCTCCAGGAGCTGGCGCACCGTGGGTGTGTCCTCGTGGTCGGCGAAGGCCGGGGTCGGTGCCGTGGTGACCGCGGTCGCCACGGCGACCGCGGCGGCGGTGAGCACGGCGTACGTGCGTTGCATGTCGGTTCTCCCATCGGGCGGGGGCGGGGAGTCGGGGGCGGGGCGGCGTCAGCCCAGGGTGGTGGAGACGGTGCGGTCGTTCATGTAGCCGCCGATGTCGGGGGTGTTCTCGCGGTAGGGGCCGTCGCGGTCGCCGGTGCCGTCCGGTCCCGCGTGCAGCCACAGCGAGCACCGTGCCCAGGGCTGGGCCGACGAGATGATGCCCTGCCACTCCGAGGGGAAGGTGAACCAGAACTCGGTGTCGTCGCCGCCCTGGCACGTGTTGTCCCCGTAGAGGGTGAACGTGGCGCCGCCGTAGTTCGCGTGCTCGAAGTAGGTGCCGATGATGACGTTGAAGTCGCTCGCGGCGGCGAGGGTGCCGGGCGGGGAGCCGGCCAGGGAGCGTTCCAGACCTGCCAGGGCGCGTTCCTGCTCGGCGAGGGTGTGTCCGACGCGGGCCTCCGCCGCGTCGATCGCCTGTTCGTAGCTGTCGAAGCACTCCTGGCCGCTGCCGTCGACGTCGCCGACGCAGTGCTGCGCGGGGGCGGCGGCCGCCGGGAGGGGGGAGACCAGGACCGAGCCGAGGGCGGCCGCCGTGAGGAGGGCGCTCACGCCGATCCGGTGGGGTACAGGGGGCATGCGTTCTCCGTGATCGTCCGGGGGCAGGACGTTACTTAACGCATGTTAACAGGGCGATAGGTGGAGATATGGCTACATGGAGTAGTGGCCCCGGGGTGCGCTGCGCCTTCGTGTGAAAAAGAAAATTTCCGGCCTTGAGGGGGTCGCGTGCCCCCATCGGAGCGCGGGGCACGCGACCTGGTGTGACGGATGTGTCAGGAGATCCAGCCCTTGACCTTCTCCACCAGCTCGGCCGGGTTGTCGCCCACCGGGGTCACGTTGAGTTGCGTCACCCCGGCCGCGCGGAAGGCCTCGACGCGCTCGCGCACGTAGGACTCCGGGCCGACCATGTTGGTCAGCTCCACGAACTCCTCGGGCACCGCCGCGGCCGCCTCCTCCTTGCGGCCCTCCAGGTACAGGTCCTGGATCTTTTCCGCGGCCTCCTCGTACCCGTACCGGCGGGCCACGGTGTTGTAGAAGTTCTTGCCCTTGGCGCCCATGCCGCCCACGTACAGGGCGATCATCGGGCGGACGAAGTCGAGCAGCTTCTTGGTGTCCTCGCCCTCGCCGATGGCGAGCAGCCCGCCCGCCGAGATCTCCAGCTCGCCCAGGGCCGGGTCGCGCTTGGCCCTGCCCGCCGCGAGCGACGCCCCCCACACGCTCTCCGCCTTCTCCGGGATGAACAGGTGCGGCAGCCAGCCGTCGGCGATCTCGGCCGTCATCGCGACGTTCTTCTCGCCCAGGGAGGCCAGGTAGATCGGGATGTCGGGGCGCCGGGGGTGGTTGATGAGCTTGAGCGGCTTGCCCAGGCCGGTGCCGCTCTCCGGCGGCAGGGGGAGCTGGAAGACGGAGCCGTCGTGGGTGAGGCGGTCCTCGCGGGCCCAGATCCGGCGGCAGATCTCGACGGTCTCGCGGGTGCGCGCCAGGGGCTTGGTGTAGGGCACGCCGTGCCAGCCCTCGATGACCTGCGGCCCGCTGGCCCCCAGGCCGAGGATCGCGCGCCCGTCGGAGAGGTCGTCCAGTCCCGCCGCGGTCATCGCGATCAGGCTGGGGGTGCGGCTGTACAGGGGCAGGATGGCCGAGCCGATGGCCACCGTCTCGGTGCGTGCGGCGATGTAGCCCATCAGGGTGGGGCTGTCGAAGCCGTAGACCTCCGCGACCCACACGGTGTCGAGTCCGGCCTTCTCCAGCTCGGCGACCAGATCGACGGCGGCCTTGGGCTCGCCCGCGTACTGGAGCGGCATCGAGATGCGCATGTGTCCTCCCGGAGGGCCGGACCCCGGCCCGTGTCGGTGCTCGGTACGGTGCGACTCTACTCCCGAGTACCGTTCGGGTTGTCGTCCGCCTCACACTCCGGCACGGGTCCGGGGCACGGGTCCGCAGCAGCACTTCCGCGGCACGGGTCCGCGGGCCGGTCGACGGCACCGGCCCGCGCACACGGCACCGGCCCGCGCACACGGCACCGCCGGCCGGGACGGACCCGACCGGCGGTGCGGTGGTGACGCGGCGGTGCGGCCGGATCGGCCGCGCCCGGATCAGGCGGTGTAGGAGTGGCGCTCCTCGGGGAAGGCGCCCTGCACGACGTCGTCGGCGAAGCTCGACGCGGCCTCGCGCAGCGTCTCGTTGAGGTTGGCGTAGGCCTTGACGAACTTGGCCACCTTGGGGCTGAGCCCCGCCATGTCCTGCCACACCAGCACCTGGGCGTCCGTGGACGGGCCCGCGCCGATACCGATCGTCGGGATGGACAGCTGCTCGGTGACCTCGGCCGCCAGCTCGGAGGGCACGCACTCCAGCACGAGCGAGAACGCGCCCGCGCGCTCCAGCTCCTTGGCGTCCTTGAGCAGGTCGGCCGCGGCCTCGCCGCGGCCCTGGACCCGGTAGCCGCCCAGCGTGTTGACCGACTGCGGGGTCAGGCCGACGTGCCCCATGACCGGGATCCCGGCCGAGACCAGCAGTTCGACCTGGTGGGCCACCGTGTGGCCGCCCTCCAGCTTGACCGCCTGGGCGCGGCCCTCCTTCATGAAGCGGCTGGCCGCCTCCAGGGCCTGCTGGGGCGAGCCCTGGTAGGAACCGAACGGCAGGTCCGCCACGACGAGCGCCCGCTGGGTGGAGCGCGCGACGGCGGCCGTCAGGGGGACGAGCTCGTCCATGGTGACGGGAACGGTGGTGTCGTAGCCGTAGACGACGTTGGCCGCGGAGTCGCCGACGAGCAGGACGGGGATGCCCGCCTCGTCGAAGACCCGGGCGGTGAGGGCGTCGTAGGCGGTGAGCATCGGCCAGCGCTCGCCGCGCCGCTTGGCGGCGGCCAGGTCGCGGACCGTGACGCGTCGGGAGGTCACTCCGCCGTACAGGGTGTTCCCGCCGGTGGAAGCCTTGGCTGTGGTGTTCATGTGTGCGTTCCTCCGTTGTCTCGAAGCACCTCGGGGGTGTCTCCGGACGTATGGACGAGTTGTCGCGCTGGGCGCGAGGGGCCCTCGGGGGCCAAGGGTGTGCGGCGCGCCGCACGACAGCATCATCGCACGGCGTCCCGACGCCGAATTCCTTGGGATACAACCCGTTTGCGCGGGCGCGGCATTCCCGATAGCCCTGAGTGTCACGGGGCGCGGAGTCCCAGCTCACATCGGAGGTGTCCGTGGATCGGCAGACGGCGTATCGGCGCAGGTGGGGCGGACTGGCGGTGCTCATCATCTGCTTGTTGGTGATCGTCGCCGACAACACGATCCTCAACGTGGCCCTGAGGGTGCTCTCCGACCCCGAACTCGGCCTGGGGGCGAGCCAGTCCCAGCTGGCCTGGGCGATCAACTCCTACACCCTCGTGTTCGCGGGACTGCTGTTCACGTTCGGCGTGCTGGGGGACCGGTGGGGGCGCAGACGCCTGTTGGTGGCGGGGCTGGTGGTGTTCGGGGCGGCCTCGGTGCTGTCGGCCTACTCCCAGAGCCCGGAGCAGCTGATCCTGGCCCGTGCCGTCATGGGTTTCGGCGCGTCCATGGTGATGCCGCAGACCCTGTCGATCATCACCAACGTGTTCCCGCCCGAGCAGCGCGGCCGGGCCATCGGCATCTGGGCCGGGTCGGTCGGGCTGGCGCTGGCGATCGGCCCGTCGGCGGGCGGCCTGCTGCTGGTGAACTTCTGGTGGGGATCGATCTTCCTGATCAACGTGCCCTTCGTGCTGATCGGGCTGGCCCTGGTGTTCTTCCTGATCCCGGACTCGCGCGACGCGAATCCCGGGCGCCCGGACGTCGTGGGCGTCCTGTTGTCGGTCCCCGGGCTGGTGCTGCTGATCTACGGCATCATCACCGCGGGCGAGCGCGCGTCGCTGGCCGACTGGGACGTGTACGGCGCCCTGATCGCGGGTGTGGCGGTCATCACACTCTTCCTGTTCCACGAGTCGCGCACCACCGACCCCTCCCTGGACGTGCGTTTCTTCCGCAACCCCAGGTTCAGTGTCTCCATCGCCGTCATGATGGTGCTCTTCTTCAGCATGTCGGGGCTGATCTTCTTCCTCAGCTTCTACTGGCAGAGCGTGCGCGAGTTCACCCCGTTCGTGGCGGGCCTGCTGGTGCTGCCCGCCGCCGCGGGGCAGATGATCCTGGCGCCCCTGAGCCCCACGCTGGTGCGGTGGGCCGGACCCCGCCGGATCGCCGCGGCGGGCGTCCTGGGGGTGTGCGCGACCTTCGCCTTCTTCACCCAGCTCCAGGTGGCGACCCCACTGGTGCTCATCATCGTCATGACCTTCGTCCAGGCCTCCTCCATGGCGATCGTGCTGACGCCCGCGACCGACGCCATCATGTCCTCCGTCCCGCCGGGCAAGGCGGGGGCCGCCTCCGCCGTGCAGAACACGGTGCGCCAGGTCGCGACCGCGATGGGCGTCGCGGTCCTGGGCGCGCTGATCTCGTTCCGGTACCGCGCCGGGATCACACCCGAACTCGAACGGGTCGCCCAGAGCGGGGACACGCCCGACCTCGCGCCCGCCGAGCTGCACGAGGCCGGTGAGTCGGTCGAGGCCACCATGGCGCTGGCGCGGCGGCTGGGCGAGCAGGGGAGGGTCCTGGTCGAGCCGGCCAAGGAGTCCTTCCTCAACGGACTCCACCTGGGGGCGACGGTGTCGCTGTGCTTCGCCGTGCTGGGGCTGGTCGTGGTCCTGATCTGGATGCCGCGCGAGATCGGCCGCCACCAGTCCGAGGAGGCCGCGCCCCGGGAGTCGGAGTCGGAGCCGGAGGAGAGCGCGGGCTGACGGACTGGCGGGCCGGCGGGCGAGCGCGGGGGCGCGCGTGGGCCGGCGACCCGGCTCCGGCCGCTCGGACGCGACGCCTCCGGCCGCGGCTACCGTGGGGGCATGCGCCTGACCGCCTTCACCGACGTCTCCCTGCGCCTGGTCATGCGCCTCGCGGTCGCCCGCGAGGACGAGCGCCTCACCACGCGGGCCGCCGCGGGCATGCTCGCCGTGCCCTACACCCACATGGCCAAGGTCGTGGCGCGCCTGTCGGACCTGGGCCTGGTGGAGGCCCGGCGGGGGCGGGGCGGCGGCCTGCGCCTGACCGCCGCCGGGCTCCGGGCCTCGGTCGGGAGTATCGTGCGCGAGCTGGAGGGCTCCGGCGACCTCGCGGGCTGTGAGGACGATCCGCCGTGCCCGCTGCGGGCGGCCTGCCGCCTGCGCGGCGCCCTGAGCACGGCACGCGAGGCCTTCTACGCCTCGCTCGACGAGGTGACCGTGGAGTCCCTCGTCTCGGCGCCCGTCGGCGAGGTCCTGACACTGCTGCGGGAGTCCGAGAAGCCGACCTGAACAGGGGCTTCCTTCGCTGCCCCACCCCGGTGCGCGGTGTCTCGCGGGCGGTTTTAATATGCATTTCAGATACCAATTATCTGACCCGGGGCACCCGCCCGGAAAAAGGGAGGACGCATGCTCTCCACCGAGTCCGCCGCCACCGTCCGAGCCACGATCCCCGTCGTGGCCGGCGCTCTGGATGCCATCACGGCGCGGTTCTACCTGACGATGCTCGGCGACCGGCCCGAACTGCTCGACGGCATGTTCAACCGCGGCAACCAGGCCTCCGGCGAACAGCGCCGGGCACTGGCCGGCTCCATCGCTGCCTTCGCCACCCTCCTGGTGGAGCGCCCCGGCGAGCGCCCCGACGCCATGCTGGCGCGGATCGCGCACAAGCACGTCTCCCTCGGCGTCACCGAGGACCAGTACGTCATCGTCCACAAGTACCTCTTCGACGCGATCGCCCACACGCTCGGCGAGGCCGCCACTCCCGACGTGGTCGCCGCCTGGGACGAGGTGTACTGGCTCATGGCCGGAGCCCTCATCGCCCTGGAGGCCCGGCTCTACGCCGAGGCCGGGCTCTCGGGAGGCGACGTCTGGCGCCCCTGGCGCGTGGTGGCGCGCGAGGATCGGACCCGCGACACCGCCTCCCTGAACCTGGAGCCCGCCGACGGCGGTCCCGCGCCCGCCTCCCGGCCCGGTCAGTACGTCGGCGTCCGGGTCCGCCTGGCCGACGGTGTGCGCCAGGCCCGCCAGTACTCGCTGACCGGCACCGGGGGCGGGCAGCGGCGCATCACGGTCAAGCGCCTGCGCGCCGGTGCCGACCCCGCGGGAGAGGTCTCCACACACCTGCACGAGCGGACTCGGCCGGGCGACGTCCTCATGGTGTCCGCCCCCGCGGGTGACGTCACGCTGTCCGACGGCGACCACCCGGTCGTGCTGGCCTCCGCCGGCATCGGCTGCACCCCCATGGTGGGGATGCTCCAGCACCTGGCGGACCAGAGCAGCACCCGGTCCGTGCTCGTCCTGCACGCCGACCGCACCGCGCAGGACCACGCGCATCGAGAGGAGGTCGCCGCCCTGGTCGAGCGCCTGCCCCGCGGCCACAGCCGCACCTGGTACGAGGCCGGGGGAGGCGGCCGCCCCGGACGGATGGACCTGGCGGACCTGGACATCCCGGAGAACGCCGAGGCCTACCTGTGCGGCCCTGTGCCGTTCATGCGCGACGTGCGGGCCCAACTGATCGACGCGGGCGTGCCCGCGCGCAGGGTGCACTACGAGGTCTTCGGCCCCGACCTGTGGCTCGCCGACGACTGAGTGGCCCCTCGGCCGGGAGGGCGCCCGCGCCACCCCCTGCCGATCCCGCAGTGCCCCTGGCGATCTCCGCGGGCCAGAACCCCGCGCCCGCACGAAGACCGCCGTCGTCCGTGCCACGGACTCGTGCGGTGGGCGTGTTCGTGCGCCCCTTGCGCGGTCGCCACGGCGTACACCTTGCGCATTGCGGAAGGGACGATCTAAGTTGGTCACATGACCAACTTAGTCGATCGGCCAAGTTTTGGCCGTGGGCAGCGCCGCCGCGACGAACTCGTCGACGCCGGGCTCGACCTGCTCGCCGAGGGAGGGTGGCCGGCCGTCACCGTCCGTGCCGTGGCGGCGCGCAGCGGCGCCAACGCGGGGCTCATCCACTACCACTTCGGCGGCCTGCCCGCCCTGCACTTGGAGATCGCCCGGCGGGCGGGCGACTCGGTGGTGAAACCCGTCGTGGAAGCGCTGCTCGCCGCACCGGACGCGCGCTCCGCGCTCGACGCGATGCGCAGGGTGGCGCCCCGGGCCACGGGCGACGAGAGGGCACTCCGCCTGGCTGTGGAACTGATGGCGGGCATGACACGCCGTCCGGAGCTGGGCGACGCACTGAAAGTGGGGCTCCACGTGGCACGCGGCCAGATCGCCGATTGGCTCGGGGTGGTGCACCCGCAGTGGCCGACCGAACGGAGAACGGGGGTGGCGATGCTCGTCGCGGCGCTGATCGACGGGATCACGCTGCACCGCATGCTCGACGCCGAACTGTCCATCGAACCCGCCCTGACGGCACTCGCCGAACTGATCGGGGACCGCTCATAGAGGTCCTGGTCGCCGACATCCCACCGAAAGGCAGCGCCTTGGAGATCACCGAACGCCCCGACCCACCCACCGGAATCCGCCGCCTGCTGTTCCGGGCGCCCATCCACCTCTACCGGCTCCGGCTGGGCTGGCTCTTCGGTGGCCGCCTGCTCCTGCTGAACCACACCGGACGCGTGTCGGGCAAGCGGCGCCAGGTCGTCATCGAAGTCGTCGAGCACGACCGCTCCGACGGCAGCTACGTGGTCTGCTCCGGGTTCGGCCCCAAGGCCGCCTGGTACCAGAACCTCCTGGCCACCCCGGAGACCAGTATCCGTGTCGGTACGCGCACCATCCCGGTCACCGCGCATCCCCTCGACACGGACACCGGAGGCGACGTCATGGCCCGCTACGCGCCCCGGCACCCCCGGGCCGCACACAGACTCGTACGCTTCATGGGCTTCTCAGTCGACGGCACGGTGGAGGACTACCGTGCGGTCGGACGGCACCTGCCCTTCGTCCGACTGAGCCCGCGTACACCGTGACGCG
This sequence comes from Nocardiopsis aegyptia, assembly GCF_013410755.1. Lineage (GTDB taxonomy): Bacteria > Actinomycetota > Actinomycetes > Streptosporangiales > Streptosporangiaceae > Nocardiopsis > Nocardiopsis aegyptia. The sequence continues at coordinate 5,623,469 of NZ_JACCFS010000001.1, forward strand.
GGCAGCGGTGGCGGGCGGTCACAGGACCCCGGGCGCCGGCCCCCCTACCGGGGCGCGGCCCTGGGCGGCGGCGACCGCCGACGCCGTGTCCGGGTGCACGTGACCGGCCGCCACCAGCTCCCGCCACACACCGTCGCGGGCCAACAGGTCCCGGACCGGCCCGCGCACGGTGGCCAGCCGCAGGGTGATCCCGCGCTCGCCCAGCTCTCGGCGCAGCCCGCCCAGGGCGTGGGCGCCGTCGCAGTCGCAGTCACCGATCGCGGACGCGTCGAGCACCACCGCGCGCGTCCGAGGACGGCGTTCGACCAGGTCGCGCAGTGTGTCGGACACCCGCTCGGCGTTGGCGAACACCATCGGGGCGTCCACCCGCACCACGGCCACCTCCGGGTCCGTCTCCAGTCCGTCGTATCGGGCCAGATTGCGGAACACCCCGGTCCCCGGGACCCGTCCGAGCTCGGCGGTGTGCGGCCGGGACGAGCGCCACAGCAGCACCGCCAGACTGAAGACCACACCGGCCGAGATCCCCGCCTCCACCCCGAGCAGCAGGGTCGTCAGGAGGGTCACCGCCAGGGCGAGGCCGTCGACGCGTCGGGTACGCCACGTCGACACCATGCCCCGCCAGTCGACCAGGCCGGCCACGGCCACGACGATGGTCACGGCGAGCACCGCCATGGGCAGGGCGGTGACCAACGGCGTCAGCACCAGGGCCGTCAACGCGACCACCGCGGCACTGACCAGTGACGACAGCGGTGTGCGGGCACCGGCGGAGAAGCTCACCGCGCTGCGGGCGAAACCCCCCGCCACCGGCAGGCCGCCGAACAGCCCCGCCGACGCGTTGGCCGCGCCCACGGCCACGAGCTCACCGTCGGGGGAGACGCGCTGCCCCGAGCGCGAGCCCAGGGACTTGGCGACCGCGACCCCCTCCGTGTAGCCGACCAGGGCGATCGCCAGCGCGGCGGGCAGGAGCGAGGCCGCCTCGCGGAGCGTGACCGCGGGCAGGGCGGGCGCGGGCAGTCCGGTGGGGACCTCGCCCAACACCGCCACACCGCGCTGGTCCAGGCCCAGGGCGGCACTGGCGGCCGTCAGTGCGACGACCACGACCAGTGCGCCCGGCACGCGGGGGGCCACCCGCTTGAGGACGAGCAGCACGGCCACGGCCACCGCCGAGACCGCGACGGTGGGACCGCTCACGGTGGAGAGTGCGCCCGCGACCGCCGACAGCGCCTCGGGCAGGGGCCCCGAACCGGAGGCGTCCAGGCCGAGCAGACTCGGGACCTGGCCGACGACGATGAGGACGGCCGACGCGGTGATGAACCCCGTCAGCACCGGATGCGACAGGAACGTGACCGCCGCGCCGAGCCGGAACACCCCCATCGCCACCTGGATCGCTCCGACCAGCAGCGCCAGAAGGGCGGCCAGCGCCGCGTAACGTGTCGGATCACCGTCCGCCAGAGGGGCCAGGGCCGCGGCCGTCATCATCGAGACGACCGCGACCGGGCCGACGGCCAGCGTTCCCGAGGAGCCGAGTAGGGCGTAGACCACCAGCGGCACGATCGAGGCGTAGAGCCCGGCCGCCGGAGGCAGCCCCGCCAGCGTCGCGTAGGCCAGCGACTGCGGAATCAGCATGACGCCCACGGTCAGACCGGCGACGGCGTCCGCGCGCAGCGTCCGCCGGTTCGACTCAGGGAGCCACCCCAGCAGCGGCAGGAAGCGCGCGGCTCCCGTGCGCCGCTGCCGGGGGTAGTCGGCCACGGTGCTCATGACCGGGAATCGCCGCGCGCCGTGCCGATGCGGGCGAGTGAGGCCTCGACGTCCACCGCGTCGCGCGGCTGGTTGTAGGGCAGTCTGGTCAGCATCATGCCCATGGCGCAGGTGTTGGTGACCGCGGCGAAGGTGAGACCCGCGCCGATGAAGGCGGCGACCCACACGGCGGGCGCCCACATCAGACTCGCCAGGACCGACACCAGGACGATGCTTCCGGCCACCAACCGGACCTGGCGCTCCAGCGCCCAGCGCGGCCGCCCGCGCAGGACCGTGGCGCCCGCGGCCTCCCACGCGTTCATCCCGCCCGTCATGACGACGGTGTCGGTCAGTCCGGCGGCGCCCAGGCGGGCCTGGCACTGGGTGGCGCGGTTGCCGGACTGGCACACGAGGACGAGGCGGCCCCCGGCGTCTGTGACGATGCGTTCCAGGTGGCGGTCGACCTGTCCGAGGGGCAGGTTCACCGATCCCGGGATGTGGGCGTTCTCGTACTCCGCCGGGGTGCGCACGTCCACCAGCAGGGTGTCGGGGTCGGTGTCGACCAGGCCGCGGACCTCGGCGACGTCGATGGACTTGTCAGGCATGGGTGGGTCTCCATTGGTGTGTGAGCCACGGGATCCACGGAGCGGACCCTCGCGGGTGTTCGGGGACCCGGGGCAGGAGAGGACGGCTCCCGCCCCGGGCCACGGGCCCCGGAGTTCAGACACTCCGGGGGGTATGCGGGGGACGCGGGTCCCCCATGTCGTCGGCCGCCTGTCGGCCGGTCGCCCGGCTCCGCGCCAAAGGGCTCAGGCCGCGACGAGTCGGTAGGCGTTGAACCCGCCGACCAGGTCGGACACGTCCTCCCGGCCCTGCGAGCGCAGGTAGCTGGCGGCCACGCTGGAGCGGTAGCCCCCGGCGCAGTGGACCACCACGGGCCGGTCGGCCGGGATCTCCGCCAGCCGGGCGGGGAGGTCGGCCAGGGGGATGTGGACGGAGCCCTCGATCGAGCCCGACTCGCGCTCGGCCGAGCCGCGCACGTCCACCACGACGGGCGCGTCGTTCCGTTCCAGCGCGCGGCCGAGTTCGACGGCGTCCACGCGCGGTGCTCGCACGACCTCATCGGGCACCTGGGCCAGGGCGGACTCCGGCGAGGGCAGGTAGCCCGCGACCGTCTCCAGCCCCACACGGGCCAGGCGGGTGATGACGTCGCGCTCCCCGCCCCGGTCGGCCACCACCAGAAGGGTGCTGCCGGGCTCGACCATCATGCCGACGGTCTCGGCGAAGCGACCGTCGGCGCCGACGTTGACCGCGCCGCGCAGGTGCCCGGCGCCGAAGGCCTGCTGGTCGCGTGCGTCGACCACGACCGCGCCCTGCGAGCGCAGCTCCATGAACGCCTCCAGGTGCAGGGGCCTGACGAGGGCGTCGATGTCGATCGGGTCGCGCCGCTGCCTGTTGCGGGCCGCGTCGTAGGGGAAGTAGGCCGGGATGGCCTCCTGGCCGTCGGTCACCAGCTCGACGAACTCGTCGACGCCCATCGGTCGGCAGGCGTAGTTGCCGACGCGCTGCTGGCCGATGGTGGACCACCTGTCGGTGGAGAGGTTCTTGCCGCAGGCGGAACCGGCACCGTGGCCCGGGAAGAGCCGGGTCTCGTCGTCCAGTCCCAGCAGCTTGTTGTGGACCGAGTCGTAGAGCATCGGTGCGAGCTTGTCCGGCGTGTGTCCGAAGGAGGCGGCCAGGTCGGGGCGGCCCACGTCGCCGATGAAGAGGGCGTCGCCGGTGAGGACGCCGTACGGGACGGTGTCGTCGGGCTTCTCGTAGACCACGACGCTGACGGATTCGGGGGTGTGGCCCGGAGTGTGCATGATCTCCAGGGTGACCTCGCCGAGGCTCACGCGCTCACCGTCGCCGAGTCTGCGGATGGGGAACTGCGTCTCGGCCCTGTCGCCGTAGCCGATCCAGGCTCCGGTGCGCTCGGCGATCTCGAAGTGCCCGGAGATGAAGTCGGCGTGCAGGTGGGTGTTGATGACGCCCTCGACGGTGAGCCCTTGCTCGCGGACGTCGTCCAGGTACTCGTCGACGTCGACGCGCGGGTCCACGATCACGGCCTTGCCGGTGGTCTCGTCGGCGATGAGGTAGGAGGCCTGGGAGAGGCAGTCGAGGTAGTACTGGGTGAAGATCACGGGGTTCTCCTTGCTGTTCGTACACACCCGGGGGTATCCGAGAGATACACCCGGGGGTATGCATAGGACACACCCGGGGGTATGTCGTGGACAGAGGTGCCCGCTGGACGCGGGCCCTACGAAGGGCTGTTCCGGCGGGTCAGGCCAGGGCCAGGAAAAGCTTCTCCAGCTCCTGCTCGGTCATGGGCGGTTCCTCGCCGCGCTCGCGGGCCGCGTTGCAGTGGCGCAGGCCGGTGGACACGATCTTGAACCCGGCCCGGTCCAGGGCCTTGGACACGGCCGCGAGTTGTTGCAGTACGTCGGTGCACTCCTGGCCGTCCTCGATCATGGAGATCACTCCGGACAGCTGTCCCTGGGCCCGGCGCAGCCGCGTGAGCGCGTCGCCGATCATCTCGGGCTTGAGTTCCATTCCGCATCACCTCTATCGGTGCCAACATACCCCCTCCCGTATCCATTCCGACCGCGGTCGTGTGGTGTGCGTCTCCACGCGGACGCGAGGGGCGTCGACGGGATCCCTTCGGAGGGGCGCCGACGCCCGTGTTCTCTCGTGGTCGGTCCCGATCACGCACCACCTCGCCGTTGGCTGCGGCGGGGGAGCGGGGGCGTGAACCCGGCCCGGTCCTCGATGACGCTCTCGACCAGTACGTCCAGCCGGTCCCGCTGGACGTAGCGCCACCGGCCGTCCCGGTCCTGGTAGCCCCACCGCCACCCGTTCTTGAGGCCGATCGCCACATGGCCGAGGTAGGAGGGTCCGATCAGGGCCGGCTCGACGTCCGCGCCGAACGTCCAGGGGAAGCGTCGCCACTCACAGGTGAAGACGAGCCCCCGAGCGGAGATGAAGGCGTCCCGGGCTTCGGAGAAAGTGCTGTTTTGGATGGCAGTCGTCGGCTGCTGTCGCTTTTCCATGCCCCCAGCGTCTGCTGTGCGCCTATTGTTGCGCCAGCAAGGTGAATCTCTCTGTAAGGCTATGGTCCTGTGTGCATTTCCGTGGTTGCATGTGCACCATGGGTGCAAATGGTTTTGGGGCATCTCTGTGCAAAGCACGTGAACTGAATGGGTACACCCAACGGCAGCTGGCAAAGAGGCTGGGTCCCGGAGTCGCCGCGTCGACGCTGTCCAGGTGGGAGACCGGCCAGATGCGCCCGCGCCAGGATCGAGTCAGGCAATCGAGCGCCTCTCCCAGCTGAGGGTGAATCGTTATGAGAACCTGCTCCAGAGGAACAATCCTCTTATTACTGAAATTTCCCCAGTTCGCGATCGATTGGATGCCGGAGGCGATCCGGAGGGAACAGCCAGAAGTCCTGCTCCGAATGCTGGAACGCGGGCGGACCACGATCCACCTGATCCCGAACGGGTCGCTGTACCTTGCGTCGGTCGCGCCGTTACAGGTGTACCGGTTGCAGGACGGTTCGACGGTTGCGTCGTCGGATCACGGGGACGGCAACATCGTGCACCAGACGCCTTCCGCGACTGCCAGAATGGAGAGGAAGGTCCGGGATGCGTTGAGTAAGTCGCTTCCTGTGGACCACACGATAATGCTGCTCCGGGAGATGCTGTGAACACCTGGCACAAGTCCACCTACTCTGAAAACGGCTCTCACTGTGTCGAGGTCAAGGAGACCGCGCGTGGTGCTGACGTGCGTGACACACAGAACCGGGAGGCCGGTCACCTGTCCTTCCCCGCCGGCGAGTGGTCCGCTCTCCTGAGGGCCTCGTCGGTGGGCTGAGGAGGCCGCGCGACGGCTCCGGCTCCGGCGGTCCCCCCCACCCCCGGGGCTGGACCCGATTCAGGCGGAAGCCGTGTACCAGTAGTCGAACTCCCCGCCCTCCTCGGTACCGTGTGAGCCGTCGTGGCGCTCCACCGTGACGGTGACGGAGGACCGGCCAGAGGTGGAGGCGCCACGAGGCCCCGCCGGTCGGTGACCGGCGGGGCCTCGTGCATGACTGAGTGCGTGGCTAGAGCGTCGGCAGGTAGCGCTGGAGCTCGTACGGCGTCACCTGGCGCCGGTAGGAGTTCCACTCCGCCTTCTTGTTGCGCAGGAAGAAGTCGAACACGTGCTCCCCCAGGGTCTCGGCGACCAGCTCGCTGTTCTCCATGATCCGCAGCGCCTCGTCCAGGCTCTGCGGCAGCGGGCGGATGCCCAGCGCGCGGCGCTCGGAGTCGGTGAGCGCCCACACGTCGTCCTCGGCGCCCGGGGGCAGCTCGTACCCCTCCTCGATGCCCTTGAGGCCGGCGGCCAGCACCACGGCGTAGGCCAGGTACGGATTGCAGGCGGTGTCCATCGAGCGGATCTCGATCCGGCTGGAGTTGGACTTGCCCGGCTTGTACATCGGCACCCGAACCAGCGCCGACCGGTTGTTGTGGCCCCAGCAGATGTAGGCGGGCGCCTCGCCGCCCATCCCGGCCGAGGCCGCCGGGTCGTCCCACAGCCGCTTGTAGGAGTTCACCCACTGGTTGGTGACGGCGGTGATCTCGTCCGCGTGCCGCAGCAGGCCCGCGATGAACCCGCGGCCCACCTTGGACAGCTGGAAGTCCGCGCCAGGCTCGTAGAAGGCGTTGCGGTCGCCCTCGAACAGCGACAGGTGCGTGTGCATGCCCGAACCCGGGTACTGCGTGAACGGCTTCGGCATGAAGGTGGCGTAGACGTCCTGCTCCATCGCCACCTCCTTCATCACGAGCCGGAAGGTCATGATGTTGTCGGCCGTGGTCAGCGCGTCCGCGTAGCGCAGGTCGATCTCCTGCTGGCCCGGCCCGCCCTCGTGGTGGCTGAACTCCACCGAGATGCCCATGGCCTCGAGCATGTTGATCGCGTTGCGCCGGAAGTCGTGCGCCGAGTTGTGCGGCGTGTGGTCGAAGTAGCCGCCCGAGTCGTTGGGCTCGGGGAACTCCCCGTGCTCCGGCATCTTCTTGAGCAGGTAGAACTCGATCTCCGGGTGCGTGTAGAACGTGAAACCCAGATCGGAGGCCTTGCTCAGCTGGCGCTTGAGCACGTGCCGGGGGTCGGCGGGGGAGGGCGACCCGTCCGGCATCAGGATGTCGCAGTACATCCGCGCGGTGCCGTGCGGCTCGTTGCGCCAGGGCAGGACCTGGAAGGTCGACGGATCCGGCTGGGCCAGCATGTCGGCCTCGTAGACGCGGGCGAAGCCCTCGATGGCGGAGCCGTCGAAACCGATGCCCTCGGAGAAGGCCGCCTCCAGTTCGGCGGGAGCCACCGCCACGGACTTGAGGTACCCGAGCACGTCGGTGAACCACAGCCTCACGAACCGGATGTCGCGCTCCTCCAACGTGCGGAGCACGAATTCCTGCTGTCGATTCACGATCAACCTTCCTCGATGCCGGTCAGTTCCGGACCCGGATCCCCGCTCGTGGAGCCAGGCCGGACACAGTGTCCCAGACCCAGTCTGCCCTGCTGATATTTCCGGAGTATTTCCGCAGGCCCAAGTCAAGCCGTGCGCTGTGTCTCCCGTCCGCACCCGCAGTATGCCGCGCCGCACCCCGGCCGTGTCCACCCCGCGCCCCGCGCCGCACTGCGCCCCGCCTCGCGCTCACCCCGCCCCGCCACCGCGTGCCGCCACCGCGCGCCGCCACCGCGCCGCGCCCGCGCCGTGCGGGACGGCGTTGACTAGGCTCGGGGGCGTGGCACAGCTGAGAATCGCACTCGCCCAGGTCAACCCCACCGTCGGCGACCTCGACGGCAACCGCCGGCTCGTGGTCGCCGCGGCCCGCGAGGCCGCCGACGCCGGAGCGCACCTCGTCGTGCTCCCGGAGATGGTCGTCACCGGCTATCCCGTGGAGGACCTCGCTCTGCGCAAGTCGTTCGTGTCGGCCTCCATCAAGGCCACCCGCGGCCTGGCCGCCGACCTCGCCGAGGCGGGCCTGGGCGAACTGCCCACCGTCGTCGGCTACCTCTCCCGCCGCGAGGACCAGTCGGCGCCCGGCGCCTCGCCGGGCCAACCCGCCGGTGCCCCGCAGAACGCCGTCGCCGTCCTGCACCAGGGCCGGATGGCGATCACCTCCGCCAAGCACCACCTGCCCAACTACGGCGTCTTCGACGAGTTCCGCAACTTCGTCCCCGGCGACACCCTCCCGGTCGTGCGCGTGCGCGGAATCGATGTCGCCCTGGCCGTCTGCGAGGACCTGTGGCAGGAGGGCGGCCCCGTCACCGCCGCCCGCGCCGCGCGGGCCGGGCTCCTGGTCTCGCTCAACGGCTCGCCCTACGAGCGCCACAAGGACGACGTGCGCCTCGAACTCTGCCAGCGCCGCGCCCGCGAGATCGGGGCCGCGCTGGCCTACGTCAACATGGTCGGCGGCCAGGACGACCTGGTCTTCGAGGGAGACTCGCTGGTGGTCGACGCCGAGGGCGACCTCGTGGCCCGCGCGCCCCAGTTCACCGACACGCTGCTGGTCGCCGACCTCGAACTGCCCGAGGCCGTCGACCACCCCGATGACCCCGACCGGTTCGACGGGCTGCGCATCGTCCGACGCACGCTGACCGCCGCGCCGGTCGCCCCCTACCCGCCCGACGAGAACACCGTCACCCCGCGGCCCGACCCGCTCTCGGACACCGGCGAGGTGTACCAGGCCCTGGTCACGGGCCTGCGCGACTACGTGGTCAAGAACGGCTTCCGCTCGGTGCTGGTGGCGATCTCCGGCGGCATCGACTCCGCCCTGACCGCGACGATCGCCGTCGACGCCCTGGGACCCGACAGTGTCCACGGTCTCCTGCTGCCCAGCGAGCACTCCAGCGAGCACTCGGTCAGCGACGCCGAGGACCTCGCCGAGCGCCAGGGCTTCGCCGCGCGCACGGCGGCCATCGGCCCCATGGTCGCCGCCTTCGAGCGGGCCGCCGCCGACACCGGGGCCCCGCTGACCGGTCTGGCCGCGGAGAACCTCCAGGCCCGCGTGCGCGGCACGCTGCTCATGGGCCTGAGCAACCAGGAGGGCCACCTGGTCCTGGCCACCGGCAACAAGAGCGAGGCCGCCACCGGCTACTCGACCCTCTACGGCGACTCCGTCGGCGGGTTCGCGCCCATCAAGGACTGCTGGAAGACCCTGGTGTGGGAGCTCGCGCGCTGGCGCAACGACGAGGCGGCCCGGCAGGGGCGGACCCCGCCCATCCCGGAGAACTCCATCACCAAGCCGCCCAGCGCGGAGCTGTCCCCGGACCAGCTCGACTCGGACTCGCTGCCCGACTACGCGATGCTCGACGCCGTCCTGGACGCCTACATCGGCACGGACAAGGGCGAGGCCGAGCTGATCTTCGCCGGGTACGAGCCCGCACTGGTCCGCCGCGTCATCCGCCTGGTCGACCGCGCGGAGTACAAGCGCCGCCAGTCCGCCCCGGGCACCAAGATCAGTTCCCGCAACCTCAGCCGCGACCGCCGCGTGCCCATCACCAACCGCTGGACGGTGTGACCCGGGCACCTCACTCCGCCCCGTCCCGGACACCTCGACCCGACGGGAACGCCTCGGTCCGCCCCCGTCCCGGGCACCTCGACCCGCCCCGGCCGCGGTTCCTCGATCCGACCCGTGAAACCGCGAACGGACCCGTAACGCCGGGCCGGGTCCGGACATGTGCGTGGTGAAGGACGCACCACCACCGAGGGAAAGGGTGCCCGTTGCCCCGACGACTCCCGGCACCGACCAGGGAGCAGGCGGTCGCGCGGTTCGAGGAGCTCTACGACGCCTCCTACCGCGACGTGCTCGCCTACCTCCTGCGGCGCGTACAGCAACCGGATCAGGCCGCCGACCTGGTCGCGGACGTCTTCACCGCGGTATGGCGCCGCATCGACGACGTCCCGCCCGGCGACCAGGCCCGGCCGTGGGTGTTCGGCGTGGCCCGCCACGTGCTCGCCAACCACCGGCGCGGCGCCCGCCGCGTCAACGCGCTGTCCGCCCGGCTCCGTTCCGAGCTGCGCGAGACGACCGTGACCCATCCGGGCGACGGCGGACTCGGCGAGATCGGCGCGGTGTTCCGCTCCCTTTCCGACCAGGACCAGGAGATCCTCGCCCTGGCGGGCTGGGAGGAGTTCGACGCCGGACAGATCGCCGTGGTCCTGGGCTGTGCCCGGGGCACGGCACGGGTCCGGCTGCACCGGGCCAGGAACCGGTTCGCGCGCGCCCTGCGCCGGGCCGGCCTGGAGATCGACGGCCACCTGTCTCCCTCGACGGTGACGCGGCGACCCACCACGGCGAAAGGAGCGACGTCATGACCGATGACCGGATCGACGAGGTGGTGGGCAGGCTCCGTCCCCAGGTGGAGGCGTCCTCGCGGCTCGACCCGGCGGCCCCGGCCGCCCGCGAGCTGCGCTCGATGATCACCACCCAGTCGCAGGAGAGGATTCCCATGCCCCTCGAACCCCGGACCCGCCGGCTGCTCATCGCAGCCCCCGTCACCGCCGCCGTCGCCGTGGGCGCGGTCGCGGCCACCGTGCTGTTCACCCCGTCCGGCCCCGACGGCGACGGATCGCCGCTGGCCCCGGCCCCGGCACAGGCCGCCGTCCTGGACATGAGCGTGGCCGACGGCGTGGTCGTCGCCGAGGTCGTGGACCCCACGGCCGAGGCCGAGCGCTACGCCGCCGAGTTCGCCGAGCACGGACTCGACGTCGACCTGCGCTTCGTCCCGGCCTCGCCCACCCTCGTCGGCAACCTCGTCTACCTGGACTCCCACGCCTCCGGCGGGGAGGAGGACGTTCCGGCGGACTCCAGCCAGGCGGCCGGGGAGCCGCAGGTCGAGATCGTGGAGTCGCCGCGCCAGTGCGCACCCGGCGGGGGCTGCCCGGTCGGGGTGCGCATCCCCGAGGGCTACTCCGCCCCGGTCGAGATCGTGTTCGGGCGGGAGGCGCAGCCCGGCGAGCAGTACGACGCCAGCAACACCGCGACCGCCGAGGGCGAGGCCCTGGAGGGCCTGGAGGCCGACGGCATGACCATGGGCGAGCTGCGCGCCGCCCTGGCCGAGCGCGGACAGGAGGTCGCCGAGTACCGCCAGAACGTGCCGGTCGAGGGAACCGGTGAGGAGAGCGCCCCCGTGGCGGAGCCGACCTCGCCGGACGCCCCGCCGGAGCAGGACACCGGCTCCGGCGCGGGTGAGACCCTCGAACCCGCCGAGGACGAGGTGGACGACGACTGGCTCGTGGAGGACGTGGCCCTGTGGGCCCCCGGTGAGGTCCTGGTCTTCGTCGCCGAGCCCGTCTAGGACGGCCGCCGAACACCCCTCAGTAGGCCAGCTCGCAGGCCGACCCGGGCGCCACCACCGTCTCGTGGCCGCCCACCGCCACCAGGATCGGGGGTGCCGAGGACCTCGGCACCTCCACCCGCACGCGGTCCGGTGTCACCACCACGCGCACGTCCCAGTTCCCGTGGTAGCGGAAGGTGAAGGACAGGCTGTGCAGCTCGGCGGGCAGCCGGGGCGCGAGCCGCAGCGCCCCGGCCTCGGCCTCCAGCCCGCTGAAGCAGCGGGTGAGGATGTCCACGGTCCCCGACATCGCCCCCAGGTGGATGCCCTCGGCCGTGGTCCCCGTGTGCAGGTCGTCGATGTCGGCGCGCAGCGCCCGCCGGAAGAACCGCCAGGCCGACGACAGGTCGGTGCGGGCGAGCACCCAGGTGTGCACCACCTCGCTGAGGGTCGACCCGTGCGAGGTCCGCTCCTGGTAGTACTCGGCGGTGGCGGCGAGGATGCCCGGTTCGCACGGGTAGCCCAGGCGGCACAGCAGGTCGACGACCTCCCGCTCCGACAGAAGGAAGAACAGCATCAGCACGTCCGCCTGCTTGGAGGCCTTGTACCGGTTGCAGGTGTCGCCCTCGGCCTCCAGGATGCGGTCCAGGCGCCGGATGTCGCCGTAGGCGGCCCGGTAGCGGTCCCAGTCCAGCTCCTCCAGGGCCCCGTAGCCGTCGAACTGGCTGATCACCCCGTCGTGGAAGGGCACCCGCATCTTCCGGCTGACGTCGGCGAACAGGTCGATCTCGTGCGGGGCCATCCCCGTCGTCTCCTCCAGCTCCCTGCGCCGCGACTCCGGCAGCAGGTCCAGGGTCTCCATCGCCCGCATCAGCACCCACACCGTCATCACGTTGGTGTAGGCGTTGTCGTCCAGCCCCGGTTCGGCGCGGTCGACGTAGCCGTCGTGGTACTCGTCGGGCCCCATGACACCGCGGATCACGTACCGGTCCAGCGCCTTGTCGTACTCGGCGAGCCCGGCGAGGAAGCGCGCGATCTCCACGAGCACTTCGGCGCCCTGGCCGAACAGGAACTCCCGGTCGCCCGTGTACTGGTAGTACTGCCAGACGTTGTGGGCGATGGCGACCCCCACGTGCCGCTGGCGGTGCGAGCGGTCCTCCAGCCAGTGGCCCGACCGCGGGTTCAGGTGGAGGCGCTGGGTCTGCTCGCGGCCGTCGCTGCCGCTCTGCCAGGGGAACATGGCCCCCGGCAGTCCCGCCTCCGCCGCGGCCGCCCGCGCCGCGGGCAGCCGCCGCCACCGGTAGCGCAGCAGGGCCCGCGCGGTCTCGGGGAAGTTCATGTTGAGGAAGGGGAAGACGAACAGCTCGTCCCAGAACACGTGGCCGCGGTAGGCCTCGCCGTGCAGCCCGCGCGCGGGCGCGCCGGCGTCCAGGTCGGCGGTGTGCGGCGACAGCGTCTGCACCAGGTGGAACAGGTGGAGGTCGAGCACGCGCTGGCTGTCCCCGTCGCTGATGTCGATGGCGCAGGTCTCCCACACCCGGCGCCAGGCGGCCTCGTGCCGGGCCAGCAGGGTGTCGAAGCCCGCGGCGCGGTCGGCGTCGCGCAGCGCGGCGGCCAGGGGCTCCTCGATCGCGTGGTCGCGCGAGGTGCGCACCGACACCACCTTGGCGAAGGTCACCGCGTCCCCCTCGGTGACCGTGAGGGACAGGTCGTGGGCGATCCAACCGCCGTCGCCGGCCCGCGCGAACCCGCCCTCGGCGGGCCGGTCGCAGGTGCTGCGCGCGGCCAGAGCCAGGCGGATCCCCGAGGTCGCCGTCCGCGCGCGCAGCCAGGCGACGTCCTCGCCGTCCGATCCCGTGCCCGCCGGCCGCAGGTGGTCGCCGCGCAGGTCCCGGTAGCGCCGCACCCCCCGGTTGGCCACCCGTCCGTCCAGGGCCGAGCGCACGGTGAGCACCCCGCTCCAGTCCACCGGCACGAAGGTGGTCTCCAGTGCGGCCAGGGAGGGGTCGGACATCGACACGAACCGGCGCTGGACCAGGCGCGTCCGGCGTCCCAGCCCGTCGCGCACCTCCAGTTGGCGCGTGAGCACGCCCCGGCGCAGGTCGAGTTCCCACCGCTGCCACCGCGGGCCGAGCACGGGCGGGTGGGCCGCGCCCTCCTCCCCGGCGTCCTCGACGGGCATGTTCGCGGCTCCTGAGCCGAACCACGCCCCCTGGTCGATCCGGAAGGTGAGCGGCAGCCAGTTGGGGATGTTCACCAGGTCCTCGTTGTCGACCTCGTGGGCCTCCACCACCGAGGCCAGGCGGTCGTAGCAGCCCGCGACATACGTGCCGGGGTAGTGCGTGCCGTCGTCGGCGGACTCCGGTGCGGCCCCGCGCGTGGCGAAGCGGCCGTTGCCCAGGGTGCACAGCGCCTCGCGGTGCCCCTCGTCGACCTCGGTCCCGCGGCTGTCCCAGTCCAGTACCCATCGGCTCATCGCGTCCTCCACGGGGGCCACCCCAGCTCGCCCAGGTCCGGGACGACGACGTCGGCGCCGCGCTCGGCGAGGGCGGCGGCCCGTCCGTTCCGGTCGACTCCCACGACCAGGGCGAAGCCGCCCCGGCGCCCCGCCTCGACACCGGCGAGGGAGTCCTCGACCACCGCCGTGCGCCCGGGGGGCGTGCCCAGGCGCCGGGCGGCCTCCAGGAAGAGGTCGGGCGCGGGCTTGCCCGCCAGGTCCAGGCGGGCGGCGTCCATGCCGTCCACCCGCACGTCGAAGAGGGCGTCCACACCCGCCGCGGCCAGGACGCGGGCGCAGTTGCGGCTCGCCGAGACGGCCGCGACACCGATGCCGTCCTTGCGCAGCCGGCGGACCAGGGCCACGGTGGAGGGGAAGGCGACGACACCGTCGCGGTCCAGCGCCGCGCGGAACGCGGCGTCCTTGGCGTCGGCCAGTGCGGCGACGGAGTCCTGTCCGGGGCGGGAGACCTGCTCGGGCAGGGCGATACCGCGCGAGGCGAGGAAGGCGCGGACACCGTCGGCGCGTGGCCGTCCGTCCACGTGGAGCAGGTAGTCGGCGCCGGTGTCGAAGGGGCGGAACTCCTCGCCGCGCTCGCGGGCGCGACGGCGCAGGAAGTCGTCGAAGACGCGCTTCCACGCGGACGCGTGCACGCGAGCGGTGTCGGTGATGACCCCGTCGGTGTCCAGGACCACCGCGTCGGGGGAGGCCTCGTTCAGCGCCGTCCCGCGCGGCTCCGTGGGAGCCGCCATCGCGCCCTCCTCGTCGGCTGCGCCGTATGACAGGCGTTCCCGCTGGTGGGCGCGGTTAACGGGGGTGGGAGCGGTGACTCGCGGCGCCGCGGTCGGCGCGCGTCGCGCCTACCCCGTCCGCGGCGCGGTGCGGCGGAAGAGCGTGTAGTCGGCTCCGCTGTCGAGGACGGTGCTCCGCACGCGCTCGAAGGCGGCCGGGGCGAAGGCGCCGTCGAAGAACGGCTTCCCGGCCCCGGCGATCACCGGGTAGCGCTTGATCATGAGTTCGTCGATCTCCGGCAGCAGGGCGCCGGCGGCGGTCGGGCCGCCGACCAGGCACAGGTCCAGGCCGCCCTCCTCGCGCTTGAGCGAGCGGACCAGGGCGAGCGGGTCGGTGTCGACGACCGTCACGTCCGGGTCGGTGTCCTTCGGCAGGGTCCGTGAGAGGACGTACTGGCGCATGTGGGCGTAGGGGCTGGTGATGCCCTCGTCCAGGGCGACCTGGTAGGACCCGCGGCCCTGGAGCATCGTGTCGAACCTCCGGTTGGGGCCGTCGAGGCCGATGTGCGAGCGGATGTGGGTCGGGATCAGCTCGGGGTACTCGCGGGCGTGGTAGGCCGCGGACTCCTCCGAGTGGGGGAGGAAGTCGAAGGAGCCGTCGGGCGCGCAGACGAAGCCGTCCAGCGACACCGCGACGAAGTAGGTGAGCGTGCGCATGGTCCTCCTTGAGCGGCCCGTGGACCACGATGGTTGAAGTGCTTCGCTCAAAGTACTAGAAGCGTAGTGGTTTGTCGAGCGCACGGAACCCCGGGACCCGGGCTGGGCCCGCATCCCGGGGTTCCGCTCCCTCAGGCCAGGCCGAGTTCGCGGGCGCGCGCTCCGGCGGCGGCCCGGTTGGCCACCTGCAGCTTCGCGAGAATGTTGGACACGTGCACGCTGGCGGTCTTGGGGCTGATGAACAGCTCCGCCGCGATCTGGGCGTTGGTGCGCCCCGACGCCAGCAGCCGGGTGACCTCCAGCTCGCGCGCGGTCAGACCGGCCGGGGACGGCGGCGGCGCCGAGCCACCACCCAGCCCGGTGCCCAGACGGCGTGCCAGATCGGCCGCCGCGCCCGCCAGGGGCGCCGCGCCGCACGCGGTGGCCGCCTCGAACACCTGGCGCGTCCACTCCGCGGCGCGCTCCCGCTCGCCGGACGCGACCGCGGCCTCCGCGGCCCGCAGGCGCGCCTCCGCCAGGTGCAGCCGCAGGGGCGTGTCCTCCCACGCCAGTACCGCCGCCGACCAGTGCTCCAGCAGGGCCGGGCGGTCGGCGCCCTCCGACTCGGCCGTGCGGGCCGTGACGGCGGCGCGGTGCGCCCGCTGGACGGGGCCGTGGACCGGCATCAGGTCCGCGACCTTCACCGTGAGGGCGCGCACCCGCGCCGCGTGCTCGACCGTCGCCGGAGCCCGACCGGGTGCCGCCCCGCGCCGGACGGCCTCCGACACCAGGTCGGCCATCGGCCAGGAGTACCCCGGGGCGGCCTCCAGTTCCAGCTCCTCCAGTAGCCCCTGCGCCAGCTCCAGTGCGGTGTCCAGTCGGTCCTCGGCCAGCCGCGTGTCCAGGATGCCGAGGGCGGCCAGCTGCACGATGTTCATCCGGTGCGCCCGCAGGGTCTCCTGCTCCAGCATGGGCCGGACCCACGCCTGGGCGGTCGCGATGTCGCCCTGGGCCACGGCGACGCGCATCAGCACGCTCGCGATGTAGACGCGCTGCTTGTCCGAGGGCCGGGTGCGCAGCACGCCTTCCACGATCTCGCGGGCGGTGGCCAGGTCGCCCAGCTCGAAGTGGATCTCCGCGCGGTTCTGGTGGTTGAAGTGGCTGTGCACGGACGCCCACCCCAGGGCGCGGTGCCGCTCCAGGGCGTCCTCCAGGACCACCAGGCCCTCCTCGTGCCGGCCCAGCTCGCGCAGGAAGTGCGCCATGTTGCCGACCCCGCGCGCCTCCAGGTTGGGGTCGTTGGTCCGGCGCGAGCGCGCGATCCCCTCCAGGAACAGGGGGCGCCCGGTCTCCAGGTCGCCCTCGGCCAGGCTGATCCCGCCCAGGGTGATCCGGGCGTCGGCGGCGGCGCACACGTCGCCCCCGCGCCCGGAGGCGGAGATCTCCACGGCCGACTCCGCCAGCCGCCGCGCGGTCAGCCCCCGCTCGGCCAGCTCACGCAGCTGGAGCTGGTCGGGCGAGGGCTCGCGGTCCACGCGGTGGAGCAGGCTCTCCTTGGCCAGGATCGACAGCAGCAGGCCGTACTCGGGCATGTGCGGAGGATGCAGCTCCAGGGCGCGCACCAGGTCCTCGACACCGCCGCCGCTGAGCAGCTGGGCGCGGGCCTGGCCCCGTCGGCGCAGCAGTTCGGCGCGCACCGTGAGGGTGTGGTCGTCGTCGGCGTCCCCGGTCAGCGTGGCCAGCGCCTCCTCGGCCAGCTCCCGGGCCCGCTTGGGCCGGCGCGCCTCCAGCGCCGCCGCCGCGGCGGAACTGACCACCTGCGCCCACGTGCGCCCCTCGACCCGCTCCCCGGCGTCGGGCACCCGGTCCCACATGTCCAGCACCCGCTCCAGCATGTCCAGCTCCTCGCTGAAGGCCAGGGTGTCGCCGGCCCGCCGCGCCGCCCACCACGCGGCCTGGAGCGCTCTCGGCAGGTCCTGCGCCGCCAGGAAGTGGTGCGCCTGTTCGGCGGCGCGGCGGTCGGCGGGAACGGCGTCGGGGTACTCGTCGATGAGCTGGGCGAAGCGCAGGTGCAGCCGCGAGTGCGGACCCGGCAGGATCTCCTCGTGCACGGCGTCGCGCAGCAGGGCGTGCCGGAACCGGTAGTCGGTGCGGCCCGCCCGCAGTACGTTGGCGTCCACCAGCGTGTGCAGGGCGCGCTCTAGGTCGTGTTCGGGCAGCCCCGCCGCGTGGTAGAGGATCTCGTGCTCGATGCTCTCGGAGACCGCGCCCACCGACGCCACCCGCAGGACCGCCAGCGCGGTGTCGTCGAACCGGTGCAGCGGCTCCAGCAGCAGATCGCGGAACTGCTCCGGCACGTCGGGGTTCTCACCCGTGGCGCAGGCGTCGTCCGAGGCCAGCGACTCCACGAACAGCGGGATGCCGTCGGTGCGGCGGTAGAGCGTGTCCAGCTTCTCCGGCGGGAGCTCCGAGCCCCGGATGGCCGCGGCCTGGCGGCCGACCTCCTCCCGCGTCAGCGGCTCCAGGCGCAGTCCCAGCACGTTGGGCGCGCGCTCCAGCTCGGGCAGCAGTCGTCGCAGGGGGTGGGTGCGGTGCAGGTCGTCGCTGCGGTAGGTGCCGATGATCAGGATCCCGGGCAGGTCCAGGTTGCGCACCAGGAACACCAGGAGGTCACGGGTGGCGCCGTCGGCCCAGTGCAGGTCCTCCAGGACCACGGTCAGGGGCGTGTCCAGGGCGGCCTGGGTGAACAGGCGCAACACCTGCTCGAAGAGGATGCCCCGGTTCTCCCGGCGGTCCCCGGGCGCCTCGCCCAGCTCGGGCAGCAGCCGGGCGAACTCGCCGACCCCGCCCGGGGCCGCGGCCTCGAACGCCTCCGGTCCGCGCTCGCGCAGGACCTGGCGCAGGACCGCGGTGAAGGGGGCGTAGGAGAGCCCGTCCACCCCCAGTTGGAGGCAGCCGCCCGTGTACACCGCCCCGGTGTCCAGCGCGGCGGTGAACTCTCCCACCAGGCGGCTCTTGCCGACTCCGGCGTCACCGCCGACGAGGACCATGCCGGAGGATTCCCTGTGCGAACGCTCGGCGTGCTCGCCCAGGATCCGCAGTGGGCGCTCGCGTCCGACGAACACGGGACAGGCCTGTACAAGTTGGGGCATAGGGGCCATTATGCCGTTGACCACGTGGACCGCCTCAGGTTTTTCGCACGCCGGTCAGGCCAGCCCGAGTTCGCGGGCGCGCGCTCCGGCGGCGGCCCGGTTGGCCACCCGCAGCTTGGCCAGGATGTTGGACACGTGCACGCTGGCGGTCTTGGGGCTGATGAACAGCTCCGCCGCGATCTGGGCGTTGGTCCCGCCCCCGGACAACAGGCGCAGGACCTCCAGTTCACGTGCGGTCAGACCGGCCGGGACGGCGGGCGCCGCGCAAGCGCCGCCCCCGTCCTCCAGCGGCACCGACGTGCGCCTGGCCAGGTCCTCGGCGGCGCGCCGAAGCGGCACGGCGCCGTGTTCGGCCGCCGCCGCGTGCACCTGCCCGACCCACTCACGCACCGCCGACCGGTCGCCCACGGCCGCGGCCGCCTCCGCGGCCCGCAGCCGCGCTCCGGCCAGCGACAGCACCAGAGGAGTGCGCTCCCAGCCCGCGACGGCCTCCGCCCAGGCCGCGTACACCTCCGCCGGGGCCGCGACGCCCTCGGCGAGGTGTACGCGGACCGTCGTGCGCTGGACCGACTGCACCGGCCCGTACACCGGCATGCTCGCGAGGCAGTCCATGATCCGGCCGCGCAGGGAGTCCTCGCCGTCCGCGACACCGCCGTCCGCGACGCCGTCGGGGCCGGAGGACGACCTCCGCAGCCGCTCGCAGCGCGCGGCCACCTCCAAGAGGGCCCACCCGTACCCGGGGGAGTCGGCCAGCTCCAGCCGGCGCAGCGCTGTCAGCGCGTACTCGTGCGCCCCCGCCACGTCGCCCTCGGCCAGCAACAGGTCCAGCCAGGCGGTCGCCGCCTGCTGGGCCTGGTCCAGGCGCTCCACGCTGAGCGCGTGCATCCGGTCGAGCCGGGTGATACCGGAGCGGGCGCCGGCCATGTCGCCGTGGGCCGCCCCCGACCGCGCGGCCGCCAGGTCACCCTGGGCCAGCGCCGCCCGGGTCCACGGCACCAGCAGGAACACGCGGTGTACGGGGGAGGGGCTGCGGTCCAGCGCGCCGTCCACGATCGCGCGGGCGGTGTCCAGGTGGCCCAGTTCGAAGTGCGCCTCGGCGCTGTTCTGCAGGTGGAAACTGCTGTGCACGCTCGCCGGGCCCCGGCGGCGGTGGTCGGCCAGGGCGCCGTCCAGCAGTTCCAGAGACTCCTGGTGCCGTCCCAGCTCACGCAGGTAGTGCGAGATGTTGCCCACGCCCCGGGCCTCCATCAGGGGATCGCCGATCTCCCGGGAGAGCTCGATCGAGCGCTCCACGATCGCCCGCCCCCGCGCCATCTCGCCGCGGGACATGAGCACCGATCCGCGGGTGACCAGCGCCGCGGCCGCCGCCATGCGGTCCCCGGTCTCCTCGGCGACGCGGTGCGCCCGCTCGGCCAGGTCCACGGCCGACGCGCCCAGGCGGGTCTGCCCGCGGGGCCGGAACATGGTCTCCCTGGCCAGGATCGACAGCATCAGCCCGAACCCGGGCATGTGCGGCGGGTGCAGCCGCAGGGCCTCGGCCAGGTCGTCCACGGCGCCCTCGTCCACGCACGTCGAGCGCGCCTGCCCACGGCAGCGCAGCAGCGTCGCGCGGACCGCGAGGGCGTGGTCGTCCTCGGTTCCCGGTTCTCCCGGCAGCCCGGCCAGGCCCTCGTCGCACATCTCCCACGCGCGGCGCGGACGGCCCGTGTCCAGGGCCGCGACGGCGCCCGCCGCCAGGACCTCCGACCGGGTCCGGCCACCGGTGCGCTCACCGGCGTCGGGGACCCGCTCCCACAGGCCCAGGACGCGTTCCAGCATGGCCAGCTCCTCGCTGCGGGCCAGGACCTCTCCGGCCCGCACCGCCGCCCACCAGGCCGCCTGGAGGGCCTGGGGCAGGTCGTGCGCGGCCTGGAAGTGGTGCGCCTGCTCGGCGGCGCGGCGGTCGGCCGGGACGGCGTCGGGGTACTCGTCGATGAGCTGGGCGAAGCGCAGGTGCAGGCGGGCGTGCGGTCCGGGCAGCAGCCCGTCGTGGACCGCCTCGCGCAGCAGCGCGTGGCGGAAGCGGTAGCCCGTTCCGCTCACCCGGAGCAGGTTGGCGTCGACCAGGGCGTGCAGCGCGCGGTCCAGGTCGGGCTCGGGCAGCTCGGCGGCGCGGGCGAGGGTGGCGTGCTCGATGACGTCGGACACCGCGCCGACGGAGGCCACGCGCAGCACGGCCACGGCGTTCTCGTCCAGCCGGTGCAGGGAGCCGAGCAGCAGCTCGCGGAAGTGGTCGGGCACGTCGGTGTCGGAGTCCGTGCCGCCGGTGCCGGCGGCCAGGGCCTCGACGAACAGGGGGATGCCGTCGCTGCGCTGGTAGAGGTCGTCCAGCCGGGCGGCGGGCAGCGGGTGGCCGGTGATCGCGCGGACCTGTTCGGCGACCTGGTCGCGGGTGAGCGGCGCCAGCGTCAACCGGGTCATCTCGGGCAGGCGCTCCAGCTCGGGCAGCAGGCGGCGCAGCGGGTGGGTGCGGTGCAGGTCATCGGCGCGGTAGGTGGCGATGATCTGCACGCCGGGCAGGTCCAGGTTGCGCGCCAGGTACACGAGGAGGTCGCGGGTGGCGCCGTCGGCCCAGTGCAGGTCCTCCAGCACCACGGTGACGCCGTCGTCGCCCGCGGCGGCCTGGAACAGCCGCAGGACCTGCTCGAAGAGCAGTCCGCGCGCCTCCTGGCCGCCCTGGGGGAGCGCGCCGAGCTCGGGCAGCAGCCGGGCGAACTCACCGGTGCCGCCGGGCGCGGCGGCCTCGAACGCCTCTCGTCCGCGCTCGCGCAGGACTTGGCGCAGGACCGCGGTGAAGGGGGCGTAGGCCAGACCGTCCACGCCCAGCTCCAGACACCCGCCGGCGAACACGGTGCCGACGGGCCTGGTCGCGGTGAACTCCGCGACCAGGCGGGTCTTGCCGACACCGGCGTCGCCGCCGATGATCATCGTTCCGGACGCCTCCGTGCGGGCCCGGAGGGCGTGCTCGCCCAGCCGCCGCAGCTGTTCCGTCCGGCCGACGAACAACGGGCTGGTATCGGCGAGGAAGGACATGTCGTCCATGATGCCGAGCACGGCGGCACTCCCCTCCGGTCGCGTGCGGGCCACGGCGGCCGGGTCAGGCCGCGCGACCGAAGCGTGCCCGGGCGTCGGGTCCGGGTGCGTCCTTGCTGCCCTGGCGCCGCTCCTCCTTCCTCGCGGCGCGACGCGCGGCGCGCTCCTCGGTGCGGGCCCGCTTGATCGCGCGGACGTGCTCCGCCTCGCGTACGCGCTCGCGGCTGACGTACTGGGCGGTCGAGCTGAACAGGTCCGGGTGGTACATGGTGGGCCTTTCCCCTGGGCGGAGACCCTGTGTCCCCGCCGCCTGAGTACAACGATCGGTCTAAGACCCCGGCCCGCGCATGGGGAGGATGCCCAGTCCTGGGCGCGTCCGGCGCCCGGATCGGCCCGATGCGCCTAAGACCCCCGCCGGAGGGTCCTAGGGCGTGTGTGACGGATACTCGTCCTGCTGTGCGTCGCCCCAGTGGCACTCTCACTGCGTTCTCGTCAGTCGACAGGGGAACCAGCCGGGCCCCCGCTGTGCGACAACGGCGAAGCCGCACAGTA
Source organism: Nocardiopsis aegyptia (assembly GCF_013410755.1). GTDB lineage: Bacteria > Actinomycetota > Actinomycetes > Streptosporangiales > Streptosporangiaceae > Nocardiopsis > Nocardiopsis aegyptia. The sequence continues at coordinate 5,645,266 of NZ_JACCFS010000001.1, forward strand.
GGGGCAGTCCTTCTTCGGCCTTGTGAGAGCACCACTGGCTGCGCCGCTCGCGACGGACGGCATCCGTCACACACGCCCTAGGCGCCTCAGGAAGGCGTCCGGCGGACGGGCACGCGCCGAAGGTGTGTCACCCGGGGCACATGAGTGGCCACTCGTAGTTGTCTAGGGCTGACAGTGTGGACGTACAGGAGGTGCGTGATGTCGCGAGTGCTCGGGGGGACCCGGTGCCGTGCGGTACCGGTGTGGATCGGCGCGGTCGCGGTCGGGGCGGTGGTCCTGGCCGCGCCCGGGGTCGCGGCCGACGAGCAGGCGGCGCCGGTGGGCGTGTCCGTGTCGGCGGAGGACGGCGAGGGCGGCACGGCTCCGGGGGAGGAGGTGGTCCTGCGCACCACCGTGACCAACGGGGGCGGCGCACCGGTGGAGGGGGCACTGCTGGCCCAGCACGTGCCGGAGGGGATGGAGGTCGTGGAGGTGGACCAGGGCGGCATGGTGGAGGAGGGCATCGCCAACTGGGGGATCGGGGTCCCCGCCGGGGGCGAGTCCGTCCACACGGTGCGCGTGCGCGTCACCGAGGACGCGGCCGTGGACGAGCGCCTGATGAGCACGGCCTGCCTGCTGTTGGACCGCGACGCCGAACCGGCGGCGTGCGCGAGCGGCACCGTGCGGGTCACCGAGCGGTCCGCGGCGCTCGGCTGGCCGGTGGACCGCGCGACCCTGGTCCGGTCGGTCGGCGCGGGCCTGGTGCTCGTGCTGCTCTGGCTGCTGTGGCGGCGCAGGAGCGCGTTCCGGACCCGGTGACCGGGTTGTGACGTCAGTGCGTCATATCCGGAGTCGGGAAAACTACGACGCGTAGTAGTGTGTCGCCATGGACATCATCTACTCCGCGCTCGTCTTCCTGCACATGATCGGTCTCGCCGGCATCATCGCGGGATTCCTCATGCAGGTCATCACCGGTCACGCCAAGTCGACCAAGGTCCTGCTGCACAGCTCCCTGCTCCAGTTGGTCACAGGCCTGGCCCTCGTCGGGGTCGCCGAGATGTCCGGCGACGCCGAGCTCGACCACGTCAAGGTGGGCGTCAAGCTCGTCGTCGCCCTGGCCGTGGTGGTCGTGGGCGTCATGAACCTGCGCAAGCCGTCCAGCCGCCTGGCCACGATCGCGGGGGTGCTCGCCATCCTCAACATCGGTGTCGCCGTGTTCTGGTGATCCCTCCCCACCGAGCCGGTGGCGGCGCGGCCCCCCGCAGGGTCGCGCCGCCACCGGCTTTTCTCTGCCTTCTTGCCGTCATCTTGCGCGCCTCTTTCGCGCGCGGACGCGGTACATCGGGCCTGGTCACGGGGTCGGCGTGCATGCGGAGGGCTGCCTCGTGCCTGGGTGGCGGTCGTCATCGCCGCAGGCCACCGTGGTGTGATCGCCGTGTGTACGCGGCATGACACGCAACGCTCTGCCGGTGATCTCCTGTTCACAAGTCTGGACTCTTCTGTTAAGTTCGCCACATTCACGCAAACTCTTGCAGAGACTGCAAGAGAGCGGCGGTGCGGCAGCGCGGCCCCACCGCGCCACTCCCTCCCCCCAAGGAGCGAACATGAACAGACGCAGACTCGGCTCCCTCACCGGGGTCGCGGTGCTGGCCACCGGACTGCTCACGGCCCCGGCACCGGCGTCGAGCGCCCCCGCCCCCACCGCCGCGGTCCCCGCCCCCGCGGCCGCGGAAGCCGCCGCCGCCGAGCAGAACGGCGGCACGATCGTCCACCTCTTCCAGTGGAACTGGGACTCGGTGGCCGCCGAGTGCGAGGACTTCCTCGGCCCGAACGGGTTCGGCGGCGTGCAGGTCTCCCCGCCCCAGGAGCACGTCGTCATCCCCTCCGCCGAGGGCGGCAACTACCCCTGGTGGCAGGACTACCAGCCGGTCTCCTACCAGATCGACAACACCCGGCGCGGCACGGCCGAGGAGTTCGAGGCCATGGTCACCACGTGCCGCGAGAACGGCGTCCGGATCTACGCCGACGTCATCATCAACCACATGACCGGCAACGGCTCGGGCACCGGCAGCCACGGCACCGAGTGGGAGAAGTACGCCTACCCGGATTTGTTCGGTGACGGCAGCGCCGCCTACGGCCGCGACGACTTCGGCCCCTGCTTCGAGACGATCGACGACTGGAACGACAAGTGGGAGGTCCAGAACTGTGAGCTCCTGGAGCTGTCGAACCTGAACACCGCCACCCCGCACGTGCGTGAGCAGCTCCGGCGCTACCTCAACGGGCTCGTGGACATGGGTGTGGGCGGATTCCGTGTGGACGCCTCCAAGCACGTCCCCGAGGCCGACGTCGAGGCGATCTTCGGCGGACTGAACGAGGTCCCCGGCTTCGGCGGGCGGCCCGACGTCTACCACGAGGTCTACGGCGACCAGACGGTGCCCTACACCGCCTACACCCCGTACGGCAAGGTCACCAACTTCGACTACAAGAACGACTTCGCGGGCAAGTTCGCCGGCGGCGACCTCGCCGGACTGGTCGACATGCCCGACTACGGCGGCCTGACCGCCGACGAGGCCGTGGTGTTCGTCGACAACCACGACACGCAGCGCTACACGCCGACCCTCACCTACAAGGACGGCGACCGCTACCACCTCGCCACCGCCTTCATGCTCGCCCACCCCTACGGCACCCCCGTGGTGATGTCGAGCTACGACTTCGGCGACAACCAGACCGAGGGCCCGCCCAGCGTCGGCGAGGTCGACGGCAACCCGGCAGGCTGGATCACCGAGGACACCGACTGCTCCAGTGCCGACTGGGTCTGCGAGCACCGCGACGGCACGGTCGCGGGGATGGCCGCCTTCCGCAACTCCACCGACGGCACCGGCATCACCCAGCGCGCCGCGGACGGCTCCTCCCGCGTCGCCTTCGACCGCGGTGACCGCGGTTTCGCGGCCTTCAACGCCGGCGGCGGCACCTGGAACGTGACCGCCACCACGGCCATGCCGGACGGCGTGTACGAGAACGCGGCGGGCAGCGGGTCGGCCACCGTCTCCGGCGACCAGGTCACCGTGGACGTCCCGGCCGAGGGCGCCGTCGCCATCCACGTCGACGGCGTCTGCGCCGACCCCGCCGAGTGCGGCGGCGACGGTGATGGGGACGGTGGTGGCGACGGCGACGACACCGTCGAGATCTCCGCCACCGCCCACACCGACTGGGGCCAGGAGGTGTACGTCGTCGGCGGCACCGACGCCCTCGGCTCGTGGAACCCCACCGGCGGCGTGAAGCTGTCCACCGACGAGAGCACCTACCCGCAGTGGACCGGACAGGTCACCATCGGTGCCGACGACGAGTGGAAGCTCGTCAAGGTCGACGGCTCCGGCAACGCCCAGTGGGAGTCCGGCGGCAACCGCGTCGGCCCCGACTCCGCGCCCGTCTGGAGGGACTGAACCACCGGGGCCGCCGCACTCCACGGCCCCCTCCCACGGCACCCCCGCGCCACACTCCTCCGGCGCGGGGGTGCCCCTGCGCGGGGTCCGGTCTCAGCCGTCGTAGAACACGCGCTCCATCACCGCGCGTGCCCGCCGCGTCGTGCGCAGGTAGGCCTCGGTCAACTGCTCCGACGCCCCCTCCCACACGTCGTCCTCGCCCTCGCCGCTGCTGCAGCCCATCGCCTCGGCCAGCGCCGACCGCACCCGCAGGTCCGTGGGCAGAGAGTCCCCGGGCCGGCCGCGCACCAGCATGACCATCCCGCGCACCCGCGAGGCCAGCCGCCAGGCCTGCTCCAGCACCACACCGTCGTCGGCGGCCAGCATCCCGTGCGCCACCGCCACCTCCAGGGCCTCCAGCGTGCCCGTCGTGCGCAGGTCGGGGTGCTCGTGGGCATGGCGCAGCTGCACCAGCTGCGCCACCCACTCCACGTCCGACAGGCCGCCCCGGCCCAACTTCGTGTGCAGCGTCGGATCCGCCCCGCGCGGCAGCCGCTCGGACTCCATCCGCGCCTTGAGCTTGCGGATCTCCAGCACCGAGGCCGAATCGATCCCGCCCAACGGGTAGCGGATCGGGTCGATGAGTTCGGTGAAGGCCCGCCGCAGCTGCGGGTCGCCCGCGATCGGGCGCGCGCGCAGCAGGGCCTGGCTCTCCCACACCTGCGACCAGCGGCCGTAGTAGGCGGCGTAGGAGTCCAGGGTGCGCACCACCGGACCGCTGCGCCCCTCCGGGCGCAGGTCGGTGTCCACCTTCAGCGGCGGTTCGGCGGCCGGCATCTCCAGCAGCCGCGCCAGCTCGCGCACCACCTCCAGCGCCTGCTTGGTCGCCGCGCCCGTCTCCACGCCCGGCAGGGGGTCGTGCACGTACATCACGTCCGCGTCGCTGGCGTAGGTCAGCTCGCCGCCGCCGAAACGGCCCATGGCGACCACGCACACCCGGGTCAGCGGCTCGTCGCCCGAGGCCGCCACCACCCGGTTGAAGGCCAGGCGCAGCGCCGCCTCGATGGTCACTGCCGCGATGTCGGTGAGGGCCGCCCCCACCTCCTGGACCGAGGACACCTCCAGCAGGTCCGCGACGGCCGTGCGCAGCAGTTCGCGGCGGCGCAGCGCCCGGACCGCCGCCACCGACTCCTCGGCCGTGTCGTAGCGGCGCAGCGCCGCCTCGGCCTCCGCGGCGAGCACTTTGGGGCTGCGGCGCACCAGGTGGGCGTCGTCGGCGAGCATCGCCACCGCCTCCGGCGCGCGCAGCAGCAGCTCTGTGACGTACCGGCTCGTCCCCAGCAGCCACGCCATCCGCTCGGCCACCCGCACGTCGTCACGGAGCAGGCGCAGGTACCACGGCGTCGTGCCCAATGCGTCGCTGACCTGCCGGAAGCCCAGCAGCCCCGCGTCGGGGTCGGGGGCGTCGGAGAACCAGCCCAGCATGACCGGCAGCAGCGTGCGCTGGATGGCCGCCCGCCGCGAGACCCCCGAGGTCAGTGACTCCAGGTGGCGCAGCGCCCCCGCCGGATCGGCGAAGCCCAGCGCCTCCATCCGCACGCGGGCCTGCTCCGGCGTGAGACGCGCCTCCTCGCTCGGCAGCTTGGCCACGGCGTTGAGCAGCGGCCGGTAGAACAGCTTCTCGTGCAGGCGCCGCACCTCCAGCGACACCCGGCGGCGCGCCTCGGTCAGCTCCTTGACCGGGTCCCCCGCGTAGCCCAGCGCGCGCCCGAGCCAGCGCAGGTGCGCCGGACCGTCGGGGCTGGCCGGGTCGGGCATCAGGTGGGTGCGCCGCAGCCGCTCCAGCTGCAGCAGGTGCTCCACCCGCCGCAGGAACCGGTAGGCCTCGGCCAGCCCGACCGCGTCGCCGCGGCCCACGTACCCGTGCTCGGACAGGGCGGCCAGCGCGTCCAGCGTGTTGCCCGAGCGCAGCCGCTCGTCCGTGCGCCCGTGCACCAGCTGGAGCAGCTGGACGGAGAACTCGATGTCGCGCAGCCCGCCCGGGCCCAGTTTCAACTCGCGCTCGGTGTGCTCCACGGGGATGTGCGCCACCACCCGGCGGCGCATCGCCTGCACGTCCTCGACGAAGTTCGGGCGCTCGGTGGCGCCCCACACCATCGGGGAGATGGCCGCCTCGTAGGCGCGGCCCAACTCCAGGTCCCCCGCGATCGGGCGGGCCTTGAGCAGCGCCTGGAACTCCCAGGTCTTGGCCCAGCGCTCGTAGTAGGCCACGTGGCCCGACAGCGGCCGCACCAGCGGCCCGTTCTTGCCCTCCGGCCGCAGCGCCGGGTCCACCTCCCACAGGGTGCCCTCGGCGTCGGTCTCGGAGGGGATCCGCATCATCGCCGTGGCCAGCCGCGTGGCCGAGCGCATCGCCGCCTGGTCGTCCACCGGACGGTCCGCACCGGGTTCCTCCGTGGGCTCGGCCACGAACACCACGTCCACGTCGCTGACGTAGTTGAGTTCCCGGCCCCCGCACTTGCCCATGCCGATGACGGCCAGGCGGCAGCGCTCGGCGTCCTCGGGGAACTCGGCGCGCGCCACCGCCAGGGCCGCGTCCAGGGTGGCGGCCGCCAGGTCGGCGAGCTCGGCGGCGACCTGGTCGACCGTGCACAGCCCCGTCAGGTCGCGGCCGGCCAGGCGCAGGACGCGCCGCCGGTAGGCCACGCGCAGGACGTGCTTGAGGGCGTGCAGGGACCCGTCGTCGGACACCGCCGGATCGGCGTGCGGCGAGCGAGCGTTGGGGTCGGCTCCCACGGTGTGCAAGAGGCCGTGGCGCAGCTCCTCGGGGTCGGGGGTGCGGGCGGCGTCGGCGCCCCTCAGCTCCCGCCAGTCCCCGGGGTGGCGGACGAGGTGGTCGGTCAGCGCGGTGCTGGCGCCCAGCACCCGGCACAGCCGTGCCCGCAGGTCCGGGTCCTCGCGCAGCACGGCGAGCAGCTCGTCGGGGTCGGGGGAGGCCTCCAGGATCCGGATCAGCCCGAGCAGGGCCTGGTCGGGGTCGGGCGCCGCCGCGAGGTCGCTGATGACGTCGGTGTCGGCCCCGGCGTCCAGGCCCGCCCCCGTCATCAGGCGCAGGGCCCGGGTGCTGTCACTGAAGCCGCGCCTGGCGAGTGCGCCTGCCGTCATGGTGTTGATTCCATCCCTTGCCACGCGTCAACGGTAGTCCCGAAACCGGTCGGGGCCGGTATCCGAACGGATACCGGCCCCGTGGGGGAGCGGCGCGCCACGGGCGCGCCGCTCCGGGGAACTGCTGTGTTCCTGGGCCCGCCGGCCCGAACGAGCGAGCGGAGCGGGCCGGCCGACACCTCTTAGATGTCGTAGTAGAGCTCGAACTCGCGCGGGTGCGGACGCAGACGCAGGGAGTCGATCTCCTCCGTGCGCTTGAAGTCGATGTAGGTCTCCAGGAGGTCCTTGGTGAACACGCCGCCCTCGAGCAGGAACTCGTGGTCGGCCTCCAGGGCCTCCAGGGCCTCGTCCAGCGACGCCGGGACGGTCTTGATGGCCTGGGCCTCCGCCGGGGGAAGCTCGTACAGGTCCTTGTCGATCGGCTCCGGCGGCTCGATCTTGTTCTTGATGCCGTCCAGGCCCGCCATCATCATGGCCGAGAAGGCCAGGTACGGGTTGGCCGAGGGGTCCGGCACGCGGAACTCGATGCGCTTGGCCTTCGGGTTCGACCCGGTCAGCGGCAGGCGGATGCAGGCCGAGCGGTTGCGCTGGCTGTAGACCAGGTTGATCGGGGCCTCGTAGCCGGGCACCAGGCGGTGGTAGGAGTTCACCGTCGGGTTGGTGAAGGCCAGCAGCGCGGAGGCGTGCTTGAGCAGGCCGCCGATGTAGTAGCGGGCCGTGTCGGAGAGCTGGCCGTAGCCGGACTCGTCGAAGAACAGCGGCTCGCCGTCCTTCCACAGGCTCTGGTGGCAGTGCATGCCGGAGCCGTTGTCCCCGAAGAGCGGCTTGGGCATGAACGTGGCCGTCTTGCCCGCCGCGTTGGCGACGTTCTTGACGATGTACTTGTACAGCTGAACCTTGTCGGCCTGCTGGAGCAGCGTGCCGAAGCGGATGCCGATCTCGGCCTGGCCGGCGGTGCCGACCTCGTGGTGCTGGAGCTCGACCTCGACGCCGGAGTCGATGAGGGTGCGGACCATGTCGGAGCGCAGGTCGCTGTAGTGGTCGACCGGCTCGACGGGGAAGTAGCCGCCCTTGTAGCGCGGACGGTAGCCGCGGTTGCCGCCCTCGAGCGCGGAACCGGTGTTCCAGGCGCCCTCGATGGAGTCGATCTCGTAGAAGCCGGTGTTCGAGCGGGTCTCGAACTTGACGTCGTCGAAGATGTAGAACTCGGCCTCGGGGCCGAAGAACGCGGTGTCGGCGACGCCGGAGCTGGCGAGGTAGGCCTCGGCCTTGCGCGCGACGTTGCGGGGGTCGCGGCTGTAGGACTCCAGCGTGAGCGGGTCGTGGACGAAGAACGTCATGTTCAGCGTCTTGTGCTTGCGGAACGGGTCCACGACGCCAGTGCTCAGGTCGGGGAGCAGCAGCATGTCGGACTCGTGGATGGCCTGGAAGCCGCGGATCGACGACCCGTCGAACATCTGGCCGTCCTTGAACGTCGACTCGTCGACGTTCTCGATCGGGAGGGTGACGTGGTTCACGCCCCCGAACAGGTCCGTGAACCGGACGTCGAGGAACTTGACGTCCTCGTCTCGGATAAAGTCGAGCACCTCGCTGATGCTGCTGAACAAAACGAACCTCCGTGCAGGTGGCTGAGACGCCGGATCACCGGGTCCGCCCCATCGCGGACATGTCGGAACACGCGACGTCTCCCGGCTTCGTCATCGAAGCTAGGAGCGCGTCATTTCCACGCCATGTCTCTATTGTTTCCTGCATGTTACGGAGCCAGGCGTTTTCGCAGACCAACGCGCCTGACCCGGTGATTCCACCACGGATCGCCCTGAAACAGGGCGTTCCGCTCGCCGCCCGTGACCGCCCCTGTGGCGCAGACCACGCTCGCGCCACAGGCCTTCCACCCTGGTCGGACGCCGCCCCGGAACGGGTCGCCGGCGCCGTGCGGATAGCGTGGACGGCATGACTGACAAGCGCCGGAGCGGCACCGGGGCCGCGGATCCCGACGACGACTTCCGCTACCGGGGCAACCGGCTGGGCCTGCCGGAGTCCGGAAGCGGATCCGTGCCCGGCGTCGGCCGCCGCCTGGTCGGCCTCGCCCTCGACTGGACCCTGGCCCTGCTGATCGCCTGGGGCGCCTACGGCGCGGGGCTCATCGGCGCCGGGATCTCCGTCCCGGAAGCGGCCACGACGTTGATCGGCAACACCGCGCTGGTGGTGTTCGCGGCGATGAACATCCTCCTGCTCACCCTGTTCGGCACCACCGTCGGCCGCCGCATCGTCGGCGTGGGCATCACCGCCACGGGCGAGCGCTCCTGGCCGTGGTTCGTGTCGATGGCCGTGCGCACAGTGCTGTTGTGCCTGGTGATCCCGGCCGTCATCTACGACAGGGACACCCGCGGGCTGCACGACCGGGCCGCCGGGACCGTCGCCACCCGCTTCTGAGCGCCGCGGCGGGACGGGAACCGGCGCCCACGCGCGTGCGGAGCACCCCGGACCTGCTGTTAGCATCCGTTCATCGCCTGGCCCGGACGGTGCCGACCTGCTGCCCGTCCCGTCATCCGATCCCCCGCCTCCCCCGTGGTCCCCCGCGTCCCACCGCACCCTGCCGAAGGTTCGTATGGCTGGCAAACGCTCCGCCCCTCGCCCCTCGGGCCTCCTGAGGGCCGCCCGACTGTCCACCGGCCAGTGGGTCGCCTGCGTGGCCACCGCGCTGGCCATCATCGCGAGCCTGGGCGGCTACACCTGGTACCAGGGCATCGTCGGCAACATCACCACCGCGCAGGTGGACACCGACCAGTGGGACCGCCCGACCAGCGTCGAGGGCGTGATGAACATCCTCATCATCGGCTCCGACGTGCGCTCCGGTGAGAACGCCGAGTACGGCGACGCCGAGGGGGAGCGCCCCGACACCATGCTCATCGCCAGCGTCAACGTCGACAGCGGCGCGGCCACGCTGGTCAACCTGCCCCGCGACCTGGTCGTCGACCTGCCCGGCTGTGAGCCCTCCGAGGGGCACCAGGGCATGAGCGCGCAGAGCGGCATGCTCAACTCCGCGATGACCTTCGGGGGCGTCGGCTGCCAGTGGAGCACGGTCGAGCAGGTGACCGGCGTGCACCTGGACCACTTCGTCATGATGGACTTCGGCGGCTTCAAGGACATCGTGGACGCCGTCGGCGGCGTGGAGATGTGCGTGCCCGAGCCGATCGAGGACCCCAAGGCCCACCTGTCCCTGGACGCGGGCCTCCAGACGCTCAACGGCGAGGACTCCCTGGGCTTCGTGCGCTCGCGCTACGGACAGGGCGACGGCAGCGACCTGTCCCGGATCGAGCGCCAGCAGGAGTTCATGGGCGCCATGCTCCGCCAGGTACTCAGCAGCGACGTGATGGCCAGCCCCGTGACCGTCACGAACTTCCTGGGCGCCGTCACCGACTCGATCACCACCGACGAGGACCTGACCATCGACACCATGGCCGACATCGCCATCTCCATGCGCGAGGTCGACCTGGAGCGGGTCCAGTTCGTCACCGTCCCCAACGGCCAGCACCCGGCCGACCCCAACCGCATCATCATGAGCGACGCCGCCCCGGCGCTGTTCGAGGCGGTCAACAACGGCACCCTCATGCCCGAGGAGGAAGAGGAGGAGGACGCGGGCGGCGAGGAGGCCGAGGCGGCCCCGGAGCCCTCCGAGATCTCCGTGGAGGTCCTCAACAACACGGGTATCGAGGGCCTGGCCGGCGAGGTCGAGGGCGTGCTGCTCGGCGAGGGCTACACGGTCACGGGGACGGGCAACCCCACCGAGCGCCTCCCCGCGGCCACCACCGTGTACTACGCGCCGGGCGAGGAGGCCGCGGCGGACCTGCTGGCCGGTTCCCTTGACCAGGCCGCGACCGAGGAGGTCGCGGGTCTGGAGCAGACCCTCGAACTGGTCATCGGCGCGGACTGGACCGGATTCGCCGACGACGGGTCCGAGGTGTCGGTCACCGAGGACCTGGGCGGGTCCACCGCCGCGGACGACGGGCAGAGCGCCTGCTGACCGCGGGTAGCTGGCAGAGGGTCCTGTGGCCCGGGCGCCTGACCGGGGGCGCCGGCGGCGACCTGGCACCGGGTGTCGGGTTCGGGTAGCATCCGCCCGTTGTGTCCGTGCCGTTATCCCCCTTTTCGGACGGACCCGCCCCTTCCCCGGATCGGATCGCAGGTGCCCCGTTGTCCCGTAGGAACGTGTCCGCGCGCAGACGTATGAGCCTGGGCCAGTGGTCGGCCTGCGGGGCGACCGGGCTGCTGATCGCCGCCTGCCTGACCGCCTACGGCATGTACAGCGACGCCCTGAGCATCGACACCGAGGCGGTCGACCCCGACGGCTGGGGCGACCGGCCCGACCAGGTGGAGGGGCTGCACAACATCCTCCTGCTCGGCACCGACGAGCGCGCCGGCGACAACGCGGAATTCAGCGAGGAGCACGGCATCCGTCCCGATGTCCTCGTGATCGTCAGCATCGACGCCGACAACGGCGGCGTGACCATGGTCAACCTGCCGCGCGACCTCATCGTCGAGCTGCCGGCCTGCGACGCGGTGGGCGACTACCCCGGTTGGGCGGGCGGTGCGGACCAGCTCAACCACGCCATGTTCTACGGCGGCATGGACTGCCAGGGCAACGCCGTGGAGACCATCACGGGCGTGCACCTGGAGCACATCGTGGCGGTGGACTTCGCGGGCTTCGCGGACATCGTGAACACCATCGGGGGCGTGGAGATGTGCGTGCCCGAGCCGATCAACGACCCCAAGGCCCACCTGGAGCTGGAGGCCGGGGAGCAGCGGCTCAACGGCGAGCAGGCGCTCGGACTGGCCCGCTCACGGGCCAGCACGGAGTTCGGCAGCGACCTGAACCGCATCGAGAACCAGCAGCGGCTGATGGGCGCCATCATGCGCGAGGTCACCAGCGGTGACATCCTCTCCAGCCCCACCACGCTCTACAGCTTCATCGACGCGGTCACCGACAGCCTCGTGACCGACGACGACCTCACCGTGGACAAGATGCGCGAGCTGGCCGTCGCCGTGCGCGAGGTCGATCTCGAACAGATGACCATGGTCACGGTGCCGGTCGTGGAACACCCGGCCGACGCCAACAAGCTGGCCTTCGAGGAACCCGCCGCCCAGGAACTGCTCGCCGCCGTGGCCGCCGGCGAGGTCCAGGCCGAGGAGGAGGACACGGGCGGGGACGCCGAGGCCGAGGAGGACGCCGAGGCGCCGGTCGATCCCTCGGACGTGTCGGTGCGGATCCTCAACGGTACGGCCGTGAACGGGCTCGCCGCCGATGTCGAGCCGCTGCTGGTCCAGGAGGGCTTCACCGTGACCGGCCGGGGCAACCCGGAGACCCGCGTCCCCGAGACGACCACGGTCTACCACGGCCCCGGGCAGGAGGCCGAGGCCGAGCTGCTCGCCTCCGCGCTGACGTCCGCGACGACCGAGGAGGTCCCGGATCTGGAGGGCGAGGCCCTCGAACTGGTGATGATCCAGGCGGACTGGGGGCCGGTCGTCGGCCTGGGCGGCGGGTCGGACGGCGGTGGTGAGGGCACGGGCGACGGCGGCGCGCTGGACGGCCTGGACACGAGCACCGCGGCCGAGGACGAGGTCACCTGTAGCTGACCACAGGAACGGGACGCCGCGCCCCGCACGCATCGTCCGGTACGGCGGGATCCCCGCCGTACCGGGGGAATGGTGTGACACGATCGGACTTATCGTTTATCGTTATTATCGACAAACGATAAGAGAGGTCCTCATGGGTGTGCTCACCTCGCTGCGCTGGTCCAAGCCCGACAACCTCATCGCCCACGTCGTCCTCGTCGTCTCCATCGTGGGCACGGGTCTGCTGGGGCTCTTCCAGCTCGTGTGGATCACCCCGCTGCTCTCGGCGGGCGGCGCGGGGCCGATGAACACCGTCACCGTCTTCCGGCCGGACGGGGTGCCGGAGCCCCGGGTCGCCGCCGCGACCAGCGGCCAGGACGTGACGGTGACCGGCACCGGCCAGATGGTGATCGAGTTCCACGAGCCCACCACGCTGGAGCGGTTCCTGCTCGTGGCCCCCGCCCTGCTGGGCGTCGTCGCCACCCTGGTGGTCCTGGTCATGGTCCACCGGCTCATCACGAGCCTGGACCGGGGCGAGCCCTTCGTCCCGGCGAACGCGCGCCGTGTGTACGTCATCGCGCTGACCGTGCTCATCGGATCCGTGGCGCTCCCGATGGTCGCGACCGTCTGCGGGAACGCGCTCCGGGCCGGGGCGCTGGAGTCCGACGCGTTCGCCTTCCACTTCGTCGTGTTCGGCGAGGGCGGGATCTCGCCCGCCCTGCTCTTCACCGGCTTCCTCCTGGCCGCGCTGGCCGAGGTGTTCCGACGCGGCACCCGGCTGCGCGCGGACGTCGAAGGGCTGGTCTGATGCCGCCGGAGGAGGCCGCGGGCATCCGGGTCAACCTGGACAAGGTGCTCGCCGAACGGGGGATCACCCTCACCGAGCTGGCCCAGCGGGTGGGCGTCACCGTCGTCAACCTGTCGGTGCTCAAGAACGGCCGCGCCCGCGCGATCCGCTTCTCCACCCTGGCCGCGCTGTGCCGCGAGCTGGACTGCAAGCCCGGCGACCTCCTCGACTACGAGGAAGAGGAGTGACACACGCCGAAGGGGACCATCCCGTGCCGGGACGGCCCCCTTCGGCGTTCGCGGGGGCGGCTAGCCGCCCATCTTGCCGCGCATGCCCTTGGGCATCTTCGCGCCCTTGGGGATGGGGCCCTTGGGCATCTGCATCGCGGCGGGCAGCGCCTTGAGCCGGTAGTTCAGCTCGGCCGTTCCGGCCTTGTCCAGGTTCCGGGGCAACTTGACCAGCGCGCGCTGGAGCTTGGACACCGGCACCTGGTCCTCGCCGTTGCCGACCTTGAAGTCGTAGATGGGCGTGTCCATCGCCACCCGCGAGACGCGCTTCTTCTCGGCCGCGATCAGCCCGCGCAGGCGGCCGGGGTCGCCCTCGCCGACCAGCACCACGCCCGGACGGCCCACCACGCGGTGCACGACGTCCATCTGCTTGTTGGCGGCCACACCGGGCTCGACGACCCAGTTGCCGCGCATGTTCTCCAGGATCGCCATGCCCGCGCCCAGGCGGCCGTCCAGCATCTTGTACTGCACGCGCTGCGCCGAGCGGGTGAAGATGATGAATCCGACCAGGAAGGCCAGCGGGATACCGGTGAGCGTCCAGATGATCCACGAGCCGGTCCAGATCCCGATACCGACGGCGACGGCGAGGATGACCACCGCGACGGCGGCGGCCAGCGGGATGCTCTTGGGGCTCTGCTGGTGGACGACCTTGGCGACCATGCCGATCTGCTTGAGCCGGCCAGGCTGCTTCTCGGCCCCGTCCTTGCCGGACGTCGTCTGGGAACTGGGCTTTTTCGCCATCGTGCTCTCAGGCAGCGCACGCCGACGCGGGGTCGGCGGGGACCGGAGTCCCTGGGCTGCCTTGCCTCCTCTTCGCGGTCGACCTGGTGCGGCGCCTTCCGGCGCCACCAGCTGGGCGCCTCACCCACCAGGATAGGTGGAACGGTCCGCCCAAGCGGAACGGTGGCCCGGAGGCCACCGTTCCAGCTTGGTTACGACTCGGGCGGATTGCCCGTTATGCCTTGTTCTGCGCGGCGGTCAGCTCGGCGTCCCGCTTCTCGCGCGCCTGCTTGTACAGGCGGCCGGCGCGGTAGGAGGAGCGCACCAGCGGGCCGGACATGACCCCGGCGAAGCCGATCTCCTCGGCCTCCTGGCCCAGCTCCACGAACTCCTCCGGCTTCACCCAGCGGTCGATCGGATGGTGCAGCTTGGAGGGCCGCAGGTACTGGGTGATGGTCAGCAGGTCGCAGCCGGCCTCGTGCAGGTCGCGCATCGCCTGGCTGATCTCCTCACGGGTCTCGCCCATGCCCAGGATCAGGTTCGACTTGGTCACCAGGTCGTCCGCGCGAGCCTGGGTGATGACGTCCAGGGAGCGCTCGTAGCGGAATCCGGGCCGGATGCGCTTGAAGATCCGCGGCACCGTCTCGACGTTGTGCGCGAGCACCTCGGGGCGGGACCCGAAGACCTCGGCCAGCTGGTCGGGGTCGGCGTTGAAGTCCGGGATGAGCAGCTCGACGCCGGTGTCCGGGTTGAGCTCGTGGATCTTGCGGACCGTCTCGGCGTAGAGCCAGGCCCCGCCGTCCTCCAGGTCGTCGCGCGCCACACCGGTGACGGTCGCGTAGCGCAGCTCCATCTTCTTGACGGAGGTGGCGACCTTGGTCGGCTCCATGCGGTCGAGCGCGGTGGGCTTGCCGGTGGCGATCTGGCAGAAGTCGCAGCGCCGGGTGCACTGGTCACCGCCGATGAGGAACGTGGCCTCGCGGTCCTCCCAGCACTCGTAGATGTTGGGACATCCGGCCTCCTGGCACACCGTGTGCAGGCCCTCGCTCTTGACCAAGGAGTGGAGCTCGGTGTACTCGGGCCCCATGTGCGCCTTGATCTTGATCCACGGCGGCTTCTTCTCGATGGGGGTCTCGCTGTTGCGCGCCTCGACGCGCAGCAGCTTGCGGCCCTCAGGAGCGATGGTCAACGTGAACCCGTTCCCTTCTGTGCCCCGTGTCCGGGGACCCTCTGCCCCTTGTGGGGGCTGTGTCATCCTCAGGCGGCGGCACCGGCGAGCAGCGCCGTGCCGTCGGTGTGGCTGTACTCCGTCGCGCCGAGGACGTCGGCCAGGTGGCGTTCCACGCGCGGGCGCACGTCGGCGACGGTCACCGGACGGCCCAACTCGGCCGAGAGCGTGGTGACGCCGGCGTCGGAGATCCCGCAGGGGACGATCCGGTCGTACCACGTCAGATCATTGTCGCAGTTCAACGCGAGTCCGTGCATACCGACCCCGCGGGCGATACGGCAGCCGATCGCGGCGACCTTGCGCTCGATGAGCCCGCGCTCGGGATCGGCGTCCAGCCACACGCCCGTGCGGCCCTCGACGCGCTTGCCGGTCAGGCCGTACTCCGCGATCGTGCGGAGGATCGCCTCCTCCAGCATGCGCACGTAGGCGATCACGTCGATCGGGTCGGCGAGCTTCACGATGGGGTACACCGTGAGCTGACCCGGCCCGTGCCAGGTGATCTTTCCGCCCCGGTCGATGTCCACGACGGGAGCACCCGGGTCGGAGGTGGGACGATCCCACCTCCCGGTGCGCTTGCCCGCCGTGTACACGGGTTCGTGTTCGAGGAGCAGGACCGTGTCGGCCACTTCGTCGGCGACGCGGCGCTCGTGGAGCCGCTTCTGCAGGTCCCAGCCCTCGTGATAGGGGACGGGTCCGTCGCCCAGCCATGCGTAAACGAGATCACTCACACACACACCTTACGCCCCGGATCGGGGTGCCGGTCTGGGCAGGATGTCGGAAAGCGCACTGTCGATGGTGGGCAGCCGAAAGGAATACCCGGCGGCCAGCAGGCGTTCGGGCACCACCCGCAGATCCAGCAGCGCCGACTCCTCCGCCAGGTCGCCCATCGTCGCCCGCAGCGCCGTGGCCGGGAGCGGCACCAGGGTCGGGCGGCCCAGTGCGCGGCCCAGCGCCTCGGTGAAGGCGGCGTTGCTCACCGGCTCGGGCGCGCACAGGTTCACCGGTCCGGTGATCTCCGGCCGCTCCAGCAGGAACAGGATCGCGTCGACCTGGTCGCGCAGCGAGATCCAGCTCATGTACTGGGCCCCCGACCCCAGGCGCCCGCCCAGGCCGGCCCGGTACAGCGGGACCAGCGACCTGAGCAGCCCGCCCGAGCGGCCCAGCACCACGGAGGTGCGCAGGTGCGCCACCGACAGCCCGGCCTCCTCCGCGGGTCCGGTGGCCGCCTCCCAGGCCTGGCACATCCCGGAGAGGAAGCCGGTGCCCGGAGGGCTGGCCTCGGTGGCGACCTCGCCGCCGGTGTCCCCGTAGTAGTAGGCGCCCGACGCCGACAGCAGGCGCGGGGGAGGGGAGGGCATCGAGGCCAGGGCCCGCGACAGCACCCGCGTCCCCCTGACCCTGCTGCGGCGGATCTGTGCCCGCCGGTGCCGCGACCAGGGGACCCGGTGGGCGGGTTCGCCGGCCAGGTGCACCACCGCGTCGACGTCGTGCAGGGCCACGGTGTCCACGCGCCCCTGCTCCGGCCGCCACTCGGCCTCCTCCACACAGGGCACACGGCCTCCCCGGGGCGGATGGCGCACCACGCGCACGACGCTGTGGCCCCCGTCGAGCAGGGCCGCGCACAGCGCGCCGCCGATGAGGCCGGAGGCCCCCGTGATCGCCACTCTCATGCACCTTGACCTACCCCGCCGGGCGCGCGCGGCGGTGGGCGGACGCGCCAAGTTTTCTTCGGCTTTTTCGGCGAAAGGCCTGCGCGGGGTGCCGCCGTCTTCTACCTTGAAGGTGGGACAGGGAACTCCGCGTCAACGCGGAGCTACCGTGGGCGACGTGCCCGTCGTGACGACGGCCGCGCCCGGCCACAGACCTTTGATGATGGGGATCATCAGGGGATGGTGATTGGTGGGGTAAGAGACGGGGCGGTGCCATCGGCACCGCCCCGTTCACCGTGCGAGGGACTCGATCCCCGGGTAGGGGCGGCGCTCGCGCGCCTCGCGCAGGGCGAGCGCCCACCACTCCAGCTGCTCGACGAGCACCCGCACCGCCAGCCGCGCTTCCGACATGTCCTGCGCGGGAACGCCGTCCGGGCCGAACACCGTGTGCGCGTCGTGGAAGCTCACGGTGTCGCGCAGGGTGGTCGTGTGCAGTTCGGAGAAGACCGCCCGCAGCTGCTCCACCGCCCGCAGACCGCCGGAACGCCCTCCGTAGGAGACGAACCCCACCGGCTTGCCGAACCACTCCCGGCGCGCGGAGTCGATCGCGCTCTTCAGGGGGCCGGGGTAGCCGTGGTTGTACTCGGGGGTGACGACGACGAACCCGTCGGCGGCCGCCACACGGGAGCCGAAGTCGGCCACCGGCGCCCCGTGGCCGTCGCCCGGATCCAGGTCCGCCACGTCCAGGACGTCCACGTCCAGGCCGGAGTGGCCGCCCACCTGCTCCAGGAACCAGTTCCCGACCAGCGTGCCGGTGCGGCCGTTGCGGTTCGCGCCCAGGATGACCGCGATCCGGAGGTTGTCCATATGCGTCCTTGTCCTCGTCCTTCCTGTCCACGGTAGGACCTCAAGGTAGCTTGAGGTCAACTCGGGGCGGCGTGGCCCCGCACACGACCGGGCCGGACGCCGAGGTCGGCGTCCGGCCCGGTACGGGGGTCGGGAGGGCTACAGACCCAGGTCGCGCTCGAAGTCGCCCTCCTCCAGGCGCGCCTTGACGTCCTGGAGGAAGCGGCCGGCGTCGGCGTTGTCGATCAGGCGGTGGTCGTGCGCCAGCGACAGGTAGACCATCGACCGCACCGCGATCACCTCGCCGCCCATGGCCTCGTCCTCGACGACGACCGGGCGCTTGACGACCGCGCCGGTGCCCAGGATGGCCACCTGCGGGGTGTTGATGATCGGCGTGCCGAACAACGCGCCCACACGGCCGGTGTCGGCGACGGTGAACGTGCCGCCGCTCAGGTCGTCCGGGCCGAGCAGGCCGGTGTGCGCCTTCTCGGTCAGCTCGGTGATGGTCCGGGCCAGCGAGCCCAGGTCCAGCCCGCCGGCGTCCTTGACGACCGGGACGAGCAGCCCGCGCTCGGTGTCGACCGACACACCGAGGTTCTCCACCGCGTGGTAGGTCACCTCGTGCGAGTCGTTGTCGATCACCGCGTTGATCCGCGGGTGGGACTTGAGCGCCTCGACCGCGGCCAGGGCGAAGAACGGGAAGAAGTCCAGCTCCACACCCTCGCGCTTGGCGAAGTCCTCGCCCGTCTGCTCGCGCAGGCGGGCGATCTTGGTGACGTCCACCTCCACGACCTGGGTGATCTCGGCCGCCGTGTTGAGCGACTCCACCATCCGGTCGGCGATGGACTGGCGCAGCCGCGACAGCTTCTCGGTCTTGCCGCGCAGCGAGGAGGCGTCCGAGACCGCCTTGTGGCGGGTCGCGCCCGACACGGGCGCGGCGGTGCGCGCGGCGGCCGCCTTCTGCTCCTCGGCGGCCTTGAGCACGTCCTGCTTGCGCACGCGCCCGCCCACACCGGTGCCCTTGACGCGGCTCAGGTCCACGCGGTTCTCGGCGGCGAGCTTGCGCACCAGCGGAGTGACGTAGGCCTCGGTCACCGTGTCGGTGCCCGAGGCCCGGCCGGTGCCGCTCAGCGTCTCGATGTCCACCGACGGTACGTCGTCGGCCGCGGACGCGCGCGACGCGGGGGCCGGGGCCGCCGGGGCGGGCTCGGGCTCCTGGGCGCGGGTGGGCTCTGGCTGGGCCGGAGCGGCGGGCGCGGCCGGGGCGGACGGGGCCGGAGCGGAGCCCTCGGCCCCGATCAGCGCGATCTCCGCGCCGATCTCCACGGTCGCGTCCTCGGCGGCGATGATCTTGGTGAGCACGCCGGCGACCGGGGACGGGATCTCGGTGTCCACCTTGTCGGTGGAGACCTCCAGGAGCGGCTCGTCCACCTCGACGGTGTCGCCCTCGCTCTTGAGCCACTGGGTGACGGTGCCCTCGGTGACGCTCTCACCCAGGGCGGGCATGGTGACCGTCGTGGTGGGGCCGTCCGAGGACGCGGGCGCGGCCGGGGCGGGCTCGGGCTCCGGGGTGGGCTCGGGGGCGGCCGCGGGCTCCTCGGCGCGGGCGGGCTCGGGGGCGGGCTCCGGTTCGGGCTCGGGCTGCGCGTCCTTGGCCGTCGACCCGCCGTCCCCTCCCTCGCTCTCGCCTTCGCCGCCGATGACCGCGATCTCCGCGCCGATCTCCACGGTCTCGTCCTCGTCCACCAGGATCTTGGTGAGTACACCGGCGACCGGGGACGGGATCTCGGTGTCCACCTTGTCGGTGGAGACCTCCAGGAGCGGCTCGTCTACCTCGACGGTGTCGCCCACGTTCTTCAGCCACTGGGTGACGGTGCCCTCGGTGACGCTCTCACCCAGGGCGGGCATGGTAACGGAAGTCGGCATGGGTTCCTCGTTGGATCTGGACGCGGTACCTGCCCAACCCCTTGACTGGGCAGCGCGGATGTGGCGGGGGCGGGCCGTTCGGCCCGCCCCCGGGTGGTGCGGTCAGTCGTGGACGTGCAGCGGCTTGCCCGCCAGCGCCAGATGCGCCTCGCCCAGTGCCTCGGACTGGCTCGGGTGCGGGTGGATCAGCTGGGCGACCTCCGAGGGCAGGGCCTCCCAGTTGTAGATCAGCTGCCCCTCGGCGATGAGCTCGCCGACCCGGCTGCCGACCATGTGGACGCCCAGGACGGGGCCGTCCTTCTCGGCGATGACCTTGACGGCCCCCGAGGTCTGCAGGATCTGGCTCTTGCCGTTGCCCGCGAGGTTGTAGTTCATCTCCACGACGTCGTGGCCGCGCTCCTTGGCCGCCTTCGTGGTCAGGCCCACGGACGCGACCTCGGGCTCGCAGTAGGTGACGCGCGGGACGCCGTCGTAGTCGATCGCGGGCGGGTTCTGCCCGGCGATGTGCTCGGCGACGAAGATGCCCTCGGCGAAGCCGACGTGCGCCAGCTGCAGGGTCGGGATCAGGTCGCCCACCGCGTAGACGTTGCCCACGCCGGTGTGCAGGTTCTCGTCCACCTGGACGAAGCCGCGGTCCAGGGTGATGCCCTGCTCCTCGTAGCCCAGGCCCTCGGAGACGGGGCCGCGGCCGATGGCGACCAGCAGCACCTCGGCCTCCAGGGTCTTGCCGCCCTGGAGGGTCACGGTCACGCCCGCGTCGGTGGTCTTGACCGACTCGAAGGGGGTGCCGAGCTCGAACTTGATCTTGCGCTTGCGGAAGGCCCGCTCCAGGAGCTTGGAGCTGGACTCCTCCTCCACGGGGACCAGGTGGGGGAGGGCCTCGACGATGGTGACGTCGGAGCCGTAGGAGCGCCACACGCTGGCGAACTCCACGCCGATGACGCCGCCGCCCAGGACGATGACGGACTCGGGAACGCGGTCCAGGCCCAGGGCCTGGTCGCTGGTCATGACCTTCTCGCCGTCGATGTCCAGGCCCAGGGTCTTGGGCTTGGAGCCGGTCGCGAGCAGGATGTTGCGGCCCTTGTAGACCGTGCCGCCGACCGTGACCTCGTCGGTGCCGGTGAGCTTGCCCTCACCCTCCACGACGGTGATCTTGCGGGACTTGACCAGCCCGGTCAGGCCCTTGAACAGGCCGTTGACCACCTTGTCCTTGTAGGCGTGCACCGCCTGGACGTCGATGCCCTCGAACGTGGCCCGCACACCGAAGTTCTCGCTCTCCTTGGCGGAGTCGGCGACCTCCGCCGAGTGCAGGAGGGCCTTGGTGGGGATGCAGCCGCGGTGCAGGCAGGTGCCGCCGAGCTTGTCCTTCTCGATCAGTACGACGCTCTGGCCGAGCTCCGCGGCGCGCAGTGCCGCCGCGTAGCCGCCGCTGCCGCCGCCAAGGACGACGAGGTCGAAGGTGCCGCCGTTCTCACTCACGGGAACGAACTCCTTGTTGTGGTGGCTGGTGGGAATGCAGGGGGGTGACCGGGGTGGGGCGGCGCTTCCGGCTCAGGAGCGCCGCCCCGACCGCGGGGACTACTTCGCGTACTCCTCGGCGATGCGGACCAGGGTGCGCGTGCCCGCGCCGGTCCCGCCCTTGGAGGTGTAGCCGTGCGGTCCGCCCTGGTTGAAGGACGGGCCCGCGATGTCGAGGTGCGCCCACTTGACGCCCTCCTCGATGAACTCGTTGAGGAACACGCCCGCGGAGAGCATGCCGCCCCAGCGCTCACCCGCCACGTTGGCGATGTCGGCGACCGCGGAGTCCAGTCCGGCGCGCAGCTCGCCGGGCAGCGGCATCGGCCAGGCGGCCTCGCCCGCGGCGCCGGCGGCGGCCACGACGTCCTCGCGCACGCCGTCGTCGTTGGACATGACCGCGAACACGCGGGTGCCGAGCGCGACGAGCTGGGCGCCCGTCAGCGTGGCGATGTCCACCACGAGGTCCGGCTCGTCCTCCTGCGCGCGCACCAGGGCGTCGGCCATGACCAGGCGGCCCTCGGCGTCGGTGTTGAGGACCTCGACGGTCTTGCCGCCGTAGATGCTCAGCACGTCGGAGGGGCGCTGGGCCGTGCCGCTGGGCATGTTCTCGGCCACCGCCAGGTAGGCGACGACGTTGACCTTCACGCCCAGGTCGGCGATGGCGCCCATGGCGGCGAGCACGGAGGCGGCGCCGGCCATGTCGGACTTCATCCAGTCCATCGCGCCGGCGGGCTTGAGGGACAGGCCGCCGGAGTCGAACGTGATGCCCTTGCCCACGAAGGCGACGGTACGGGTCGCCTCGGGGTGGGAGTGGGCCAGGCGGACCAGGCGGGGCGGGTTGGCCGACCCCTGGCCGACACCGGTCAGGCCGCCGTAGCCGCCCTCGGCCAGCGCCTGCTCGTCCAGGACCTCGATCGCCAGGCCGGTGCGCTGGGCGACCTCCTGGGCCGCCGACGCCAGGTCCTCGGGGACCAGGTCCGCCGGGGCCGTGTTGACGAGGTCGCGCGTCAGGCAGACCGCGTCGGCCAGGACGCCGGCGCGCTCGACGGCGGCCGCGGCGTCCTCGGCCGGGCTGATGACGGTCAGGGTGGCGGCTCCGGCCTTCTCCGCCCTGCGTTCGGCCTTCTCACCGGTGCGGTAGCGGTCGAAGGCGTAGGCGCCCAGACGGGCGCCGAGCGCCACGGCGCCGGCCTCGTCCGCGCTCCGGGCGGGCAGGGCGAGTGCGACGCGGCCCGCGCCCTCGGGGCGGGCGGACAGCGAGCGCAGCGCGGCGCCCGCGGCGCGGGACAGGGTGTCGGGGTCGACCGGGCCGTCGGTGGGCGCCGGGCCGAGTCCGACCGCGACGACGACCGGGGCCTTCACGGCTCCGAGGGAGGCAAGGGTGTGCACCTCCTCAGGGGCGCCGCTCGCTCCCAGGAGCGACAGGGTCGAGGCGAGGCCGCCGGAGAAGGCGGCATCGACGTCATGTGCGCCCGACGCAGGCTCCGGAGCGTCGCCTCCGGAGTGGTAACCGACGACGACCGCGTCGGCGTCGAGCGAACTGGGGGACTCCGTATGTACTGACAACGACGTGCTCACGCCCCCGATGCTAGTCGCCCCACGTGCCGATCGGCGACGCGGCGCCCCGCGCTGCCAGGGCGCTGCCGCGGCGCGCGTGCGGACCGAGCGCCCCCCGGGGCGGCCGGGGTCCGCGTGGGCGGGGAGGGTGGCTCTGGTCGCCGGTGGGAGGTCTCGCACGGCGTCGGCGTGGCGGGCCGCGGCTCCCCGGGGGCGGGGCCGGTGAAACCTGGTGTGAAAAAATGTGATCATGGCGACACTGGTCACCCGTACGAGCGCCGTCAGAGCCAGGCGGTACCCGCGGCGGCCACGACCAGGACCGACGTTCCGGCCGACTCCGCCAGCGCGCCCAGCACGTCGCCGGTGATCCCGCCGAGCCGGCGCACCGCCCGGCGCAGCAGCAGCCCCGCCACGGCCAGGCCGAGCACGACCGCGCCCGCGCAGAGCACGGCGAACCCCGCCCCGTGGGGCAGGCCCGCCAGGCAGAGCAGCCCCACCACCGCGCAGGCCGCCGCGGCCAGCGGAGCGCGCACCGTGCCCGCCACGAACGCGCCCAGCCCCTCCGGCCGGGCCGACGGCACCCGCGCGGTACAGGCGAGCGTGACCGCCAGGCGCCCGCCGGCCCCGGCCGCCACCGCCGCGCCCACCACCGCCCAGGGCGAGGCCGCCGCCAGCTGCGCGAGCGCCAGCACCTGCGCCAGCAGGACCAGCGCCAGCGCGACCACGCCGAACGGCCCGATGTCGGAGCGGCGCATCACCTCCAGGGCGCCCTCGGCGGGACGCCCGCTGCCCAGGCCGTCGGCGAGGTCGGCCAGCCCGTCCAGGTGCAGCCCCCGGGTGACCAGCGCGGCGGCTCCCACGCCCAGGACCCCGGCCAGGGCGCCGGACAGGCCCAGCCACGCCCCGGCCGCCGCCACCGCGCCGGTCCCGGCGCCCACGGCCGCGCCCACGACCGGGGCCCAGAACATCGCCCATCCGGCCGTGGAGCGGTCCACCCGCTCCACGCGCACCGGCACGGCGGTGAACGTGCCCACCGCCATCCGGGCCCCCGCCCGCGCCGCCGCGACGCGGGCCGAGGCGGTCACGGCAGCTCCGTGACGCGCCCGGCCGCGGCCAGGACGACCTCCTCGGACTCGGCCCCCACCCACTGGTTCAGCAGGCCCAGGTGGTCGCGGAAGATCCGGCCCGCGCGGGTGGCCGGGACCACGCCCGACCCCACCTCGTTGGTGACCGCCACCACGTAGGCCTGCGTGGTGCGCCAGGCCTCCAACAGCCCGTGGATCCGGCCCTCCACCATCTCCTCGGCGTCCTCGGGCGGGTCGTCGTCCCACATGCCGTTCTCGTCCATCACCGCCGCCAGCCACGTGCCCAGGCAGTCCACCAGGACCGCGCCGCGGGTGCGCTTGAGCACCTCGGCCAGCTCAATGGTCTGCTCCGTGCGCCACCACCAGGGGCGCCGGTTCCGGTGCAGCTCCACGCGCCGCGCCCACTCCGGGTCCCGATCGGGGTCGGGGACCGCGCCGGTCGCGGCGTAGACCACGCGCGGCTCGGCCAGCAGGCGCAGCTCCGCCTCGGTGGACTTGCCCGAGCGGGCGCCGCCGGTGATGAGCGTGCGGTGCGGACCGTGCGGGCGCGACTCCGGCCACACCGCGGGAGGACACGACATCTCCGCGCCGTCACTGGGCGCCAGGGCGCCCCACAGGCGCGCGCGGCGGGCGAACTCCTGGGGCGAGCGGACGCGGTGGTCGCCGCCGACCGCCACGACCGCGGTGGTCACGCCGACCACGCCCGAGCGGCGCAGCTCGCCGATCACCTCGGGGCGCTGGGCGGCGTCGACGATCACCATGTCGACCTGCTGGTCGGGGGGCGAGGAGGCGTAGGCCGACCCGTTCCCCGCGGCGGCGGCCTCCACCGGGGGCGGGGCGGGCTGCGGGCCGGGGGCGGAGCGGGCGTAGAGCAGCCGGCCGCCGTCCGGGCCCACGACCAGCACGCCGTCGGCGGTCACGGTCACGGAGTAGCCCGGGGGGACGGGACCGACCACTGCCCCCTCGCGGATGCGGAAGCGGTCGTCGACCGTCACGCGCAGCGGGAGCCGGCGTTCGGCGAGGGCTCTGTTGCAGGAGGCACAGGTGCACTGCGGGGCCGGCCAGCCCGCGTGCCCCGCGGTCCCGAGGAATCGGATGCGCACCCGATCGAGTAAACCGCATGTCGGACCAAGGCTTGGTTAAGCTCGGGCCGGGCGTACGGTGGCACGCACTGTGAACCCCGTGACGAAGGGCGGTCGAACCATGGCGTGGACCTGGCGGTATCTCGACGCGGACGGCGCGGACAGGACGGATGAGGGGCTCCCCGCGGAGTCCTTCACCTCGCGCGGCGACGCGGAGAGCTGGATGGGGGAGAACTGGCAGGAGCTCGCCGAGGGCGGCGTGGTCCGCGTCGTGCTGTCGGAGGACGGCGGCGAGGCCTACACCATGTCCCTGGAGCCGACCGGCTAGGGCGTGTTCTGTGGATGCCGCCCGTCGCGAGCGGTGCATCCAGTGGCGCTCTCGCCAGGCCGAAGAAGGAGCTCCCCTACTGTGCGGCTTCGCCGTTGTCGCACAGCGGGGGCCCGGCTGGTTCCCCTGTCGACTGATGAGAACGAAGCGAGAGTGCCGCTGGGGCGCCGTGCAGCAGGGTGAGTATCCGCCGAACACGCCCTAGCCCCCGGGCCCGGGCCGAAGCGAAGCGGAGGCCCGAGGAGAGCACAGCGAGGGCGCCGACGGGGCCTGGAGGGCCCGGAGGTGGACTCCCGAGTAGGCACCGCGCCGCATGCGCCCGTCGAGGGTGCTGGCGGGCGACGGTGCGGGCACGAGGGAGTCCACCGGAAGGGCCGAAGGCCCCGTCTTCCGGGCGCCGTCGCGTCAGCGGTCGCGGATGTTCTCCGGGCTCTTGGTCAGAGCCGGGTCCCGCTGGACGCTGTCACCGAGGATCTCGTCGATCCGGGCCAGCAGCCCGGCGTCGAGCTTCACGCCGGCCGCCTGGACGTTGTCCTGGACCTGCTCCGGACGGGACGCGCCGATGATCGCGGCGGACACGTTCGGGTTCTGCAGCACCCAGGCCACCGCCAGCTGGGGCATGCTCAGCCCGGCCTCCGCGGCCAGCGGCTCCAGCTTCTGCACCTTCTCCAGCAGCGCCTGGTCCTCCGCCTTGTCGGCGATGAAGTGCTTGCTCTTGGGGTCGCTGGCGCGCGACCCGGCGGGGGCCTGCTGCCCCGGCCGGTACTTGCCGGTCAGGACGCCGCCGGCGATGGGCGACCACACGACCTGGCCGATGCCCTCGCGCTCGCACACCGGCACGACCTCGGACTCGATGACCCGCCAGAGCATGTTGTACTGCGGCTGGCTGGAGACGATGCGGTCGAAGCCCATCTCGTCGGCGATCTTGAGCGCGCGCTCGATCTCCTCGGCCCGCCACTCCGAGACGCCGATGTAGAGGGCCTTGCCCTGGCGGACCAGGTCCTCGAAGGCCCGCATGGTCTCTTCCAGCGGCGTCGTGTAGTCGAACCGGTGGGCCTGGTAGAGGTCCAGGTAGTCCGTGCCCAGGCGGCGCAGGGAGTCCTCGGCGCCGCGCAGGATGTGCTTGCGCGACAGGCCCTTGTCGTTCTTCCCCTCGCCCATGGGCCAGTAGACCTTGGAGAAGATCTCCAGCCCGTCGCGGCGCTCGCCCTTCAGAGCGCGTCCGAGCACCTCCTCCGCCTTGCCCTGGGCGTAGACGTCGGCGGTGTCGAACGTGGTGATGCCGGCGTCCAGCGCCGCACGGACACACGCGGTGGCGGTGTCCTCCTCGACCTGGGATCCGTGGGTGATCCAGTTCCCGTAGGCGATCTCGCTGATGATGAGACCGCTCTTGCCTAGATGCCGAAATTCCATGTCGAGCACTCTAGCCAGACCGGCGGCGTGCGGCCACGGCGGCCCCGGGGGTCGGCAAGCGCTTTCAGTCCGGATGCCGGACGCCGGGCGCTTCCGCCCCGGACACGGTGAAGGGCCGGTGCGAACACCGGCCCTGCTCACGTGATCGGTACGGGGATGGGTCGGGGTGACGGTGACGGACGGGTCAGCGCAGGCCCGCGGTGGGGTCGTCGCCGACCTTCACGGTGGGCTTGGGCAGGCGCAGGCGGCGGAACTGGAGCTGGCGCATGGCCGCGTACATGCCCACGCCCGCGATCTTGGGGTCGTCGGGGAAGTGGGCGGCGGCCGTGCTCTTGACCTTGCGCGCCGTGAAGATGCCCTCGGCGACGAGGGTCACCATCATCAGCGGCCACGCGACGTAGGCGACGCCCACCTGGAAGACGGGGTTGTTCACGAACAGGAGCGCGATGATGAGGATGGAGAAGGGCAGGAAGAACTCACTGGCACTGCGCCGGGAGTCGACGTAGTTCCGTGCGAAGGCACGGGGTTTGCCCAGGTCCTGCTCTCGGAAGTAGCGCTCCTCGCCCTGCGGGACACCGGAGCGCCGGGCGGGCTGGCCCTTCTGGCGGTCGAGGCGTTCCCGGTAGGCGCGGTACGCCTCCTTGCGGGTCTGTGGAGCTTGGACGGGCCGGCGCAGGTCCTTACCGGATTCCTTGCGCTTTGGGGTGGGGACACCCTTCTTGGGGGTATATCCCTTAGGTTGGGTGGCCTCAGAGGCCTCAGGGCTGGCGGATTCGGCAGAGTTCGAATCCGTGGCTGCGGAAGCGGAGCGACGTCGGAACACACCCTCAGGGTAGCCGGTCACAGCTTTATGGCGACCGTGGGCCAGAGCGCGTAGGGTTGGGCGAAGCGCCCGCTGGGAACAGCCGATGTACGCAGCGAGAAGGGGACGGCCACGCCGATGAGCGTGTTTCAGCGACTTTCGATGATCTTCAAGTCCAAGGCCAACAAGGCACTGGACTCTGTCGAGGACCCCAGGGAGACCCTCGACTACTCGTACCAGAAACAACTCGAACTCCTACAGAAGGTCCGCCGTGGGGTGGCGGACGTGGCGACGTCGCGCAAGCGCGTCGAGCTGCAGATCCAGCAGCTCGAACAGCAGTCCGGCAAGCTGGAGAACCAGGGCCGCGCGGCCCTGACCCAGGGACGTGAGGACCTCGCCCGCGAGGCCCTCACCCGCAGGTCCGGTCTGGCCACGCAGATCGAGGGCCTGCGCGAGCAGCACGCCAACCTCCAGAACGAGGAGCAGAAGCTCACCACGGCCGCGCAGCGCCTGCAGGCCAAGGTCGACGCCTTCCGTACCCGCAAGGAGACGATCAAGGCGACCTACACCGCGGCCCAGGCCCAGACGCAGATCAGCGAGGCCTTCTCCGGCATCTCCGAGGAGATGGGCGACGTCGGCATGGCCGTGCAGCGCGCCGAGGACAAGACCGCCGAGATGCAGGCCCGCGCGGGCGCCGTCGACGAACTGCTCGCCTCCGGCGCGCTCGACGACGTCACCGGTACCGCCAAGGACGACATCCAGGGCGAGCTGGACCGCATGGCCAGCACGACCGGAGTCGAGGCCGAGCTCGAGCGCATGAAGCTGGAGCTCGGCGGCGGCAGCGGCAGCGCGGCCCCCCAGATCGAGGGCGGGAACGGCGCCGGCAGCACCGGGAACCGGGAGGGCGCATGATCGTCCGCATCTTGGGTGAGGGTCAGCTGGACCTGACCGACGCCGACCTCGGCGTCCTCAACGAGTTCGACTCCGCCCTGGAGGCGGCGCTCGACTCGGCCAACGAGGAGACGTTCCGCGAGGCCCTGCACCGGCTGCTCGAACGGGTGCGCGCGGACGGCAGCCCGCTGCCGGACGACGCCCTGGAGCCGTCGGACTTCATCCTTCCGCACGCCGACGCCAGCATGGCCGAGGTGCGGGAGATGCTGCAGGACGACGGGCTGATCCCGGGCTAGCGACCGGACCCGCCACCACCGTCCAGGTGGGTCTGGCCCGCCGCCCGCGTGCGCGTACTTGGTGCCGCGGCCGCCGTGACCACGTCACGGGGCCGCGGCTTCCTCATGTCCGGGGCCGGCCCCCGTGGGATCCGAGCCGCGTTGCGAGCGTGCGAGCACGCCGAAGAATCGGCCTTAACCCTTCTCTCACCTGGTGGAACTAGACTCCGAACCACGGATCGCAGAGGAGTCGGCAATGGCGGGTACGAAGTTCCGACCGGACGGCGGCCTCACCGCCCGGATGGTGATGACCATGACGCTGCTGGCGCTGGTCTACGTCGCCTTCATCGTGGGGCTGGTCCTGGCGGGCCTGAACATCTGGCTCGTCATGGTCATCGTGGGCGCCTTCGCCCTCTTCTCCTACTTCGCCTCCGACAAGATCGCCATGTTCTCCATGGGCGCGCGCGAGGTCTCGCCGGAGCAGGCGCCCGAACTCCACGCGCTCGTCGACCGCCTGTGCGCGATGGCGGACATGTCCAAGCCCCGGGTCGGCGTCGCCGACTCCGACGTGCCCAACGCCTTCGCCACCGGCCACAGCGAGAAGTCCGCGGTCATCTGCGTGACCTCCGGCCTGATGCGGCGCCTGGACGGGCCCGAGCTGGAGGCGGTCCTGGCACACGAGCTGTCCCACATCGCCCACCGCGACGTGATGGTGATGACCATCGCCGGATTCCTCGGCATCGTCGCCGGCTTCCTCACCCAGGCCGGGCTGCGCTTCGCCGCCTTCAGCGGTGTCGCGGGAGGCCGCAGCAACAACGGCGGCCCCGCCCCCGCCGTCATCGCGCTGCTGGTCGTGCTGGTCAGCGCGATCGCCTGGGTGCTGAGCTTCCTGCTCGTGCGGGCGCTCTCCCGCTACCGGGAGCTGTCGGCCGACCGCGCCGCCGCCTACCTGACCGGCCGCCCCTCCACACTGGGCAGCGCGCTGAGCAAGATCACCGGCGACATGGCGCGCATCCCCACGCGCGACCTGCGCCAGGCGGAGCCGTTCAACGCCTTCTTCTTCGCTCCCGCGTCCTCGCGCAAGGGCTTCAGCGTCAGCCGGCTGATCGCCACCCACCCGCCGGTGGACCAGCGCCTGGCCCAGCTCTCCGACATCTCCCGCCAACTCGGTCAGGGCAGCTGACCGCCACGCCACCGCCGATCTGGGAACGAGGCAACGATGAGTTTCTGGCGCGCCCTGCTGGGCCGGTCCAAGCCGGCCCGACCCGACCTGGACGCCCTGTTCGCGCTCCCCTCCGCCGCACTGACCCTGCGGGCCTCGGTGGGTCTGCGGCCCACCGGCACGGGCTCGGTGGCCTTCCGGGCGACCGAGGGCGCGGCCTTCGCCGACCTGCAGCGGGACGTGACCGCCCTGCTGGACGCCGACGACGGGCCGCCGGTGGAGCAGGTCACCGACGACTACGGCTACTCGTGGCTGGTCGTGCGCTCGCACGAGGCCCCGGCGGGGGAGGGTGAGGTCACCGACCCCGACGTCTCCGGCCTGGTCACCGACCTGCACGCGGTCAACTCGACCCTGGAGGCCAACGGCTACGGGCCCTCCCTGCTGTGCTCCCTGCTCGGCTTCACCGATGAGGGTGGCGGTGGGCGACGGGTCGGGCTCGTGTACCTCTACAAGCGCGGCACCTTCTACCCGTTCGCCCCGGCCGGGGGACAGCGGCGCGACAACGCGCTGGAACTCCAGGTGGAGGCGGCGATCGGCGACGACCTGCCGATGGAGGGGGACCGGTCGCGCTGGTTCCCCGTCTACGGCGCGCCGGGGCTCGGCACACCGGCCTGACCGGCGGTCGGTGTGCACAGCGGTCACTCGGGCATGGCATCGTGGAGCGGTCGACACTACCCTGGTGGACACGGGCACACGGGTGCTCCGCCGGCTCCAACCGCACCTGGGGCCACGGACACAGGGAGAACACCGGGCGCGGCGGAATGCCGCGCGAAGCCCGGGCGTTGACCCCGAGGAGGACCGCACCGCCACCCGCGGGACGGTCCGCTACGCGACCGGGGGTCGCCAGGCGGCCGCAACCCCTTTCAAGAGGAGCTTGACAACATGACGGTTCAGAGCGAGACCACCGAGGGGATCATCCTCACCGACGAGGCGTCCGGCAAGGTCAGGGCGCTTCTGGAGCAGGAGGGCCGCGACGACCTGCGTCTTCGGGTGGCCGTTCAGCCGGGTGGTTGCTCGGGTCTGCGCTACCAGCTCTACTTCGACGAGCGCGACCTCGACGGCGACGTCGTCACCGACTTCGGCGGTGTGGAGGTCGTCACCGACAGGATGAGCTCCCCCTACCTGGTCGGCGCCACCATCGACTTCGTCGACACCATCGAGAAGCAGGGCTTCACGATCGACAACCCCAACGCCACCGGCTCCTGCGCCTGCGGCGACTCCTTCAACTAGGGGTCCCGGAAGCAGAACCGGGGAGGGTGGATCCGTCCGCCCTCCCCTTCGTCGTCCTCCGGGGCGCGTGCATTCCCGGTGTACTGGGTACGCTGGGGCGGTCATGTCGGGGGTCGAGCGACGCCCGACCGCCGTCCGGTCGTCCACGACCGACAACGCCCGACCAAGGAGCCCACGTCCCGTGCGTATCGCGGTTGCCGGATCCATCGCCACCGACCATCTGATGTCCTTCGAGGGTCGGTTCGCGGAACAGATCATCCCGGAACAGATCCAGCAGTTGTCCCTCTCCTTCCTCATCGACGAGCTGGACGTGCGCCGCGGCGGCGTCGCCGCCAACATCTGCTTCGGGATGGGCGCCTTCGGCCTCGAACCGGTCCTGGTGGGCGCGGCCGGCGCCGACTTCGAGGACTACCGGGCCTGGCTGGACCGCCACGGTGTCGACACCACGTCCGTCTACATCTCCGAGCTGCGTCACACCGCGCGCTTCATCTGCACCACCGACCGCGACCAGAACCAGATCGCGTCCTTCTACGCCGGTGCGATGGCCGAGGCCCGCAACATCGAGCTCAAGCCGATCGCCGACCGCGTCGGCGGCCTCGACCTCGTCCTGATCGGCGCGGACGACCCCGACGCGATGGTCCGCCACAGCCAGGAGTGCCGGACCCGCGCCATCCCCTTCGCGGCCGACCCCTCCCAGCAGCTCGCCCGGATGGACGGCGAGGCCGTGCGCGACCTCATCGAGGGAGCGGCCTTCCTGTTCAGCAACGAGTACGAGAAGGCGCTGGCCGAGCAGAAGACCGGCTGGAGCGACGCGGAGGTCCTGGCACAGGTCGGCACCCGCATCACCACCCTGGGCGCCAAGGGGGCGCGCATCGACCGCCGGGGCGAGCCGTCCGTGCACGTGCCCGCCGCCCAGGTCGGCGAACTCGTGGACCCCACCGGCATGGGGGACGCCTTCCGCGCCGGCTTCCTGGCCGCGCACGCCTGGGGTCTGGGCCTGGAGCGCGCCGCCCAGGTCGGCAACGCCACCGCCGTGCACTGCCTGGAGGTCGACGGGCCGCAGGAGTACCGGCTCACCGCCGCGGGCCTGCTGGAGCGCCTGGAGCGCTCCTACGGCGCCGAGGCCGCCGACGAGGTCCGCCCCTTCCTGTGAGCGCCCGTCCGCCCGGACCGGGCGTTCCTGGTCCGGGCGGTCCCGGCGAACCCGTAGAGTAGTAAGCCGCGACCCGCACGACCCGGTGGACTCCGCCGGGCCGCGCCCCGAAAAGTCGGCCCCGGCCGACCAGCACGGGTGCCCCGTGCCGGCCGGTGCGCTGAAACGCGTGCCGGTCTTCCTAGCCCAAGCCGTCCGCGCCGGGTCGCCGCGACGGTGGGGAACCCGTTCCTGAGCACGCGTCCCGCGCGCGCGGGGACTCGGGCGCCGTGAGCGCCTCCCAGATCTAGGCCAGCCTTACCTGGGATTCCCTGATTGACCCTGAAAGGACATTGCATGCGCTACACCGGACCGAAGGTGCGGTTGTCCCGGCGCGCCGGCACTCCGCTGACCCGTAAGGCGGTCAGCTACTTCGAGAAGCGTCCGTACCCGCCCGGCGAGCACGGCCGCCGCGTCCGTCGCAACAGCAGCGACTTCGCCGTCCGTCAGTCGGAGAAGCAGAAGGTCCGCTGGTACTACGACCTGACCGAGAAGCAGCTGCTGCGGATCTACGAGAACTCCAAGAAGCGTTCCGGCCGTACCGGTGAGGAGATGCTCGCCGAGCTGGAGCTGCGTCTGGCCACGGTCGTCATGCGCGCCGGTCTGGCCGCCTCGATCTACGCCGCCCGCCAGTTCATCAACCACGGCCACATCACCGTGGACGGCAAGAAGGTCGACATCCCGTCGTACCAGGTCAAGCCGGGCCAGATCATCGGTGTGCGGGAGAAGTCCCGCCAGATGGTCCCGTTCGTCGAGGCCGCCGAGGGCGTGCACGCCGACGACAAGATCGCCGGCTTCCTCGCCGTCAGCCACAAGGACCTGCGCATCGCGGTCACCGACCGCCCCAAGCGCGAGCAGATCCCCGTGCCCTTCGACGAGCAGCTCGTCGTCGAGTTCTACGCTCGCTAGGAACCGCGCGGGCTCCCTGGAGCACCGACGCGCGAAGGCCGTACGGACACCGTCCGTGCGGCCTTCGCCGTGTCCGGGGCCACCTTCGGAGCCGTCCCCCGCGTTCCGGAATCGGCCCCGACCGAATCGTTATGGCACCGGAACCGGAATTCGGAACGGGGTGCGCGGTGCCCTTGGTCGCGTCCCTCGGGTCAGTACTTCCGACGGATGTGAAAAGCGCTACCCCGCACCAGAGGTTCCTCGACCACGAACTCGTGCATCTTCATCCGGCACCACGCCGGAATGTCCGCTCGCGCCGCCGGATCGTCCGCGGTGACCGCGATGACCGCCCCGATGGGCACCTCGTGCAGCCGCTGGGACAGCATGATGATCGGCAGCGGGCACTTGCGGCCCACCGCCTCGACCGTCACCAGCGGCCGGCCGGACGCGTGCTCAGGCATGCGCACCCCCTGTGTCGTCGTCGCCGTAGCCCAATCTTGACCTGCGCCTCCCCTTAAGGCGAACCCGGTTAAGGGCGTCGTAAACCCAGCGATACGCTCGCAATGGCCTCGCGCCGCGAACCGTGTCCTCCTCAGCCGCAGGCGGAGTTCGACACGGCCCACGGCCGGGGGCCCGGGGGGTACGCCGGGCCGCGCCACGTAGCCAGCCGGGAGGTCCCGCCTCCGCGGGGCGACGGGCCCGGCTCCGCGCACCGCCGCTGGCCGCGCACGGGCTCTGTCGGCAACACGCTGACCAGGCAAGCCCATGAACGGGACGCTGGGCGGTTCGCGATAATGTTTCCCCCTGACAAGCTTTGGATACTTAGGCCGCCCGTGGAGGATCCACGGGCTTCACCGCTGGGAAGGCAATCCGTGAGTCCGACCCGCCAAGAAAATCGGCGTTCCAACACGCGCCGATGGGCACCACGCGGCGCCGCGCTCGCCGTGCTGGGGCTGGCCGCGACCGGCTGCGCGTCGAACGATCTCACTCGTTTGGGCATGCCGGAGCCGATCACCGAGCAGGCCGAGCGTGTTCTCTCGCTCTGGCAGGGTTCATGGGTGGCGGCGTTCGCGGTCGGCATTCTCGTGTGGGGACTGATGATCTGGACGATCATCTTCCACCGCAAGCGCTCTGAGCAGCTGCCGCCCCAGGTGCGGTACAACCTGCCCATCGAAGCGCTCTACACCGTGCTACCGATCGTCATCGTCTCGGTGCTGTTCTACTTCACCGCGCGCGACCAGGCCTACCTCCTCGAAACCGAGGAGCCCGCCGACGTGCACGTCGAGGTCGTGGCCTTCCAATGGGCCTGGCAGTTCAACTACCTCGACAACACCAAGGAGGAGGGCGGCGAGACGCTCTTCACCGAGGTGGGCATCCCCAACCCCGACGGCACCGCCGACCCGTCGACGCAGCCCACGCTCGTCCTGCCGGAGAACGCGGTGGTCCACTTCGACCTCCACTCCACCGACGTGATCCACTCCTTCTGGGTCCCGGCCTTCGGCTTCAAGATGGACGTCGTCCCCGGGCGCGACAACGCGTTCCAGGTGCAGCTCAACGAGGGCACCGAGGGCGAGTACATCGGCCGCTGCGCCGAGCTGTGCGGTGTCGACCACACCCGCATGCTGTTCAACGTCGAGGTCCTGCCGCAGGCCGAGTACGAGGCCTGGGCCGCGGAGCAGGAGGCCGAGGCCGAAGCCGAGCAGGTCGAGGCGGCCGAGACGGCCGAGGAGCCCGAGATGTCCGAGGGCACCGGGGCCGAGGGCACCGGGGCCGAGGGC
This sequence comes from Nocardiopsis aegyptia, assembly GCF_013410755.1. Classification (GTDB taxonomy): domain Bacteria; phylum Actinomycetota; class Actinomycetes; order Streptosporangiales; family Streptosporangiaceae; genus Nocardiopsis; species Nocardiopsis aegyptia. The sequence goes on from NZ_JACCFS010000001.1 coordinate 5,680,149, forward strand.
ACGGGCGCGGAGAGCACTGATGCCGAGGGCACCGGGACCGAGGGCGCGGAGAGCACCGAGGCCGATGCCGAGGGCACGGGCGTCGGAGCCGACGACGCCGAGGAGAATGACGAGTAAATGACCACCACGGCAACAGAACCCCGTAGCGGCGTCCAGACGCCGCCCAAAGGGTCGATCATCGTCAACTGGCTGACGTCGACCGACCACAAGGTGATCGGGTACATGTACCTGATCACCTCCTTCGCCTTCTTCCTCTTCGGTGGCATCCTGGCGCTGCTCATGCGCGCCGAGCTGTTCTTCCCGGGCATGCAGGTCATGTCCAACGAGCAGTTCAACCAGATGTTCACCATGCACGGCACCATCATGCTGCTGATGTTCGCGACCCCGCTCTTCGTCGGGTTCTCGAACATCATCATGCCGCTGCACATCGGCGCCCCCGACGTCGCCTTCCCCAGGATCAACCTGTTCGGGTACTACCTGTACCTGTTCGGCAGCCTCATCGTCGTGGCCGGATTCCTGACCCCGGGCGGCGCCGCCAGCTTCGGCTGGTTCGCCTACACCCCGCTGTCCGACGCGGTCCGCTCGCCGGGCCTGGGCGGCGACCTGTGGATCCTGGGCCTGGCCGTGTCCGGTCTGGGCACGATCCTCGGTGCGGTCAACTTCATCACCACCGGGCTGTGCATGCGCGCGCCCGGCATGACGATGTTCCGCATGTCGATCTTCTCCTGGAACACGATGCTCACCAGTGTCCTGGTGCTCATCGCCTTCCCGGTGCTGACCGCGGCCCTGATCGCCCTGGGCGCCGACCGCATGGTGGGTACGCAGGTCTTCAACGCCGAACACGGCGGTGCCATCCTCTGGCAGCACCTGTTCTGGTTCTTCGGGCACCCCGAGGTGTACATCATCGCCCTGCCGTTCTTCGGTATCGCGACCGAGATCCTGCCGGTGTTCAGCCGCAAGCCGATCTTCGGCTACAAGAGCCTCGTGGCCGCCACGATCTCCATCGCCGGCCTGTCCGTGACCGTGTGGGCGCACCACATGTTCCCGACCGGCGCGGTGCTGCTGCCCTTCTTCTCCTTCATGACGTTCCTCATCGCGGTCCCCACCGGTGTGAAGTTCTTCAACTGGATCGGGACGATGTGGCGCGGGCAGCTCTCGTTCGAGACGCCGATGCTGTTCACGATCGGCTTCCTCGTCACCTTCCTCTTCGGCGGCCTCACCGGTGTGCTGCTGGCCTCCCCGCCGATCGACTTCCACGTCACCGACTCCTACTTCGTGGTGGCGCACTTCCACTACGTCGTGTTCGGCACCGTGGTGTTCGCGATGTTCGCGGGCTTCTACTTCTGGTGGCCCAAGTTCACCGGGAAGATGCTCAACGAGAAGCTCGGCAAGGTGCACTTCTGGCTGCTGTTCCTCGGCTTCCACGGCACCTTCCTGGTCCAGCACTGGCTCGGCGCGATGGGCTTCCCCCGCCGCTACGCCGACTACCTGCCCGGTGACGGCTTCACCGAGCTGAACCAGATCTCCTCGGTCTCCTCCTTCGTGCTCGGCGCCTCGACGCTGCTGTTCTTCTGGAACATGTACGTCACGGCCAAGAAGGCACCGAAGGTGACCGTCGACGACCCGTGGGGCTACGGCTGCTCCCTGGAGTGGGCGACGTCCTGCCCGCCGCCGCGGCACAACTTCACGTCGCTGCCGCGGATCCGGTCCGAGCGCCCCGCGTTCGACCTGAACCACCCGCACGCCGCGGCCCCGGGCGCCGTCCCGGTGGGCGCCACGAAGGAGTAGGGCGCACACAATGAAGATGCAGGCCTATCTGTTCATGGGCATCTCGACCTTCTTCGGTCTGGCGGCGGCCCTGTACATCTACTGGTCCAAGCTGGAAACCGGCCAGGTCGAGTGGACGGGTGCCACCGCCCTGGTGGTCTCCATCGGCTTCGGCTGGATGATCGGGTTCTGGCTCTGGCAGGCGGCCCGCCGCAGCGAGCACTACCACGGGCTTCCCGCGGAGGAGCGGCTGGACGGCGAGATCGCCGAGAACTCCGGTGAGTACGGCTTCTTCAGCCCGCACAGCTGGTGGCCGATGTTCGTCGCGCTGGCCGTGGCGTTCACCGCCGTCGGCGTGGCGATCGGCTGGTGGATGGTGCTGATCGGCGGCTTCGCCGTCATCCTCACCGCGATCGGCTGGGTGTTCGAGTACTACCGCAAGGAGTTCCAGCACTGACGCCCACGGCGTAGAACCGTCGCCCGCGAGGGCGGCGACGCGGCACCGACCCCGGTGACCGGGGGTTTCGCTACACGGAACCCACCCGGTCGCCGGGGTATCTTTTGTGTGACTGCTTCGTGACTTGGTGTGATTTGCACCGGTCGCGGCCTATCCACAGCGGATGCTGGAGGTGCTGGGCGTGAAGGGACGAGCCAACGGACCCGCGGCGGCCCGCGCGACGGCGGCGGGCGCCGCCGTCCTGCTCGCGGCGGCCGGATGCGGGGTCCTCGGAGGCGGGGAGAGCCCCGAACCCGACGAGGGACGGGCGGGGCCGCGGGTCACCGTCAGCCCCGCTCCCGGGGCGACCGACGTGCCCCCGAACACCCCGGTCCGCGTCTCCGCGACCGAGGGCTCGCTCGCCGGCGTCACCATCGAACAGGTGCGCGCGGGCGAGGAGGTCGAGGCGCTGCCGGTCACCGGCACGCTCTCCGAGGACGGCCGCACCTGGACCAGCGACTGGAACCTCGTGCCCGGGACGGCCGTGAGCGTCTACGCCGCCGCCGAGGGCTCCTCGGGCCGCCAGCGGGAGTTCCGGTCGGAGTTCACCACCGCGCCGGTGGACGAGGACGGGGCCCTGGGCCTCGCGTCCAACTTCCCCCGCTCCGGGGACACCGTGGGCGTCGGCATGCCCGTGATCGTCGGCTTCGACACGCCGGTGGAGTACAAGGAGCAGGTGGAGAACTCCATCGAGGTGACCTCGGAACACCCGGTGGAGGGCGCCTGGAACTGGGTCGACGACGAGACCGCCGTGTTCCGCCCGCGCGAGTACTGGGAGCCCTACCAGGAGGTCACCGTCGACCTGCGCCTGACGGGTGTGGAGGCGGCCGAGGGCGTGCACGGCACCGAGGACCACCGCCTGGAGTTCGAGATCGGGCGCGAGATGATCTCCACGATGCACGTGCCCGACCACGAGATGACCGTGGCCGTCGACGGCGAGACGGTGCGCACCATCCCGGTGAGCAACGGCAAGGCGCACCGGCGCTTCAACACCACCACCTCCGGCGTGCACCTGCTGATGGAGAAGTACTCCCGGCTGGTGATGGACTCCGCCACGGTCGGCATCCCCCAGGGCTCCCCGGGGTACTACCGCGTGGACGTGGACTGGGCCGTGCGCACCTCCAACAGCGGCGAGTTCACCCACGCGGCGCCGTGGAACACGGGCAACCTCGGGGTGGCCGACGCCTCCAACGGGTGCACCAACATGTCGGTGTCCGACGCCCGCTGGTACCACGACCAGGCGCTGATGGGCGACGTACTGGAGACCACCGGGACCGACCGGGAGCTGGAGTGGGACAACGGGTGGGGCTTCTATCAAAGGTCCTGGGAGGAGTGGCTCGACCACAGCGTGACGGGGGAACCCCAGGTGACCGATGGGTCGGGAACGCCGGGGAGTGTGCACGGGGAGGGGCTGTAGTGCTCGGGTTGTGCTCGGGGCGCTTCACGCCGGGGCCTTCGTCGTCGACTTGCCTTGCTCGTTCCTCGCTGCGGCCCCGTCTCCTCCTGCAGGCACCGGCGCGCCCCTCACCCCTGTGTTTTCTTTGGGCCTCCGCTCGTTCCTCGCTTCGGCCCGGATAGACCCCCTGGGGTTCCCAATGCGGAACGGCCGACTTTCACCCCCAGGGGGTCTGGGCAGGCTGCACCGCCTAGCTCTCACCCCGTGGGGTCTCGGTTCGCTGAACGGCTGACGTCCGACCCCCTGTCGTCCGGGCAGGCTGGACGGATGACGTCCCTTGGGGTCCGGGCTGCTTGCACGGCCTGAATGCGACGCCCCGGTGGCGGAAGCGGGGGCATCCGGGGTGAGGGTGGCGGGGTGGGCCTCAGGGGGCGGTCAGGAGCTCGTCCAGCGTCCGGGCCGCGCGGTCCCAGGTCCAGTCCCGGGAGACCCACTCCCGGCCCCGTGCGCCCATCTGGGCGGCGCGGTCGGGATCGCGGAGCAGGCCGATGAGGGCGCGGGCGGTCGGCCCGGGGCGTGAGCCGTCGACCACCAGACCGGTCTCGCCGTCGAGCACCGCGTCCGGGGCGCCGCCCGAGTCGCCCGCGACGACGGGCACACCCGTGGCGGAGGCCTCCAGGTAGACCATGCCGAGGCCCTCCACGTCCAGGCCGCCCCGGCGGGTCCGGCAGGGCATGGCGAACACGTCGGCCGCGTCGTGGTGGGCGGGCAGTTCGTCGGCGGGAACCGGCCCGGTGAAGACCACCGACTCGGTGTCGCGGGCGGCGGCGCGCAGCCGGTCGGCGTAGGGCCCGTCGCCGACGATGAGCAGGGCGGCGTCGGGCACGTCGGCCAGCACGCGCGGCCAGGCGCGCAACAGTGTGTCCTGGCCCTTGCGGGGCACCAGGCGGGAGACGCACACGACCACCGGCCGCCCGCCCAGGCCGTGCCGGGCGCGGATCTCCGTGCCGCCCGCGCCGGGGTGGAAGCGGTCGGTGTCCACCCCGGGGGGCAGGTGCCGCATCCGGGCCGCGGCCGGGGCGGAGAGCGCGCGGGCCAGCCGGCGGCGCGTGTAGTCGCCGAGGTAGGTGACGGCGTCGGTGGTCTCGCCGACGCGCCGCAGTGCCTCCCTGGCACCGGGCAGTCCGGACCAGCCGGTCTCGTGGCCGTGGGTCAGCGCCACCTGGCGCCGGACGCGGCCGCGCAGGCCGGCGGCGAGCAGCCCCAGCGGCGCGGCGGCGCCGTAGAGCACCGAGTCGCAGTGCTCCAGGCCGACGATCGCCCGTGCCCGCGCCGCCACCCGGGGGGTGGGCAGGAGCACGCGCGCGGCGTCGCGCACGATCGGGAACGGCTGGCGCAGGTCGAACCCGGGGTCGGCCGCGTCGTCGCGCCGGGTGGGGGAGGAGCAGTACACGACCACCGAGTCGGCGCGGCGCAGCGCCAGTTCGTGGACGAAGGACTCGATCCCCCCGGCACGCGGGGGAAAGTCGTTGGTGATGATCAGCGTTCGCGGCACGGGGCAGAGTCTAGGGCGTCCGCCATCCTGTGCGCGGCACACCACGACGACCTGGAGGCACCATGCCCGATGCGCGCGAGGACAAGCCGATCGACGTCAAGATCGGCCGGCACGAACTGGTGGTACGGCAGCGCTATGAGGCGGTGAGCATCTGCAACGACATCCTCATCGGCCTGTGGTTCGTCGTGGGCAGCGTCATGTTCTTCTCAGCCGCCTGGTCGACCACGGGGACGTGGCTGTTCCTCATCGGCAGCGTGCAGATGCTCGTCCGCCCCGTCATCCGCCTGTCCCGGCTGGTCCACGTCCGCCGGGTCCGCTCCCGCTCGGGTGTGGGACCGGCCTCGCACGACACGTCGTGGGACTTCTGAACGTCCGCGCCGTGACCGGCGCGGACGGGATCAGGGACGCACGGCCGCGGAGAAGTTCGAGCGGTAGTAGTCGTTCAGCGTGACCGTGCCGATCGGCTTGCTGGACGTGGAGGCGTGCACCATGACGCCGTCGCCCGCGTACATGCCCACGTGGCCCGGGCTGGCGCCGTAGAAGAAGATCAGGTCGCCGGGCTGCATGTTCTCCCAGGAGACCCGGGTGCCCGCGTTGACCTGGTCGTAGGTGGTCCGGGGCAGGCTCACGCCCGCGGCCGCCCAGGCGGCCTGGGTCAGGCCCGAGCAGTCGTAGCCGTTCGGCCCCGTGCCGCCCCAGATGTAGGGCTTGCCGATCTGCGCGTAGGCGAAGTCCAGGGCCGTGCGGGCGTTGCCCGAGGCCGCGCCGGTGTAGCTGCCGCCCGTGCTCCCGCTCGATCCGCCCGTGGACTCGGAGGTGTCGTTGCTGACGTTCTCCGTGGCGGCGGCGCGCTCCTCGGCGGTCAGCTCGGAGAGCAGCTCCTCCTGCTCCGCGATGGCCGCCTCCGCCTCCTCGGCGGCGGTCTCGGCCTCCTCCAGCGCCTCGGCCGCGGACTCCTCGGTGTCGCTGGCCTCGGCCTCCAGCGACTCCAGGTGTTCGAGCTCCTCCAGGTACTGCTCCAGCCCCTCGTTCTGGGTGTTGGCGAGGTAGCTCAGGTCGGCCTGGTGCTCCAGGGCCTCCTGGGGGCCGTCGGCGCCGATGAGGTGCGTGGGCGAGGTGAGGTCGACGCCGCTGTAGGTCGCGTTGGCCAGGCCGCGCACCCCCACGCCCAGCGTCTCCACCTTCTCCTCGGTGTCCTCGATGTCCTCGAGGATCTCCGACAGCTCCTCCTCGGCGGCCTCGTGGGTCTCCTGGGCGTCGTTGTAGACGGCGTTGAGGTCGGCGTACTCCTCTTCCAGGCTCTCGATCTCCTCGCGGACCTCGTCCGCGGTCGGATCGGCGTGCGCGACGGAGGCCGGCAGCAGGAGGACCCCGGCGGCGAGGGAGGCGACGATCGCGGTGCGGCGGCCGCCGGTGCTGGTAGCAGACACGTTGGGTGACACCTTTCTCCCCTCGGCGGGGCGCGTCCGGGACGCGGACCGAGGGACTGCACCGGGCGGGATCGAAGGCCGGTGGGGACGGCCGAAACAGGGAGGGGGAGTGCCCGGCCCGGGCGTGGCCGTCACCTCCGGGGGGAGGTGAAGAGGTCCAACCACGCTCGGCGATGAACACTAGTGCATCCCTTGGTGCGCTCTCAACCGTTTCGTGATGTTCAGCCGAATGGTAAGGACTGTCCGAAAACCCCCCGATACTCCACCGGCAACGACGAGGCCGCCGCCCCCGGAGAGGGGACGGCGGCCTCGTGCGGTCGCGGCGCCTACAGGCGCACGGCGAACTGGAACTGTCCCGCCCAGTAGGCGGCCAGGCCCACTTCCTCGATGTTGCGGCCGGTGCGCGGCGCGTGCACCATCGTTCCGTTGCCCGCGTAGAGGCCGTTGTGGCCCAGCTCGGGGTAGAAGAACATGATGTCGCCCGGCTGGAGCGCGTTGATGTCGTAGATGCGCGTGCCGACCTCGGCCTGCGCGTACGTCGTCCGCGGCAGGTCCACGCCGGCGCTGCGCCAGGCGGCCTGGGTCAGGCCGGAGCAGTCGTAGCCGTTGGGGCCGGTGCCGCCGTAGATGTAGGGCTTGCCGATCTGGGCGTAGGCGAAGTCCAGGGCGGAGCCGTAGTTGCCCGAGGCGCCGCTGGTGTTCACACCGCCCGAGTCGTTGGCGCCCTCGGTGGAGGCGTCCGCGTCGGGGAACTCGGCGAGCAGGTCCTGCTGCTCCTCGATCTTGTCCTCGACCTCGTCCTTGGCCTCCTCGGCCTCCTCCAGCGACTCCTCGGCGTCCTCCAGAGCCGTCTCGGCCTCGTCCTTGAGCGAGAACAGGCGCTCGGCGGACTCGCCGAACTCGTCCAGCTCGGCCTGTTGGGTCTCGGAGAGGTAGCTCAGGTCGGCGTTCTGCTCCAGCAGCCCCTCGGGGCCGTCGGAGGTCAGTACGTTGGTCGTGGAGTTCAGGTCGCCGGACTGGTAGGTGGCGCTGGCGAACTGCGTGACCTTCTCCCGCAGCTCGTCGTAGCGCTCCTCCTCGTCGCCGACCTGCTCCTCGAGCTCCTCGTACTGGGTCTGGGCGACCTCGTAGTCCTCTTCGGCCTGGTTGAAGGCCTCGACGGCGCTGGCCGACTCGGTGTTCAGCTCCTCGATGCGCTCCTCGACCTCTTCACGGGTCGGGTCCGCGTGGGCGGTACCGGGCACGAGAAGGGAGCCGGCGACGACGGCGCCGATGCCGGTCGAAGCAGCGATTCGGCGCGCCGCACTGCGACCACCGGTGTTCTTCATGGCGGTCCACGCTCCTTGGGGTTGGGATGTCCGCACGAAATGCTGAGGGGGAACGACGGGGGTGCCGCGCCGGGCGCGGGCACGCGCGAGTGTGCGGGCCTCCACCGGGTCAAGAGCGAACAGCTCTCGATCTCACTCCGGTCAAGCACTCACGTTCCTGGAAGAACCTAGCGGAACGTCCGGCACGGCTCAACCATGCGGGCGCACCGGCCACACGGTTGGTGATCCGTCTCACGATTCGGCACGGCCGTGATCAGCCGTGGGACTCCAGGCGACGCAGGAAGATCGCGGAGGACACCGCGCGCGCCCCGGAGCGGCGTACGGCGGACACGATCTCCTTGTCGGAGGTCACCACAGCGACGGGGCGGCCGGGCGGTTCGGCGCCCACCAGGCGCACGATCAACTCGTCGGCGGTCTCCCCGGGCGCGCTGAACAGCAGCCGTACGCGCCGCGGCGCTGCCACCACCGGGGGCGTGTCCACGTCGGCACCGTCGAAGACACAGGTGATCTCCGCCTTGGTGCGGCTCCCCAGGCCCTCCAGCGACCCGAGGAGCCTGGTGCGCTGGTCGGCCAGGGGGAGCGTGCCGTACCCCGTCTTGGTGACGTTGTAGCCGTCCACCAACAGGTGCACGCGGGGCGCGGTGAGCATGTGCTCCAGCAGCCCGGGGTCGTCGTCGGGCAACCCGCCCAGCGAGACCCGCCGGTGCTCGCGCTCGGCCTCGGCGACCAGGTCGGCGGGGCTGTCGAGCCCGGTGGGCAGCGCCAGTTCGCGGCGCAGACCGTGCGCGGCGTCCACCAGCACGTCCACCAGGACCCGCAGCCGCGCCTCGTCGGCGTTGCGCCCGGTGCGCACGGCGCGGCGCGCGTTCTCCACCTGCGACTCCGCCGCCGTCAGCCGGGCGCGCAGCCGCCGGTTCTCCGACTCCAGGGCGGTGACCTGGGTCGCGGTCTCGCTCTCCCGGTCGGCGGTCCGCGTGAGCGCGTGCTCGGCCTCCTCACGGGCCCGCCTGGCGCGCTGGCGCTCGGTGTGCACCTTGCGCCGCAGGTCGGAGATCTCCGCGCGCTGGTCGCGGATCTGCGCCCGCAGCCGCTCCAGGTCCGCCTGGTGGTCGTGCTTGGTCTCGTCCAGCTGCCGGCGCACCGCGTCCAGCGCCTCGGCGGCCGCGTCGGCCTCCCGGGCGCTGGCCGAGCGCTCCAGCTCCTCGTGGACGCCGTCGATGATCCGGGGCCACCCCTCCGGCCGCAGCAGGTACGCGCACGCCGCCACCGCCACGGGGTCGGCGGCGGGCGGCACGACGCCGGAGCGAAGGCCCTCGGCGAGCTCGGGCCACACCTGGTCGACGCGGGCGGCGACCATCGCGCGGAACCCGTCGTCGGTCTCCAGCTGGGCGGCGATCTGCGGGCCCGCCAGCCGCGCCCGGCGGCGCGGCTCGAACTTCGCCACCCGGCGCAGAAGCGGAGGGAGGTCGGCGGCGCGCATCCCGCCCAGCACGTCGGACCCGTACTCGACGATCCGGGCGCGCACGGCCTCGGGCAGGGGCCGGCTCAGCTGCTCCGACCCCGTACCGGCACCGTCGACGAACGCGCCGGCGGCCGACTCGTCCTGCTCCTCCGAGGTGCCGTCCGGCGCCTCCGCACCCTCGCCGCCCTCGTCCGGGCGGGCGCTCATGACCGACCCGTCGCGCTCTCAGCCGCGTCGGCGTCGGGGCGCGCGACGATCTCCACCGCGTCGGTCGCGCCGCACCAGCGGCACTTCACGCGCTCGACGGACTCCGAGAGGACGGTGCGGTCCTCGACCAGCCCCGCACCGGACAGGTCCTGGTGCAGGTAGTCCTGGGAGCGGACGGTCCTGGTGACGTCGAACCGCGTGAGGTTGCCGCATCCGGTGCACCGCCACCGCTCACTGTCACCCGGCATCGCGATCCCCACGGTTCCTCCTCGTAGTCGTCCTGTCGGCGGAGCCCACACTCACGCCCCACTCACCCCCATCTTTCCATGTCGGGCAGGTCAGGCAGCATCCCGACCGCTTTGGTCGGTACCGCGCACTACCCTGACCGGGTGGTTCGACAGTCCGCGGCGTCCACCGGCGTCCAAACCAGCCTCGGCGACCTCGGCACTCCGCTGGCCGCCACGACGTTCGTCGTGCTGGACCTGGAGACCACCGGCACCAGCGCGTCCAAGGCCCGGATCACCGAGGTGGGAGCGGTCAAGGTCCGCGGCGGCGAGGTCCTGGACGAACTGTCCACCCTGGTCGACCCCGGCGTCCTCATCCCCGCGAGCATCACCCTGCTGACCGGCATCACCCAGTCCATGGTGGCCACCGCCCCGCCGATCGAGGACGTCCTGCCCAAGGTGCTGGCCTTCCTCGACGCCGACCCCGACACCGCCCTGGTCGCGCACAACGCGCCCTTCGACACCGGGTTCCTCAAGGCGGCGTGCGAGCGCCAGGGCCTGGAGTGGCCCGGCTACCCGGTCGTGGACACGCTGCGCCTGGCGCGGGCGCTGCTGCCGCGCGGCGAGGTCCGCAACCACAAGCTCGGCACGCTCGCCGCCTTCTACGGCGCCCCCACCACCCCCAGCCACCGCGCGCTGGACGACGCCCGTGCCACCGTCTCCGTGCTGCACGGGCTCATCGAGCGACTCGGGCCCATGGGCGTGCACAGCCTGGAGGAGCTGCGCGCGGTCAACAAGCCCCCGAGCCGGGCCCAGATCGCCAGGCGCCACCTGGCCGAGGACCTGCCGGAGGAGCCCGGCGTGTACGTGTTCACCGACGCGCGCGGGGCCAGCCTCTACGTCGGCAAGAGCAACAACCTGCGCCGCCGCGTGCGCTCGTACTTCACCGCCGCCGAGAACCGTCGGCGCATCCGCGAGATGGCGGGGCTGGTCGAGGGCGTCACCCCCATCGTGTGCACCACCGAACTGGAGGCGTCGGTGCGCGAGCTGCGCATCATCGCCGAGCGCAAACCGCCCTTCAACCGGCGCTCGCGCAACCCCGAGCGCGTCAGCTGGGTCAAGCTCACCACCGACGCCTACCCCCGCCTGTCCGTGGTGCGCGCCGTCCGCGACGACGGCGCCCCCTACATCGGCCCCTACGCCTCCGCCAAGGACGCCGAGCGCGCCAAGGAGGCCCTGCTGCACGCCGTCCCGCTGCGCCAGTGCACGCACACCCCCTCGGTGCCCAAGGGGAAGGGCCGGGCGGCCGACGGCTCCGCGTCGGTGATCGCGCTGGGCGGAGGCTGGGCGGAGCCCTGCGTCCTGGCCCAGCTCGGGCGCTGCGGGGCGCCCTGCGACGGCACCGAGTCGCTCCAGGACTACACCGCCCACGCCGACGCCGCGGCCGAGGCCATGACGGGCGACCCCGCACGGGTCGTGGCCGCCCACACCGCGCGCATCGGCGAACTCGCCGCGGCCCTGCGCTACGAGGAGGCGGCCGGCCACCGCGACCGGCTCGCCGCCTTCCTGGCCGGCGCCCGGCGCGCCCAGCGGCTGTCCGCGCTGTCGGCCGTCCCGCACCTGGTCGCCTCGCGCCGCGCGGGCACCGGCTGGGAGACGTGCGTGGTCCGCCACGGCCGCCTGGCCGCCAGCGCGGTGCTGCGGCCCGGCACCGACCCCGCGGCCTTCCTCGCCTCGCTGGTGGCCACCGCCGAGCGCGTGCCCGCCGGACACGGCCCCAGCCCCCGGGCCCTGCCCGGCGAGAGCGAGCTCATCCTCGACTGGCTGGCCGACCCCGCGACACGCCTGGTCGAGATCGAGGGGGAGTGGACATGCCCCCTGCGGAGCGCCGAAGCGCACGCCGAACTGACACACTGGGCCCATGGCCGCGCTGCTCCCGCTCAATGACGACTACCCCGTCCGCCGAGCCCCCGTCGTCGCGTTCACACTGATCGCGGTCAACGTGCTGGTCTACCTGGCCTCGCCGCAGGCGTCCACCGCCGTGTGGTACCCGGCGGACATGGTGGGCCGCTACTGCGCGATCGAGGACTACTTCATGCGCTGGGGCGCGATCCCCAACGAGATGCTCGGCCGCGTCGACCAGGCCCGACCCCTCACCGAGGCCTGCGGCGCCATCGACGGCAAGTCCGTGTGGATGTCGGTGTTCGCCTCGATGTTCGTGCACTCGGGCCCCATGCACGTCATCGGCAACATGGTCTACCTGTTCGTGTTCGGGCCGGTGGTCGAGGACCGGATCGGACGGGTCCGCTTCCTGGGCCTGTACCTGGTCACCGGCCTCGCCGCGGTCTACGCGCACGCGATCACCGACATCGACGGGACCATCCCCATGGTGGGCGCCTCCGGCGCGATCTCCGGCGTGCTCGGCGCCTACCTCGTCGTGCAGTTCCGCAGCCGCGTGACCTCGCTGGTCTTCGGGGTGATCCCGATGCGGCTCCCCGGGTGGGCCCTGGTGGGAAGTTACTTCGCGTTTCAGTATCTTCTCTATGTCACCACCTCGTACGCTCCGGGCGCCGGATCCAACGTGGCCTACGCGGCGCACGTCTACGGGTTCATCGCCGGGGTGATCGCGGGACTGGCGGTCTACCGGCTGCGATGGCGCTCCGGGACGCGGCTCTCCGACGTCTACTAGCGCGCGCGGCCGCGCCGGGCGCCCGTCTCGCACCCAACGCCCAGGAGGCACTGTGATCACCGCGATCGTCATGGTCAAAGCCGACGTCAACCGCATCCCCGAGGTCGCCGAGGCGATCGCCGAGATCGAGGGCGTCAGCGAGGTCTACTCGGTCACCGGCAACGTCGACCTCATCGCCATGGTGCGGGTCCGCCGCCACGAGGACCTCGCCGACGTCATCCCGGGACGGGTGAACAAGGTCCCGGGCGTGATCGCCTCCGACACCCACATCTCGTTCCAGACCTACTCCAAGCACGACCTGGAGTCGGCCTTCGCCCTCGGCTGGTGAGGACGACGGGGGCGCGGCACCGGTGATCCCGGCGCCGCGCCTCTTGGTTATCGCGCGCTCGCCTTGAGGGCGGTGAGGAGCCCGGTCCACTCGGCGTTCTCGAACGTGAGGTGCCCGAGCCGCCGGTTCTGGGTGTCGCGCACCAGTACGTTCCTGCCCTCAGCCACTTCCACACAGTTTCCCCCGCCGCCACCCGAGTAACTCGACTTGCGCCAGGCCATGTGCTTGGCCCCGTTGAAAGCCACGTTGTGCCTCATTCTTCGAATCGTTCACTGCGGATGCGCTGGATGAGCTTGACGGATTCCTCCGGGCTCAGGGCTTGGCTCTGAATCCGTTGGAAGATGCGTGAGAAGAGCTCGATCTCGTGGTCCTTCTCCAGATACACGGCGCCGGCCCGGTACTCGACGAGTACAACATCGTCGAAACTGACGTCCTCCAGTAGGTCGGGGAACTGCATGATGACGAAGCTGCCCTCGCTCGCGGCATGTGCCCCCGCCTCGAAGGGCAGGACCCTCAGGTCGACGTTCGGTAGCTCGGCCCGATCCAGCAGAGCGGCGAGTTGGTCCCGCATGACGTCCACACCGCCGACGTTGCGATACAGCGCGCTCTCGTTGATCACCGCATGGAGCTTGAGGGGTGAGTCTCCCGTCAGACGTCTCTGGCGCTCCAGTCGCACGGTGAGGTGGGCCTCGACCTGCTCATCCGATCCCGCGTCGACATCGGATGTGAAGATGGCGCGAGCGTAGTCGGCGGTCTGGAGCAGCCCTGGGATAATGCCGTCCTCGAAGTTGAGCACGGTGTGCGCCTCGGATTCCAGGCCCACATAGGACTCGAACCACTCCGGGATGTCTCGGTGGCGGTGCCACCAGCCGAGTTCCTTCTGCCTGGCCAGGTTGACGAGCTTGTCCCTGTCCTCGGTCGACAACCCGTAGTACTCGCTGAGGACGTAGACGACCGGCACGGGCCAAGGGTTCTCGGCCTTCTCGTACTTGGTCAGCGTGCCCGGGCTGATGTCGGCATGACGCGCTGCCGCGCCGCTCTTGATCCCGGCCCGGATGCGAGCGCGTTTCATGACCCGGGCGATGGTGCGCCGGGTGACGCCTGCGGGGCTCTGGCCCACCGATGACCTCCAAGAGTCGGGATGCGTCCAGTTTGGCGCAACCCTTCCCCTTGGGCCAACTTCCAGCAATCCTCTCTGGTGAAAATTTCCCCGGAACGCATTGCGCCAGAGAGTAGCTTCGTGAATACTCCTTGATGTGGCAGAAGCCTAGCTCGATCCGTGTTGATCTGAGGGAGGATCGCGATGAGCAGCATTGGCGGCCCATGGGACAGGCGGGCAGACGGCGGTGACCGGCGGGTGGCGGGTGGGATGCCGGTCAGAGAGAGGGGCGCGCGAGCGGGGGCGCGCAGGGCGTTCTTCGACGGGACACCGACCCAGGTGGCGCACATCCGGACCTGGTGTCAGCAGGCGATGAAGCTCCCTGCCGACCAGGGCGGTCCGGTGCTGCTCACCGTGAGTGAGCTGGCCTCGAACGCGGTGCGGCACACCGCGTCAGGAGGCCGCTTCGGGCGGGTGGAGGTGGGGCTGGAGCTCCTGCCCGGAAAAGTCGTCCTGCTGTCGGTGACCGACGACGGGCCGCGAGTGGGCAGGGGCGTGACCCTGCCACAGCTGCCGTGCCGGGTGGACGCGTTGGCCGAGGGCGGACGGGGACTGCGGCTGGTCGACGCCGTCGCCGAGAAGTGGTGGTGGAGCGGGGAACCCGGAAGGCCACTGACGGTATGGGCGCTCATCGACCCGGACCGCGACACGGGGTCGACCGTCGGGCTGCCGGGCTGATCGGACACCAGCGAATCCACCAGGAGAAGACTGTGCGACCCCCTACCGGGCGACACCGCCGACCCCAGCGCACGTGGGCCGAACACGTGTGGCACATCGCTGCCGCCGCGCTGGCGCTCGCCCTGGCCTATGTGTTCGTGCCGCCGCGAACGGATCGTCCCGCGCTCGATCCGGCACCAGAACGGCCCCGGCCGCCGCTTCCGCGGCGCACTCGGGCCCTCGCCGACGAACCGTTCGACGAACCGTTCGACGATCCCGGTGCCCTCGTCCGTCCGTACATGCCCCCGCCGCCACGCCGCCCGGTGGATGAGGAGGTGGCGCCGGGAACCGGAACCGGGCCGGGGGAGTTCGACGAACTCGCGAACCTGATCCGGGTCTACCTCGATCTCCATCCGGGCGGGGCCGACTGATCGATACACGTGAGGGCGCGGCACCGGTGATCCCGGCGCCGCGCCCCCGTCCAGGGTCCTACAGGCTCTTGGCGTACCCCTGGCTGGTCTCCACCCAGGTGGACAGGGTGCGCTCGGCGGCGCCGCTGTCGACCGCCGCGGCCGCGCGCTCGTACCCGGCGCGCACCGCGTCCACGAGGGGGCCCTCCACACCGGCCACGGCGGCCAGCGCCGCTCCGGCGTTGAGCAGGACCGCGTCGCGCACCGGCCCGGGCCGGCCCGCCACCAGGTCGCGCACGGCCTGGGCGTTGAACTCCACGTCGCCGCCGCGCAGGTCCTCCGGCACCGACCGGGCGATCCCCAGGTCGGCCGGGTCCAGGCGCTCACGGCGCTTCTCGCCGTCGCGGACCACCCACACCGTGGACGTGGTCGTCGTGGTCAGCTCGTCCAGGCCGTCGTCGCCGCGGAAGACCAGGGCGGCGGAGCCGCGTTCGGCGAACACGCCGGCCATGATCTCGCACATGCGCTCGTCGAACACACCGATCGCCGAGGTCGAGGGCCGGGCCGGGTTGGTCAGCGGACCCAGGAAGTTGAAGATCGTGGGGACCGCCAGCTCGCGGCGGGTCTTGGCCGCGTGCCGCAGCGACGGATGGAACATCGGCGCGAAGCAGAAGGTGATCCCGGCGTCCTCGGCGACACGGGCGGTCAGCTCCGGCGACAGGTCCAGGACCACGCCCAGGCGCTCCAGGACGTCGGCCGTACCGCAGGAGGACGAGGCCGCGCGGTTGCCGTGCTTGACCACGCGCGCGCCCGCGGCCGAGGCCACGATCGCGGCCATGGTCGAGACGTTCACCGTGTGCGCGCGGTCGCCGCCGGTGCCGACGATGTCCAGGGTCGGCCCGGACACGCTCATCCGCACGGCGTGGTCGAGCATGCCCTGGGCCAGGCCGGTCACCTCGGACACGCTCTCGCCCTTGGCGCGCAGCGCGACGGCGAAGCCGGCGATCTGCACGTCGCTCGCGGAGCCGGACATGATCTCGTCCATCGCCCACTCGGTGTCGGAGGCGCTGAGCGTCACGTCGTTGAGGAGAGCGGTGATGAGGTTGGACCAGGTGCGCTCGGTGACGGCGGACCGGTCGGCGGCAGGGCTGGAAGGGGTAGGGGCGTTCATCGGTTCTGGGACTCCACGGTGCGACGGTCTCTGAGGGCGTTGGCGGGCGACGGGACGACGGGACAGGGGCCACAGGGCCCTCTCAGGGGCCGCGGGGCCTATCCCTCGTACCGTGCGGGGGACCTGCGCCATCGCCCGGTGTCGGCGCCGTGGTTCAGGGCACCGCCCACCACCCGGCGGCGGCGCATGTCCCGCTCACCGTTCCCGTCCGTTCCGCGGCCGTGTCCCACCAGGGTCACCCGCTGAGCGCCGCGACGCGCCGGCGCATGAGCTCGGCCAGCGACTCGGCGAGGGCGATCGGGTCGATCGGGTGGCTGACGACCTGCTCGGCCCGCGACCAGGTCGCCAGCCAGCCGTCGTCGCGCCGGCCCACCAGGAGCAGCACCGGCGGGCAGCGGTAGATCTCGTCCTTGACCTGGCGGCACAGGCCCATCCCGCCGACCGGGGCGGTCTCGCCGTCGAAGACGGCGACGTCGATGCGCTCGGCCGGGTCGGTGGACGCCAGCTTGCGCAGGACGACCGGGGCGGTCGCGACCTCGACGAACTCCACCTTGGGCACGTCGGCGGCCGGGCGCCGACCGATCGCGGTCATGACCTGGTCACGGGTCTCCGCCTTGTCGCTGTAGACCAGCACGCGCATCCTGGCACCCGTGTCCGTACCGCTCTCGACCATCGCGCAACCGTCCCATCGCGTCGGACCGCGGCCGCTGCCATCGGGGGGTGCGGCCGGGGCGTTCGTTGGCTCTCACCTATGACTGTATTGCCTCGCGGGCCCACTGCCCAGGACGGATCACGCGACCGCCGTCGGGCTGAGACCTTCGACACCACAGGATGCCAGCACGTCCGGGGGCGACTCTCACCCGCCCCGGCGGCGGCGTTGTGCAACAGTGACCGTTTCGTTGTCCGCCCGTAGGCGGAGCGCGGTTGGAGCGCCTCGGAGGCGGGTACGGAACGCCTCAGCCGCCCAGGATCGGGTCGGATGACCCGCCAGGGCGCGTCTTCGGCCCGCGGACGGCGGCCGAGCCGCTACAGTAACGCCCGAGTCACGGTGAAGAGCCCGCTCCCGGGGCCGCGGAGGGCCGTTCCCGGGTCTGATCGGCCTCCTTACGGGGGGTCGAGTTCGGGTCTCCGCGAGATGCCGTAATAATGCTCCCGTGGCGACAGCAACCGCGAAACCAAAATCAGCACCGACACCAGCGCATGGTGCGGCAAAGCGTCCTGACCTGGTGAGCGTTGGCACCATCGTGTGGTTGGCCAACGAGCTCATGTTCTTCGCCGCGCTGTTCGCGATGTACTTCACCATCCGATCGGTGACCAACGGGAACCCCGAGCTCGGGCCCTGGCCGGCGACGCACCTCAACGTGCCGTTGGCGACCTCCATCACCGTTGTCCTGGTGGCTTCCAGCTTCACCGCGCAGGCCGGCGTCTGGGCCGCCGAGCGCGGGGACGTCAAGAAGCTCCGCCTGTGGTTCTTCATCTCGTTCTTCATGGGACTGTTCTTCATCTGCGGACAGGCCTTCGAGTACTACCAGCTCATCGCGCACGAGGGCCTGACTCTGCAGTCGAGCGCCTACGGGTCGATGTTCTACCTGACCACGGGCTTCCACGGACTCCACGTCATCGGCGGGTTGGTGGCGTTCCTCATCATGCTGGGACGCACGTACGCCGCGAGGCGCTTCACTCACCAGCAGGCGACCAGTGCGATCGTCGTGTCCTACTACTGGCACTTCGTCGACGTCGTCTGGATCGCTTTGTTCTTCACCATCTACTTCCTTCAGTAACCCGAAACGGGGAAACCGTGAAATGGATTACCGCGCGGCGACGGCATCCCCTCGCGGGGTATGTCGTCGTCATCCTCGCGCTAGCCCTGTTCGGGGTGGGGTACGCCGCACTGGCGCCCACCGCCGACCAGGCCCAGGCGCGGACCCTCGCCGCTGACGTCTCGTCACAGGACGACGCCGACGTCGACGTCGCCGAGGGCCGGGCCATCTTCGACCAGACGTGCGCAACGTGCCACAACTACGACGGTTCGGGGACCGAGACCGGCCCGGACCTGCGCGACGTCGGCCCCGCGGCGATCGACTTCCAGGTCAGCACCGGCCGCATGCCGTCGATGAACCCGAACGCCCAGATGCCGCGCAAGGACATGGTCATGTCCGAGCAGGAACTGGCGAACCTGATCGCGTACTACAACGCGGAGATCAGGAGCGGCGAGGCCGGGGCCGAGATCCCCACCGACGTTCCCGACCACGCGCCCGACCGGGAGTCGTTCCCCTCCCCGCTGCGCTCCGACTTCGAGGACGAGGAGTCCTACGAGGAGGCGCTCGAGGAGGCCGAGAACGAGTACCAGGCCGCGCTCGAGGCGTACGAGGCCGAGTACGACGCCTACATCGCCGGTGCCGACAACACCGACATGGGCATGAAGCTCTACCTGACCAACTGCGCGCACTGCCACAGCTGGTCCGGTGGCGGCGGTGCCCTGACCGACGGCCGCTGGGCCCCCGAGATCCACGACGCGAGCCCGCGTGAGATCTACGAGGCCATGGTCAGCGGTCCCGGCGCCATGCCGATGTTCAGCGACACCGTGATCGAGCCGGACGAGAAGCAGGAACTGATCTCCTACGTCAAGACACTCCAGACCGAACCGAACGCCGGCGGTCCCATCGACCTCCAGCGTGTCGGCCAGGTCGCCGAGGGCTTCATCTCGTGGACCATCGGGCTGGCCCTGATCGTCGCCTGCGCGATCTGGATCACCGCTAAGCAGCGTGCACATGACTGACAAGACGAACAACGACAACAACGAGCCCGACGAGATTCCCGACCGCGTCGTCGGCACGCCCACGGCCGAGGAGCACACGGTGGCCGAGGCCGAGGCCGAGCGCTCCCATGAGGGCCCCTACAAGGCGTCGGAGACCCACCACCGTCCAGAGGAGCAGCAGCGCCGCGGCGAGAAGCTGGCGTCACTGTGGTTCGTCATCGCCTTCCTCGGCGGTATCGGCTTCCTGGTCTCCTACTTCGTGTTCGGACCCGAGGAGATCGCCGATCCCCGGATCGGCCAGTACTCCAACGCGCTGCTGGGCGGGACGCTGACGCTGTCCCTGTTCGGCATCGGCGCGGGGATGACGGTGTGGGCGCGCAACGTGATGCCGCACTACGAGGTCGCCTCGCCCTACGACGAGCTGCCCTCGAGCGAGAAGGAGAAGGGCTCCTTCAGCGCCTTCTTCATGCAGAGCGCCGACGAGAGCGGCTTCACGCGTCGTCCGCTGATGCGGCGCACGCTCATCGCGGCCATGCTGCCGCTGGGCATCGCGCCGATCATCCTGCTGCGCGACACGGGCCCCCTGCCCGGGGACAAGCTCAAGGTCACGCCGTGGGCCGACGGCCGCCGCATGGTGGTCGAGGGCACGCACCGCGAGATCCGGCCCGAGGACCTGGCACAGGACCCGTACGGCATGATCTCCGCGCTCCCCCTCATGCACGAGGAGGACTACGGGGAGAACGTGCACTACCCGCACGGGATCAGCCTCAACGACCAGGCCAAGTCGGTCATCCTGCTGATCAAGATGCCGACCAACGAGGAAGGCCAGGTCGACTGGGGGGAGGAGATGACCGAGGAGCGTCGCAACTGGACGCACGAGGGCATCATCGCCTACTCCAAGATCTGCACCCACGTCGGTTGCCCCGCGGCCCTGTACGAGCGCACGACGCACCGCATCCTGTGCCCGTGCCACCAGTCCACGTTCGACGCCGCGAACGCCGCAGAGGTGGTCTTCGGGCCGGCGCACCGCCCACTGCCCCAGCTGCCGATCGGCGTCGACTCCGAGGGCTACCTCGTGTCGACGGGCGACTTCTCCGAAGCGCCCGGTCCGACGTTCTGGGACTACGCGAAGGACTAGTCGATGAGTAAGACCACGCAAGCACCCAAGGCGTTGCGCGGCGTCGGGAATTTCATCGACGACCGCTTCCACCTGGCCAAGACGGGCGAGAAGAACCTCCGCAAGGTCTTCCCGAACCACTGGTCGTTCATGCTGGGCGAGATCGCCCTGTATTCGTTCATCATCCTGCTGGTCACGGGCGTGTTCCTCACGCTCTGGTTCAAGCCGAGCATGGCGGAGATCGTCTACGACGGCTCCTACGAGCGCCTCCAGGGCGTTCCGATGAGTGAGGCCTACGCCTCCACGCTGTTCATCGACTTCGACGTGCGCGGCGGGTTCCTCGTACGGCAGATCCACCACTGGGCCGCGCTGATCTTCCTGGCGTCGCTCGTGGTGCACATGCTCCGGGTGTTCTTCACCGGTGCGTTCCGCAAGCCGCGCGAGATCAACTGGCTCATCGGCGTCGGTATCTTCAGCATCGCGATCGTCGAGGGCCTCTTCGGCTACTCGCTGCCGGACGACCTGCCCTCGGGCATGGGCGTGCGGATCCTGCAGGGCGTGATCCTGTCGCTGCCGCTGGTCGGCACCTACATCTCGATGTTCCTGTTCGGCGGGGAGTTCCCCGGCGAGGAGATCATCACGCGCCTGTACATGCTGCACATCCTGCTGCTCCCGGCGCTGCTGCTGGCCCTGATCGTGGCCCACTTCATGATCCTGTGGCACCAGAAGCACACGCAGTACCCGGGCATCGGGCATACGGACAAGACGGTCGTGGGAACACCCATGTTCCCGGCGTTCGCGGTCAAGGCCGGAGGGTTCTTCTTCTTCACCTTCGCCGTCACCGCGGGTCTGAGCGCCTTCGTGCAGGTCAACCCGATCCACCTGTTCGGGCCGTTCACACCGACGTCCATCACCTCCGGCCTCCAGCCGGACTGGTACATGGGCTTCCTGGAGGGCTCGCTGCGCATCTTCCCGAACACGCTCGACTTCGACATCTTCGGATACGCGGTGCCCGTCGCCGTGCTCATCCCGGGACTCGGCGTCATGGGCCTGCTGTTCGGCGCGCTGGGCGCCTGGCCGTTCATCGAGCAGTGGATCACCGGGGACAAGCGGGCGCACAACGTGGCCGACCGGCCGCGCAACGCCCCCGTGCGCACCGGCCTGGGCGTCGCGGGCATCACCGCCTACGGCATCCTGTGGCTGGCGGGGTCCAACGACATCCTGTCGGAGACCTTCTCCATCAACCTGTACCTCACCACGTACATCTTCCGCGTGCTGATCATCGTGGGCCCGGTCGTCGGGTTCATCATCACCAAGCGGATCTGCCTGGGCCTGCAGCGGCGCGACCGCGAGACCCTGGAGCACGGGTACGAGAGCGGCGTCATCCAGCAGCTGCCCAGCGGTGAGTTCATCGAGGTCCACCGGGAGAGCTCGGACGAGACCGTCGAGATCCTGTCCAGCAAGCCGACGATCACGTCGACGGCCCTGGACGAGACGGTCGACGAGAAGGGTGTGGAGAGCCCCCAGGCCCGCAAGGGCATGGGCAAGCTCCGCCGTCGCCTGGCCCTCTGGTACACGAGGGACAACGTGACCGTGTCGGACGTGCAGGCGCACTCCGGCCACCACCTGCACCACTCCCACTCCGCCGAGGAGTCGGACAAGGAGCCCGCCCACTAGGGCGAGCCACCAACGCAGAGAGGGCCCGGCGAAAGCCTCCGTGTTCGGGGCGCTTCACGCCGGGTCCTTCGTCGTCGCCTGCGCCTGCGCTCGTGCCTCGCTCCGGCTTGTCTCCTCCTGCAGGCACCGGCGCGCCCCTCACACCTGTGCTTGCTTTGGGCCGCCGCTCGTTCCTCGCTTTGGCCCGGATAGACCCCCTGGGGTTCAGGTAGGCCCGACGGCTCGCCTTCGACCCCCTGTGGTCCCCACAGCTGAACGGCCTACCTCAACCCCCCTCGGGTTCAGGTAGGCCGCATTCGTTCTGCTCCAACCCCCTGTGGTGTCCGCGAGCGGAGCCGCGCACGTTCAACCCCCAGGGGGTTCACGCAGTCCGGTGTGTGCACGCCCAACCCCCTGTGCCTCAGGACCAGGGGGTCGGGGTGCACGAAAACGGCCTACCTCGACCCCAGGGGGTTGAGGTAGGCCGTTCGCTCATGGGGGCCACTGGGGGGTTGGCTCGGGGCGCGCCAGTGTTCTGCAGGAGGAGACGGGGCCGCAGCGAGGAACGAGCAAGGCAGGTCGACGACGAAGAACACTGGCCTCCCAGCGCCCCGCGTCCGAGCCTGCGAGGGCGCCGGAGAGTACGGCGAGGGCGCCGACGCGTCCTGGAGGGCCTGGAGGTGCACTCCCGAGGAACGAGGGAGTGCACCGGAAGGACCGAAGGGCGCGTCTTCCGGGCGCACGAGCACGGGCCGAAGCTAGAAGGACTGCGCCGCAGGCGTCCGTTGAGGGTGGTGGCGGGCGACGGCGTGGGCACGAGCGGAGGCCCCAAAAAAACACAGGAGGGCGCCGACGGGTCCTGGAGGGCCTGGAGGTGCACTCCCGAGGAACGAGGGAGTGCACCGGAGGGCGCGAAGGCCCCGTCTTCCGGGCGCCCTCAGCCGGCGTAGATGTTCTCGATCTCCTGGCTCCACTCCTTGTTCACCACGTGGCGCTTGACCTTGAGGGAGGCGGTCAGCTGGCCGCTCTCCTCGGTGAAGTCGCTGGGCAGGATGCGGAACTTCTTGATGCCCTCGGCCTTGGACACGGCCTTGTTGGCGTTGTCCACGGCCTCCTGGATGGCGGCGTTGAGGTCGGGGTCCTCGGTCAGGTCGGCGATGGTGCCGGACTTGCCCTTGCTTTCCTTCCACTGCTCGAACGCATCGGGGTCGACCGTGACCAGGGCGGCGATGAACTTGCGGTTGTCGCCGACCACCATGCACTGGCTGACCAGAGCGTGGGCGCGGATGCGGTCCTCCAGTACGGCCGGGGCGACGTTCTTGCCGCCCGCGGTCACGATGATCTCCTTCTTGCGGCCCGTGATGCTGAGGAAGCCGTCGTCGTCCAGGGAGCCGAGGTCGCCGGTGCGGTAGAAGCCGTCCTCGGTGAAGGCCTCCTTGCTGGCCTTCTCGTTGTCCCAGTAGCCGACCATGATGTGGTCGCCCTTGACCAGGATCTCGCCGTCCTCGTCGATGCGGGCGGAGGTGCCCGGCAGCGGCTGGCCCACGGTGCCGATCTTGTTGAACTCGGGGCTGTTGACCGTGGTGGGGGCGGTGGTCTCGGTGAGGCCGTAGCCCTCGATGATCGTGAAGCCGATGCCGCGGAAGAAGTGGCCCAGGCGGGCGCCGAGCGCCGAACCGCCGGAGACCGCGTGGTCGGCGTTGCCGCCCAGGGCGGCCAGGAGCTTGCCGTAGACCAGCTTGGCGAACAGCGCGTGCTTGAGCTTGAGGCCCAGCGGGATCCGGCCGGTGTCCAGGGCCTTGCTGTAGGCGATGGCGGTGTCGGCCGCGGCGCCGAAGATCTTGCCCTTGCCCTCGGCCGTCGCCTTCTGCTCGGCCTTGGTGTAGACCTTCTCGAACACGCGGGGGACCGCGAGGAGGAACGTCGGGCGGAACTCAGAGAACTGCTCGATCAGCTCCGGGCCG